>PLBV01000037.1 GCA_003135455.1 Hyphomicrobiales bacterium | reverse complement strand
AGCATCGTGTCGCCGGTGCTCTCCACCTCGCTCTATTTCGTGGTGTTCGGCGCCGCCATCGGCTCGCGCATCACCGAAATCGAGGGCATCAGCTACGGCGCCTTCATCGTGCCGGGGCTCATCATGCTTTCCATCTTCACGGAGAGCCTCAACAACGCGTCGTTCGCCATCTACCTGCCGAAGTTCACGGGCACGATCTACGAGCTGCTCTCGGCGCCGGTCTCCGCTCTGGAAACGGTCCTCGCGTACGTGGGCGCGGCGGCGACCAAGTCGATGCTTCTCGGGCTCGTCATCCTCGCGACCTCGGCGCTCTTCGTGCCGATCCAGATCCTCCACCCGGCGTGGATGGTCGCCTTCCTCGTGCTCACGTCGGCGACCTTCTGCCTCTTCGGCTTCATGATCGGCATCTGGGCCACGGGATTCGAGCAGCTGCAGTTCATCCCGATGCTGGTCATCACGCCCCTCACCTTCCTCGGCGGCGCGTTCTATTCGATCGACATGCTGCCCCCGGCGTGGCGCACGGTGAGCCTCTTCAATCCCGTCGTCTATCTCATCAGCGGCTTTCGCTGGAGCTTCTACGGCATCGCCGATGTGAGCGTGGGGGTTAGCCTCACCATGACCGCCCTGTTCCTGGTGCTGTGCCTTATGGCGGTGTGGTGGATGTTCAGGACCGGCTACCGGCTGAAGAGCTAGCTTCCCCGTCTGGTGGAGGCATCAATCAACCGCCGAAATTCCGCCGTCAACGGCCGCTCGTCGCCATAGAAACTTGTGATTGCGGCCCTAAGAAAAGCCCTGGGAGCCAACCGTCTGAGCGCGAGTGGGTAACCGGCTTGCGCGGCAAGAAGAGCAACGAAAGAAAGCTGCGTCCGCCCATTGCCGTCGCGAAAAGGATGAATGGCATTGAGCTCGGCAAAAAAGTGCGCTGTGCCACTGGCAAAGGCTTCAGGTGTTAGTCGGCGAAGGAACTCCCGCTCTCGCAGCTAATTGAAGGTTCTCCTTAGTTGGTCATGAATGTGCTCGGGGTAGCAAAAGGTGCTGTTGCCCTTGCTGATCCGTACGGTACGAATGCGCCCCGCCCAGCGATACACATCCTGAAACAGGTGGTGGTGAATGGCTTGGTAGTGCCGAACGCTGAGGCGCCCGCCAGGAAGCGGCTCGTCCGCGCGTTGCGCCGTAATTGCAGCTTCGAATTGCCTAAGCGCCGCAGCGTCACGGATGCCAGGAACGTTCTTGAGGACCGTCGTTCCTCGATAACAGTACGGATCAGGAGAGGCAGCGTATACCACTCAGGTCAGTGGCTTCCGTGCGTATTTGACCACGATGGCGCGTCGTCGCTTTTCGCCGGAGAGCCCCATTCGGTCGAACTCCCTAAAGTCTCGTTCCATTTCCTTAGACAGATGGATGTCCTCAAGCGCGCTGATCTTCGCGAAGCTGCGCCGTCCAAGCGTGAAGTCGCCTGTTTTGCTGGCCGTGCTTTTTGGCCGAGTGCTACAGCGTTTGCGCATCTTAGTCCCTTTGTTCATGCGGCGAGGATAGCACGGGGCCGCTAAATCGCGCCTCTGCCTCCCTCGCATATTTACGGACCTACCCCTTGCTCGATGGCGCATCGCCGCGGGCTCTAGGAATCCGCGTCCCGCTCCCCTATACTCAAACTGAGAATAGCGGGAAGCGCCGGCCGGCCTTGTGCCGGATGTTTAGCGGCCCATATATACTCACCATGAGCATTATGGACCACGGAACACAGGGAAGGAACCAGGCCATGAGGCTACAGCCATCGGCTGTTCACCAGAGTCGCACCCAGGCCACATCGCCCACGACGCTAGCGCCTGCGACGCTGACGCCGGCCGCCCCGACGCTGGTCCTGCCCGACCTCGCCTACACGCCGGAGGTGGCGCGGGAAACCGCCCATCTCTATGAGCGCGTCGCCCGTATCATCCCGCCCATCGAGTGGCCTGGCTTTGCGCCTTACATCAAGGCCATCAACGACCTGAAGCGGGCGCGGAACGCGGTGGTGCTCGGCCATAACTATATGACGCCCGAGATCTTCCACTGCGTCGCCGACGTGGTGGGCGACTCCCTCCAGCTCGCCCGCGAGGCGGCCAAGACCGACGCCGACATCATCGTGCAGGGCGGCGTGCACTTCATGGCCGAGACCTCCAAGCTGCTCAATCCCGACAAGCTGGTGCTGATCCCGGACAGTCGCGCCGGCTGCTCGCTCGCCGCCTCGATTACCGGCGCCGACGTGCGGGCGCTGCGCGAGGCCTATCCGGGCGTGCCGGTGGTCACCTATGTGAACACCTCCGCCGAGGTGAAGGCGGAGTCCGACATCTGCTGCACCTCGTCCAACGCGGTGCGCGTGGTGGAGTCGCTTGGGCAGCCGCGCGTCATCCTCATCCCCGATGAATATCTCGCCAAATGGGTTCAGACGCAGACGCGCGTCGAGATCATCACCTGGAAGGGCCATTGCGAGGTGCATGAGCGCTTTACGGCTGAGGAGCTGCGCGCCTATCGCGAGGCGGACCCCGGCGTGAAGATCATCGCCCACCCTGAATGCGCGCCCGACGTGATCGCGGAGGCCGACTTCACCGGCTCGACCAGCGGCATGATCAAATGGGTGCACGACCACCAGCCCAGCAAGGTGCTGCTGGTGACCGAGTGCTCGATGAGCGACAACGTCGCGGTGGAGGCGCCGAACGTCGCGTTCGTACGGCCCTGCAATCTCTGCCCGCATATGAAGCGGATCACGCTGCCGAAGATCCTAGAGTCCCTCCTCTTCCTCAAAGAGGAGGTGACGGTGCACTCAGGAATCGCCCTGCGGGCGCGGGCTTCGGTCGAGCGCATGATCAATCTCAACCACTGAGCCGGCGCCCTTGAAAGGGCAGGCCTCCGATGACCAAGAGCACCACGCAAACTCATGACCCCGCCCAAGGCGGCGTGGTCATTATCGGCGCAGGCCTTGCCGGCCTGTTCACGGCGCTCAAGCTTGCGCCGCTGCCGGTGACGGTCGTCTCCGGCGCCCATCTCGGCGAGGGCGCCTCCAGCCTCTGGGCGCAAGGCGGCATCGCGGCGGCGCTCGCCGAAGGCGACAGTCCCGAGGCCCATGCCGCCGACACCATCAGTGCCGGAGCCGGCATCGTGGACGAGAAGGTCGCCCTGTTCATGGCGCAGGAGGCGCGCGGGCGCATCGAGGACCTGCTCTCCTATGGCGTGCCCTTCGATGCCGACCTCGAAGGCCATTTGAGCTTCGGCCGCGAGGCCGCCCATGGCAGGAATCGCATCCTCCACGTCAAGGGCGACACCGCCGGCCGCGCCATCATGGCGGCGCTCGCCGACACCGTGCGGCGCACGCCCTCCATCACGCTTCTCGAAGGCTTCGCCGCGAGCGATCTCAGACTCAGAGACGGCCAGGTCGCCGGCGTCGAGCTGATGCCGGCGCATGCGGGCCTATCCGCCTCGCCTCTCCTGCTGCCGGCGCGCGCCGTGGTGCTCGCCACCGGCGGCTCGGGCCAGCTCTTTGCCATCACCACCAATCCGCGCGAGGCCCGCGGCGAAGGCATCGCCATTGCGGCGCGTGCCGGCGCCGTGATTGCCGATGCCGAGTTCGTGCAGTTCCATCCGACCGCGCTCAATATCGGCCGCGACCCCGCCCCTCTCGCCACCGAAGCGCTCCGAGGCGAAGGTGCGGTGCTGATCAATGGCGCCGGGATGCGCTTCATGGGCGCGATCCACCCGGACGCCGAGCTTGCCCCGCGCGACGTGGTCGCCCGCGGGGTCTATGGCGAGGTAATAAGCGGCCGCGGCGCCTTCCTCGACTGCCGGGCGCTTGGCGCGGGGCTCGCCGAGCGCTTCCCCACCGTCTATGCAGCCTGCCGAAGCGCCGGCCTCGACCCCACGCGCGAGCCGGTGCCGGTGGCGCCCGCCGCCCACTATCACATGGGCGGCGTGCTCACCGATGCTAGAGGCCGCACCACCGTGGACGGGCTGTGGGCCTGCGGCGAGGTGGCCTCGACGGGTGCGCATGGCGCCAACCGGCTCGCCTCCAACTCGCTGCTCGAGGCGGTGGTGTTCGGCGCCCGTATCGCCCATGACATCGCCGAGATTTCGGCTCTGGCCGATGGCGAGGTGCGGCGGCTCGACCCGAGATTTGTTTCGTCGGCCGGTGCGGCGCCGGCGCCGGCGCCGGAGCCCGGCTCGGCGCGGTTGCTGCAGCGCCTTCGCCGCACCATGACCGCCGAGGTTGGCGTGATCCGCGACGGCCCCTCGCTCGTCCGCGCCTTAAGTGTGATCGCATCGCTGGAGAAAGACGCCGGCCGCGATCGCCGCCTCATCAATATGCTGACCACAGCGAAGCTGATCACGGCCGCGGCGCATGCGCGGAAGGAGAGCCGCGGCGCCCATTTCCGCAGCGACTATCCGCAAGCCGACCCTAAGCTCGCCAAGCGCAGCATGCTGACATTGGGGCAAGCCTGCGCCATCGCCGCCGACGCGGCAGAGGCCGATCGCCCGAAGGCTGCCCGTCTTGCCGCCCTCCATGCCTGAAGCAGGCGCGCTTCACCTGCCGCGCTTTCTCGTCCAGCGCGCCGTTGCCGCGGCGTTGGCCGAGGATCTCGGCACGGCAGGCGATATCACCACCGACGCCATCATCCCCTCCGATGCCGAGGCCGAAGCTACGATCGTCGCGCGCAAGGAGGGCGTCATCGCCGGTCTCGATCTCGCCGAGGCCACTTTCGCCGCCCTGGACCCCGATATGCAGTTTCACCGCGCCGTGCAGGACGGTGCCAGAGTCGAAGCGGCCGCCCTGCTGGCGCGCGTCGCGGGCAAAACGCGGGCGCTGCTTACGGCCGAGCGGGTGGCGCTCAACTTCCTCGGCCGCTTGAGCGGCATCGCCACCATGACCGCTGCCTATGTGGCCGCGGTCGAAGGCACGCGCGCCCGCATCGCCTGCACGCGCAAGACGACGCCTGGTCTGCGCGCGCTGGAGAAATACGCGGTGAGAGCCGGCGGTGGCGTCAACCACCGCTTCGGGCTCTATGACGCGGTGCTGGTCAAGGACAATCACATCGCCGCGGCAGGTGGGCTTAGCAACGCACTCGGAAGGCTCCGCACCCGCATCGGCCATCTCGTCAAGATCGAGGTCGAGGTCGACACAATCGATCAGCTCGGCGAGGCGCTCGCCTTCCCGATCGACGCGGTGCTGCTCGACAATATGGATGTGGCGATGCTGAAGGAGGCGGTGCGCCTCGTCGCTGGGCGCGTGAAGACCGAGGCCTCGGGCGGCGTCAGCCTAGAGACGGTGCGGGAGATCGCGCTCTCCGGCGTCGACCTGATCTCGGTCGGCGCCCTCACTCACTCGGCAACAAGCTTAGATTTATCGCTGGAGTGGAGGCGATAGAGGCGTCGCTCGCCGACGAGGAGGCAAGTGCCATAGCGGGCGCGGCTGCGCCAGCCGAAGCGGCGTTAGAGGCACCGGGCGGTGGCGCGGCCGAGGCCTCCTGCTGCACGATGTACGGCTCCTCGTTGCGTTTCTTGTAGAAGATGTGGCGGCCGATCTCGTCGATCTTGCTCATGCTCTTGACCCAGCTCGGCCTGACATAGTCGGCGTGGTAGAAGGTCGAGTAGCCCACCTCCGGCAGCCAGACCTGACCGGAAGTGATCTGCCGCGAGAGATCCTGGGCGAGCGCCCATTGGTCGTCGTTGCGGGGCATGTCGGTGTGGCCGTCGCAGGCGAAGGAGAATTGGCAGCCCTTCTGCATTTGCCCTTGATAGACGACGCCGCAAATGGTCTGCGGGAATTGCGGGCTGCGCACCCGATTGAGAATCACCTGGCCTACGGCGATCTGGCCGCGGACCGGCTCGCCGCGCGCCTCGAAATAGATGGCGGTGGCGAGACAGCGGCGCTCGCGCTCCTCGAACTCGGCCTCGCTCTCGCCCTTGGACTTGAAGCTCATGGCGTCTTCGGTGGGGTGATAAGCGATGGTGTCGGGTGAGCGCGGCGCGCCGCCAAAATCGAGGGCCTGCTCAAAGTGCGGGGCCGAGGTCATGAACATTGCCTCGGAGAGGCTCTCATCCATAGCGCCGCGGAGCGCCGCCTGGGTCACCGGCGGGTTCAGCCGGTCGCTCTTCTTGACGCGGAACACCCCGCCCTGGCCGCCCAGCGATCCCGTCATGTCGGATACCGCCCCAGCCATAATCTGCTTGCCGGCGTAGGTGGTGGTCTTGACCAGGAGATAGCGGTCGGCCCTCGGGCCCTTGCCCATGGTCCGGAACAGCGGCGCGGCCTCGCGCGGCAGCGGCTGGTGCGGCTCGGCGCTGTCGCTCAAGCTTGCGGAGAGCGCATGCACGGAGCCATGCCCGGCGAGCCAAAGCTCGATCTGAAAGGCAATCCTGTTGCCAGGTACCGCCCCAACGTAACCCAATCCGATCAAAGGCAGCGGCACGAGCGCAGCAATAACGTGCCACAACCGACGAAATGAACGCCGGCCCATGGTCCCTCCAGGGCTAAGTCCCCGTATTCTTGCGGAGTCAGGCGGTTCCCGCAGCCATCTTTCGCAAGGCCCTGATGCGTGACGCCCGGTTTAAGGGCCCTCGCTCAGAGCTTTAGTCCCCATTTGGAACCAGTCAAAAAGGGTGGGAAAATCAGAAGCTTAGTTAGAAGTCCCCCACCGGTTTTGCCCGGATTCCCGTCTAGTTGAGCTGAGGCTGCCGGAGAAATTGGGACAAATTGTGGTGAACGGAGGATTTGGCGGATTTCTGCACCAGAGGGCTAACGAGTGCTTAGCTTCCGCCCCAAAACGGCCTGCGCGGCGGCTAATCTGGCAATCGGCGCCCGGTAGGGAGAGCAGGACACGTAGTCGAGCCCGATTTCCTCGCAGAAACGAATGGTCTCCGGGTCGCCGCCATGCTCGCCGCAAATGCCGATCTTGAGGTCGGGTCGAGCCTTCCGCCCCCGCTCCACGGCGATTTGCATCAGCTCGCCCACGGCGGAATCGAGCGTCACGAAGGGGTCGTGCTGAATGATCCCCTTGTCGGTGTATTCGCCGAGGAAGCGGCCGGCGTCGTCGCGGCTGAGGCCGAAGGTCGTCTGGGTCAAGTCATTGGTGCCGAAGGAGAAGAACGCAGCACTCTGGCCGATCTCGCCGGCATTCAGGCAGGCGCGCGGAAGCTCCACCATGGTGCCGACCGAATAGCTGAGCTCCACGCCCTGCTCCTTCTCGACGGCACGGGCCACGGCATCGATGCGCTGTTTGATGAAGTCGAGCTCGGCCTTGGCGGTGACCAGCGGCACCATGACCTCCGCCACCACTTGGACCCCCAAGCTCCGCCCCGCCTCGATCGCCGCCTCGAAGATCGCGCGCGCCTGCATCTCGGCGATCTCGGGGAAGCTCACCAGGAGTCTGGAGCCGCGATGGCCGAGCATGGGGTTGAACTCACGCAAGCCGCCGACCCGCCGCTTCAGCCGGTTCACGCTCACGCCCATGGCGGCGGCGACCTCGACGATCGCCTCCTCGCCATGGGGTAGGAACTCGTGCAAAGGCGGGTCGAGCAAGCGGATGGTCACCGGCAAGCCGGCCATGATCTTGAACAGCTCGACGAAGTCCTGCCGCTGCATGGGGAGCAGCTTGGCAAGCGCGCGGCGGCGCCCCTCCTCATCCTCGGCCAGGATCATCTGGCGCATGGCGAGGATACGCTCCTCGTTGAAGAACATATGCTCGGTGCGGCAGAGCCCGATGCCCTCGGCGCCGAAGGCCCGCGCCTGGCGCGCGTCCGCCGGCGTGTCGGCATTGGCGCGCACGCGCATGCGGCGGATCTTGTCGGCCCAGCCCATGAGCGTGTTGAAATCGCTGGAAAGCTCCGGCTCGCGCATGGCCACGCGGCCATTGATGATCTGGCCGCTGGAGCCGTCGATGGTGACGATGTCCCCCTTGTGCAGGAGCACGCCACCCGCCTGCAGCGTCTCCTTGTCGAGGTCGATCTGCACTGAGGCGGCACCGGTGACGCAAGGCCGCCCCATGCCGCGCGCCACCACCGCGGCATGGCTCGTCATACCGCCGCGGGTGGTGAGAATGCCGGCGGCCGCGTGCATGCCCTGCACGTCCTCGGGCGAGGTCTCGACCCGCGCCAGGATCAGCGTGTGGCCGTGAGCCTTGAGATGCACCGCCTCGTCGGCGTCGAAGACGAGCTCGCCCGACGCGGCACCGGGCGAGGCGGGCAGGCCTTGGCCAATGACCGTCCTCTCCGCGTCCGGATCAAGCATCGGATGCAGGAGCTGGTCGAGCTGGGCGGCGTCGATGCTTGCGACGGCGTCCTCGCGGCTGATCAGCCCGTCTTCCGCCATGTCGACGGCGATCCTCAGCGCCGCCTGCATGCTGCGCTTGCCGGAGCGGCTCTGCAGCATCCAGAGCTTGCCCTCCTCCACGGTGAATTCGATGTCCTGAATGTCGCGGAAATGAGATTCGAGCTTGGCCGCGCTTGCCGTGAGATCGGCGAACACATCGGGCATCAGGGTCTCAAGCGACGGCCGGCTGTCGCCCGAGGCCTGTCTTGCCGCCTCGGTCAAGGATTGCGGCGTGCGCAAGCCCGCCACCACGTCCTCGCCTTGGGCGTTCACCAGGAACTCGCCGTAAAGCGTCTTCTCGCCGGTCGCGGGATTGCGGGTGAAGGCGACGCCGGTGGCGCTGCGTTCGCCCCGATTGCCGAACACCATGGCCTGGATGGTGACCGCCGTGCCCCAATCGTCGGGGATGTCGTGCAGGCGGCGATAGGCCTTGGCGCGCGCGTTCTCCCAGGAGCCGAACACGGCGGCGATGGCGCCCCAGAGCTGGAGCTGCAGGTCTTGCGGAAAGGGCTGGCCGAGCTCGTCGGCTACGAGCGTCTTGAAGCGGGCGACGATCTCGACAAGGTGCTCTTCGCTGAGCTCGCTGTCGAGCTCGAAGCCCTTGAGATGCTTGTAGTTATCCAGCGCCTCCTCGAACAGGTCGTGGCCCAGCCCAATCACCACATCGCCATACATCTGGATGAAGCGGCGATAGGTGTCGTAGGCAAAACGGCGATCAGAGGCGCGGCGCGCGAGCCCTTCCACGGTCTGGTCGTTCAGCCCGAGATTGAGGACCGTGTCCATCATGCCAGGCATCGAGGCCCGGCTGCCTGAGCGCACCGACACGAGCAGCGGATTGTCCACATCGCCGAAGCGTGCGCCGGCGGCCTGGCCAATGCGCGAAACCGCATCGGCCACCATGGGCCTCAGCGCATCGGGGAGCTTGCGGCCGGCGTCGTAATAGGCGGTGCAGACCTCGGCCGAGATGGTGAAGCCCGGCGGGACGGGTAGGCCGAGCCGGGACATCTCCGCGAGATAGGCGCCCTTGCCGCCGAGGAGGTCGGCAAGCTCCGCGCTCCCGTCGGCGCGGCCGGCGCCAAAGCTGTAGACCCATTTGGCCTTTGGTCGCATTGCCGATTGGGCTTGGCTCATCTTCATCCAACTCTCATGAGGCGTCTTTTAGAGCAAGATCTTAGAAAAGTGGGAACCGGTTTTCCGAAGAGATCACGCTCGAACAAAAAGCGGGAAGAGCTGTCGCGATTCAACCTGACGCGATAGCGCGGTAGCCGTCTGGAAAGCCCTAACGCCTAGCAGCGCGTGGGTTGCGGCTGCGGAGATGGGCGATCCAATCGCCGCTTGGGATCGGCCTTGCGCGGCTGGGCACCTCTTGCAGCGCATAGGTCCAGGCATCGGCGACGTCGCCTCGGTCGAGACGGACCTTGATCTCGATGCGCTTGAAGAGGAGTGCTCCCCGGTCGCCGACCCCCTCATAGGCGTCAAGCTGCATGAGTAGGCGCTCCGCGTTTCGAAGCGCAAACATTTCGCCTATGACCCGCTCTCTGCCATCCTTTGGGAACGCGGCGCCGGGATAGCGACCGAGATCGTAGAGGACGCCAGCTACGGAGGCCTTTCCAACGAGCTTGGCTTGCGCTTGCAGCCGCCGGGCAAGGGGATGGAGACTTTCCGATCGCAAGGTGCCATAGACGAAAAGGTGGTTGGGCCTCAGCATATGCTTTGTCATCGCCCGGCTTGACCGGGCGATCCAGTACTCATCTTCGCTTCGATAAACACATCGCGTTCGGTGTTTACTGGATTCCCGCTTTCGCGGGAATGACAGCAACCTACTCTCCGATCTCGGAAAAATCCGCCACGGTCAACGGGGGCCGATCATGACTATTGAACTCACCATGCTCGCGCTTGCCGCGGCCCTCGGCCTCGTCCAGATCGTGCTCAGCGCCCAGAGCAAGAATTTGCAAACCGGCTATCGGTGGGCCGCAGGACCACGCGACGAGCCGAGGCCGCCCTTATCCGCTATTGCCGGCCGGCTGGAGCGGGCGCTGTCGAATTTCCTGGAGACCTTCCCGCTCTTCGCCGCCGCAATCCTGATCGCCCATGTGGCGGGGCGGCACGATTGGATGACATTGTGGGGCGCGCAACTTTATTTCTGGGCTCGTGTCCTCTACGTGCCGCTCTACGCTTTCGGGGTCCCCTTGGTCCGCTCGCTCGCCTGGAACGTGGCGACGTTCGGGATCATCCTCATTCTGCTGTCGCTGGCGTTTTGAAAATCACCCCTCGATCTTGGAGAAGTCGGCGACGGCGAGCGTGGTGGCGCGGATGCGGTTGAGCAGGCGCAAGCGATTGGCGCGGAGTGCAGGGTCCTCGGCATTGACGGTGACGTGGTCGAAGAAGGCATCGACGGGCGCGCGCAAGAGCGCGATGGCGACCATGGCCGCCTCGAAGTCTTCGCATCCGATGGCCGACGCCGCCGCCTGCTTGACCTGATCCACCAAGTGAGTGAGGGCCTTTTCCTCAGTTACTTTGAAGAGGTTGGAGTCGGGCGGCTGATCGTAGCTCTTGCCGTCCTTCTTCTCCTCGATGCGCAGGATGTTGATCGCCCGCTTGGTGCCGATGAGGAGGTTGGCGCCGTCTTCCGTTTCAAGGAATCGCCCAAGCGCCTCGACGCGGCGGACGACGAGGAGCAAGTCGTCCTGACCGCCCAGCGAGAAGACCGCATCGATCAGATCGTGGCGGGCACCCTGATCGCGGAGATGAACCTTCAGGCGGTCGGCGAAGAAATCGCCGAACGTAGAAACCGGATACGCGGATGAGGAGGCTCTAAGAACATCCTTATGACTCGGCGCAACATTTTCCCAACCTTTAAGATTGGACCATTTTCCAACCTGCCGGCGAACCTCGAGGTGATTTTGATTTAAGTACTCAATCAGCGCCCTCTCGAAGAGGGGGCGAAGGCTGATGCGAATTCCATTGGTCAACACGATCCGGATGACGCCAAGAGCAGCGCGGCGGAGCGCGTAAGGGTCCTTCGAGCCCGTAGGCTTCTCATCGATGGCCCAGAAGCCCACCAGCATGTCGAGCTTGTCGGCGAGCGCCACCGCAATCGCCACCGGCTCGCGCGGCACCTGATCCGATAGCCCGAGCGGCTTGTAATGAGCGGCGATGGCGTTCGCCACCAGCGGGTTCTCCTGCTGGTCCAGCGCATAATAGCCGCCCATCACGCCTTGCAGCTCGGGGAACTCGCCCACCATGCCGCTGGTGAGATCCGCCTTGGCGAGGATCGCGGCGCGCTCGGCGAGATCGGGGTCGGCGCCGACCAAGGGCGCGATCTCGCGTGCCAGCCGCCATACCCGCTGGATGCGCTCATATTGGCTGCCGAGCTTCTCGTGGAAAGTGATCTCCTTCAGCGTCGGCACGCGGGCCTCAAGCCCCACCTTGCGGTCCTGGTCGAAGAAGAACTTGGCGTCTGAGAGCCTAGCTGCGATCACCCGCTCATTGCCGGCGATGATCGCCTCGCCGCCATCCTTGGCTTGGAGATTGGCGACCATAATGAAGCGGTTGGCCAACTCCTTCCCACGCCGGAGCGAGAAGCACTTCTGATGCGCCTTCATGGCGGTGGCGAGCACCTCGGGTGGCACCGCCAGGAAGCTCTCGTCGAAGGAGCCCATCAAGGGCACCGGCCATTCGGTGAGGCCGGCATTCTCGGACGCCAGGCCCTCGTCCTCGACCAGCGTCAGCCCCTCGCGGGCAGCATGAGCGCGGGCGCCGTCGAGGATGATCTTCTTTCGCTCCTCGGCATCGAGGATCACATGCGCTTTCCGCAACTTCTCCGCATAATCGGCGAAGCTCTTCACGCTGAACGGCTCAGGCGCCAGGAAGCGGTGGCCGCGCGTCTGATTGCCCGTGCCGATGCCATCGATCTCGAAGGGCACCAGTTTGCCGTCGAGCAGGCAGAGCGCCGAATGCAGTGGGCGCACCCAGCGGAGCCGCCCGTTTCCCCAGCGCATGGATTTCGGCCAGGGAAAGGCGGCGACGATGGCGGGCACGATGGCGGCCACCACCTCCGCCGTCGCGCGGCCGGGGCGCTCGATCACCGCCACATAGAAGTCGCCCTTCTTGTCGGCGCGGATCTCCGCCTGGTCGAGGGAGGACAGACCCGCCGATTTCAGGAAGCCTTGGATAGCGGCGTCCGGCGCACCGACACGCGGGCCTTTCTTCTCCTCGCTCACATCGGGCGAGCGGGCCGGCAGGCCCTCGACCACCACGGTGAGGCGCCGCGGCGTGGCGAAGCTGCGCACGTGATCGAAGCTGAGCCCCGCCTCTTGCAGCATGTCACCCAGGAGCCGCGCGAGATCGCCGCTCGCGCGGGTTTGCATGCGCGCCGGGATCTCCTCGGAGAACAGCTCAAGCAGGAGCTCAGCCATCGGCTAGCCGATACGGTTATGAAAGCCGAGATCGTAATCGGTGATCGCAAAGACCACCCGATCCGCTTCGAGATTGAAGGGAATGACACTGAACATGAGATCGGACTGGGCGCCCGCGCCGGCGAGCGGGACGAGAACATGGGCGGGCGCCGTCTCCAGGAAGTCGTAGAAGCAGACGAAGGCATCCTTGTTGCGGTCGGCCGAGAGGATGCCGACGGGCCATGGGGCGGGCAGGCGATTGGGCGCCCCATAATCGAGATAAAGGGCAATGCTCGAAAGCTGGGCGGCAAAAGGAGCCAGGCAGGCGCGCAGCTCTGTGTCCTCGATATCCGACAGGCTTAGGCTCGCGTCGAATTTCAGCATGAGCTGGAAATTCTGCGGGTCCAAGCGCCACACCCGACCCGTCCACGACCTGAGCTTCGGCTTGAGCAGGAAGGTGCGCGCTTGCGGCGGTGGCTCTTTCGCACGATAGGTTTCAAGCATGGGCGCCGCCCGCCTCGGTCTTCAGCCAGGCGGCGCAGGCGGCCTTAGCGAGGTCACGCACGCGCAGGATGAAGCCCTGCCGCTCGGTCACCGAGATCACGCCGCGAGCATCGAGCAAATTGAAGAGGTGGGAGGCCTTGATCACCTGGTCGTAGGCCGGCAGCGCCATGAGATGCCGCTCGCCCGAATCGCCGCGCGCCAAGAGCGCCTGGCATTCGGTCTCGGCGTCGCGGAAATGGTCGAGCAGCAGCTTGGTGTCGGCGTACTCGAAATTGTAGCGGGAGTATTCCTGCTCGGCTTGCAGGAAGATGTCGCCATAGGTGACCTTGTCGGCCCCCTCCCCGCCATTGAAGTTCAAGTCGAAGACGCGGTCGACGCCCTGCACATACATGGCGAGACGCTCCAGCCCATAGGTGAGCTCGCCCGCCACGGGATCGCAGTCGAACCCGCCAACCTGCTGGAAATAGGTGAACTGCGACACTTCCATGCCGTCGCACCACACCTCCCAGCCAAGGCCCCAGGCGCCGAGCGTCGGGCTCTCCCAGTCGTCCTCGACGAAGCGGATGTCGTGATTGAGGGGATCGATGCCGATGGCCCGCAGGCTATCGAGATAGAGGTCCTGGATGTCGGGGGGCGACGGCTTCAGGATCACCTGGAACTGGTAGTAATGCTGCAGCCGGTTTGGGTTCTCGCCATAGCGCCCGTCCTTCGGGCGCCGCGACGGCTGCACATAGGCCGCCCGCCAGGGCTTCGGTCCCAGCGCGCGCAAGGTGGTGGCCGGATGAAAGGTCGCCGCCCCCATCTCCATGTCATAGGGCTGCAGGATCACGCAAGCCCGCTCGGCCCAATAGCGCTGCAAGGTCAGGATTAGGTCCTGGAAGCTCGGAGGGACTTTAAGCCCGCTGTCTCGTGCTTGCTTGGCCATGGGGTGAGCCTAGAGGGACGGGCTTAAAGGAGTTTGGCCGCGTCCGGCCTTACTTTCCGCGCGCGCACGCTATGCGGCGACGCCACCAAGGGTCAAGGGAAGCGGCAGGTTCTTCAAGCGAAACAGTGGGTGGAGCGTTAAGGCGCGGGATCGCGTGCCGCTCATCGCGTCGGCTTCGGCCGGTAGATGCCGGTGGCGGGATCGCGCTCAAGCGGAATGATCCGCTCGCTGTCCTGCTGCATGGCCTGGCGCGTGCGGGCAAGCTCGGCGGCGATGCGCTGCCGCTCCGAGCGGTAAAGGCGCCTGGCGATGAAGATTCCGGCGCTCGCCGCGAGCAGGATGAGGAATTGCGGCATGGCTACAGTCCAAAGCGCGACCAGAGCGCGCGCGCCTCGATGGCCGAGATTATATCGGCGGCAAAGCCGCCTGGCGAGAAGTCGAATTCGAGCCCGAGGGTGCTCGCAAACACGCCATGCTTGGGACGGAAGAAGCGGCGCTCGGGCGTGGCCAGCTTGAAGCGCACCTCATCGCCGTACAGCTCGCGCATCTTGGACCGGAGATCGGCCAGGCCGTCGATCAGGCCGAACTCTAGCGCCTTCTTGCCCGACCAGAACTCGCCGGTGAACAGGCTGTCGCCCGCCGCCTCGATCTTGGCGCCCCGCCGCGCCTTGACGAGGTCGATGAAGGAGGCGTGCACGTCGCGTTGGATCGCCTTGATGCGCTCCACGTCGTCGGGCTTCTCCGGCAGGAACGGGTCGAGCGTCGTCTTGTTGGCGCCGGCGGTATAGACCCGCCGCTCCACGCCCAGCTTGTTGATCAACTCATGCATGCCGAAGGTGGCGGTGACCACGCCGATGGAGCCGATGATGGAGCTTGCGTCGGCATAGATCTCGTCACCCGCCAGCGCCAGCAAATAGCCGCCGGACGCGGCCACGTCCTCGGCGAAGACATAGACCTTGAGCCCCTTCTCCTCGGCCAGCGCCCGAATGCGCCTATAGATCAGCGTCGACTGCACGGCCGAGCCGCCCGGCGAATTGATCTGGATCGCCACGGCCTTGACGCCCCTCATGGCAAAGGCCTTGTCGATGGCGGAAGCGGCGGTGGACAGGGCCAGCCCAGGCTTAAGCGGGGTGACGGCGCCGATGGGCCCGCTCAAGCGGAGCACGGCGACCAGCGGCCCGCGCCTGATCCAGGACGCGGGGAGCCAGCGCCGCCAACCGTCATTTTTTTGTGAGCCGCCGTCGTTAAAATCGCGCATAGTCTAGCGTACAGTGGTAAAGGGCCAAATCAAGGCTGGAACAGGGACTGCAAGGCCCGCGTTCTTTGCGAACTGTGCCAAACGAGGCCTTTCCGCCAAACAGGGAGATGACTCATGCAAAAATTCGTGATCGGGACCATAGCCGCGCTGGCGCTGCTGGTGGTTGGGTTGATGCCTGGAACGGCGTCCGCTTACTACTACTACCATCACCGGCATTACCATCACTACCATCACTACTATGGGTATCATCATTACCATCACTATCGCTACTATCGCTACTAGCAGGCGGCCTGGACGGGTGGGCGTAAGCTAAGCTTTGGCTAACGCAATCTCGGCTCTCATCATCAGGGTGCCGGGATTTGCTGCTATGGTGGCCGCTTCCGGGTGGGAACGGCCACTCATAGCGGCGCGTTATCTCAGGGCGTCGCTGCCCACCCTTCAGGAGGTCTTGAGATGAATAGGCTTGCAACTCTGCTGGTTGCGGCGGGAGCGCTTGCGCTCATGCTCGTCGCACTTGCCCCAGACTCAGCCTCAGCCGGCTGGCGCCGGGGCTGGGGCGGTCCTGGAGTCGGTGTCTATGTCGGACCCGGCTGGGGTTATGGCGGGGGCTACCGCTACTACAACCCCTACCGCTACTATTCCTACGGCTACTACCCTTACGCCTATTATCCCTACTGGCGCAGCCGCCACGCTTGGCGCCAATACGGCTGGTACTAGGCATCCCAGGCGCCGGCTCGGAAGGCGCTAAGACCCATTGCCAAGGGCCATTCCCGGGGAGCCGGGGGTGGCCCTTTGGCTTAGGCAAAACCGCTTTTCAGGCGCTGCCAACCCCGTGAATAGCGGATGAATGGGGGCCTCAGCCTCGGTTCAGAGCGCTCCAGCTAAAACGGCATCATGAGCGAGGGAGAGCCCTCCGCTCGAAGGCCCAATCAGACGCATCACGCGTCACCAGCTGGAGGTTACCCCGATGTTCAAGAAGACCCTCATCACCGCCGCCGCCCTCTCGACCCTCGCGCTCGGCGCCACCGCCGCAGATGCCCATGGTTACGGCGATAGCTACGGCTACGGCCATCACAGCGAGTACACGAGCTACTCCTATCAGCCGAGCTGCTACACCGAGTCCCGTCCCATGACGATCAGGGTTTGGGATGACTATTCGTGCGAATACGTGTTCAAGACCATCTATCGCGACTACAACGTCTGCAACTAGTCGACCTAGCTGCCGAGCCGCTGGTACGACGCAGTCAAGCGCCTGCGGGAGACGCGATTGCCAAGCGCCATTCCTGGGATGCCGGGGATGGCCCTTTGCCTTGTGCAAAATAGCCTCTCTAAGCCCCGCCAACCCCGTGAATGGCGGATGAATATAGGCCTCAGCTTCGGTTCAGACCCCTCCAGCTAAAACGGAATCATGAGCGAGGGAGAGCATTTAAAGGCGGCGGCCCTCAGCATTTCAAGGCGGCGGGCCCTTAGCATTTCTCCTCAAACCCCGATCCTAAGCGCTTCCCCTCCCCGCAGGACCGCCTCGGCGGCGTCGGTGTAGCGCCCGGAGGCTTCATGCAGCACGAGCCCGGGGAGGATTAAGACCCCGCCGCGGCTGCCTTTCCTCCCCTGCAGGATGATGCGCGTGGCGGCCTGGCCTGCCCGGGGGAAGAGCGGGAAGATGGCGATGTCGCCGAATCGGCGCTCGAGCAGGGCAAGCAACAGGCTCAAGCTTTCCGGCCGGTGGATGAGGGTGAGCCGCCCCTTGGGCGCGGCAAAAGCGGCAAAGAAACGCACCCAGGCTTCAAGCCCACCATCCCCCATGACATGGGCACTCGCCCGGGCCAGGTCCGGCGCGGGCCGCACGCTACCTAGGGCGTGATAGGGCGGGTTGGCGATCACTTGGTCGTAGCCCTCGCGGATCAGGCCTTTCGCGTCGAGGGCCTTTGCCGGGCCGGTCACGTCGGCCTCGATCACGCCGACGCTCTCGGCCAGGCCGTTCCGCGCGGCATTGGCGGCGGCCATTGCGCAAAGCCCTGGATCGATCTCCACCGCGGTCACACGGAGCTTTGGCTCGCGGGCGAGCAGGCAAAGGCCCGCCACCCCCACGCCCGCGCCTACGTCGAGCACATGCTCGCCCGCCTCAGCCTCGACGGCTGCCGCGAGCCAGACCGCGTCGCTGCCGGCCCGATGGCCGGCTTGCGGTTGCACC
The DNA here is from genome assembly GCA_003135455.1 of Hyphomicrobiales bacterium. Classification (GTDB taxonomy): domain Bacteria; phylum Pseudomonadota; class Alphaproteobacteria; order Rhizobiales; family Methyloligellaceae; genus Methyloceanibacter. The sequence continues at coordinate 9,496 of PLBV01000037.1, read as the reverse complement.
ACGGAAATGCGCCCGCCGAGGAAGAGGTCGACGGTCGTGCCGCCCGCCTCCGTCCTTCCGGGGCTTTTCCGTCTACTCCTTGTGCTCGTCGGTGATGACATGGCCAATGCCGGCCTCGGTGAGAATGCGGTGCGCGCGGTGGGCGTCCGAGGTCTCCACCAGCACCCGCTGCGGCAAGGCCCCGATCGAGCCCTCCAACACGCTCATATTCTGATCCGCGACAATGAAGCCAATGCCCTCACCTTGCAAAAGCGCGCTGACATAGGAGAGCAGCACGGAATCGTTCGAGCGCAATAATTCCTTCATTGTCGGGGCCTTCAAGGTGGAGCGCTTGACCTTCCTGCCGGACGAACGACTATAGTCCCTTAAGACCATGGCCCTCTAGGAGCACGAGAGTGGGAGTTGTCGTAAAGCTCGCCAGCGCCCGCGATCCAGGCGCAAGCCTGGCGCCACTGTTGGCGCTTGTCGAGGAGGACATGGCCCATGTCAACCGCATCATCCTCGACCGCGCCCGCTCCAATGTCGAGCTGATCCCCGAGCTTGCCAAGCATCTGATCCAGTCGGGAGGCAAGCGGCTCAGGCCCATGCTCACCGTGGCCGCGGCCAAGCTTTGCGGCTATGCGGGCGACGCCCACGTGCGGCTCGCGGCGAGCGTTGAGTTCATGCACACCGCGACGCTTCTGCATGACGACGTGGTGGACGAGAGCGACCTCCGGCGAGGGAGGACCACGGCGCGGCTGCTGTGGGGCAACGAGGCGAGCGTGCTGGTCGGCGACTTTCTGCTCGGCCAGGCCTTCAAGATGATGGTCGATGTCGGCTCGCTCGGCGCGCTTCGCATCCTGTCGGACGCCGCCGCGATCATCGCCGAGGGCGAGGTGATGCAGCTCATCACCGCCAAGAACACCGAGACCACCGAGGACGATTATCTCGCCGTGATCGACGCCAAGACTGCCGCCCTGTTCGCCGCGGCGGCGGAGGTGGGCGCGGTGATCGCCGGGCGCTCCAAGTCGGAGGCCGCGGGCTTGCGCTCCTATGGGCGCAATCTCGGGCTCGCCTTCCAGCTGGTCGACGACGCGCTCGACTATTCGGGCGAGCAGTCGACGCTCGGCAAGAGCGTCGGCGACGATTTCCGCGAGGGCAAGATCACGCTGCCGGTGGTGCTCTGCTACCGCCGCGGCAATTCAAGCGAGCGCGCCTTCTGGAAGCGGACGCTGCAAGATGGCAAGATCGAGGAGGACGATCTCGATCAGGCGATGACGCTCATGGCGCAGCACCATGCCTTGAGCGACACCTTGGAGCGGGCACGCCACTATGGCGCCATCGCCCGCGACGCGCTCGCCATCTTCCCCGAATGCGAGGCGAAGGCTGCCTTGCTGCAAGCCATCGAGTTTTCGGTCGAGCGCCCGTTCTGAGCTAAAGCATGATCCGGAAAAGTGGGAACCGATTTTCCGAAAAGATCATGCTCCAACAAAAAGCTAGAGTGCTGTCGCGATTGGAACCTGACGCGATAGCGCACTAGCGCGCGGGTCACGCAAGCGCACTTGCCGCCACCCACCAATCGGGATGCGCCGAGGCAACCGCGGCAGCAGCGCGGTTCGCTTCCGCTCTTTCGGCGAATAGCGCGAAGCAGGTGGGCCCGCTGCCTGACATCCTGATCAGGCGAGCGCCTTCTAGGCGTGCAAGGGCTGCCAACACCTCTTTGATGGCCGGCGCCAAGCGCATGGCCGGCGCTTCGAGATCGTTGGCGCGGGGGTGCGCATAATCGATCAGCCGCTCGAAGCTAAGGGCCAAGTCCGGGACCTCCGGCACACTATCCCCGTCCCCTGAATAAGGCAGCGCTTGAAGTGCTGCGTAGACCTCGGCGGCGGTGAGCGCCACGCCAGGATTGGCGAGCACCACGCCGCAAGGGGGGAAGGCCGGCGCGGGGTGCAGCTTCTCGCCCCTCCCCGTCATCATGGCGGCGCGGCTTTCGAGGCAGACGCTGACGTCGGAGCCAAGCCGCGCGGCAATAGCGGCACGGCCGGCATTGGTGAGTGCATGCGGATTGGCGCGGGTGAGAAGACGCAAGGCGGCGGCCGCATCGGCCGAGCCGCCGCCAAGGCCGGCCGCCACCGGCAGTGTCTTGATCAGCCGGAAGCGGCCGAGTTGCAAGCGAGGGATTGCGGACTTGGCGGCCTCGGTGGCATCGAGGATCAGATTGCCGCTCCTTCCGAGCGCGCCGGCGAACGGGCCCTCGATCGCGAGCTCCAAGTTAGGCCCCGGCTCGAGCTCGACGATATCGCCAAGCTCGGCGAAGGCCACGAGGCTTTGCAGCTCATGGTAGCCGTCAGCGCGGCGGCCGCGGACTTCCAGCGTGAGGTTGAGCTTGGCGCAGGCCATCTCGCGGAGCGGCGTCATCGGCGTCGTGGACCGCGCGCAGTGAGGCCCGAGGGCAGGCTTATTCCTGAGCCTTCTGGCCCGCTTGCGTCGTCCGGTCCGCAGCCTTGGTCTCCGGACCCGTCGGCAAGCCCGCCTTGATCTTCTTCTCGAGCTCGGTGGTCTGGTCGCTGTCGGGCTTCAGCGTCAACGCCTGCTGCCACTGATATTTCGCTTCCAGTATGCGTCCGACGCGCCAATAGGCGTCGCCGAGATGATCGTTGACCACCGGATCGTCGGGCTTCAGCTCGACGGCCCGCTCCAGCTGCTCGACCGCGGCCGGGAGGTTGCCGAGCTTGAAATAGGCCCAACCCAGGCTATCGACATAGTAGCCGTCGTCGGGCTTCAGCTTCACCGCCTTGCGGATGTAGTCCATGCCGGTCTTCAGATTGTGGCCCTGATCGACCCAGGTGTAGCCGAGATAGTTGAGCACGAGGGATTCGTCGGGCGACAGCTCGAGCGCGCGCTTCAGATCGGCCTCGGCGCTCGGCCAGTCGTGCAGCCGCTCGTTACACACGCCGCGGGAATAATAGAGCGTCCAATTCTCCTTGCCCGGTTTCGCAAGCAGCGCGATGGCGCGGGTGTAATAGTCGCGCGCCTCGCCGTAGCGCTCATGCGAGCGCAGGATGTTGCCGAGCGCATCGAGCGGGCGGATGTCCTTCGGATTCTTGGCGATGAGCTTCTCGAGCAGCCCCTTGGCGTCGTCGACCCGATCGAGCGCGTTCAGAGCAAAGGCCTTCTGGATCTGCACGTTCAGCCAAAGCGGGGAGGATTCCGGGATTTGGTCGAAGGCATCCATCTCCAGGTCGTACTTCTTGGCGCCCTCATAGGCCTCGGCGAGCGCTACATCGGCGATGGGAAAGTCGGGCTTCAGGTAGAGGGAGAATTGCAGGAAGATGATGCCCATATCGAGCCCGCCTTCGCCGGCAAGCGCATCGCCAATGCCGTAGAACACCTCGGCCAGCCCTTCACTCGGAGTGGTGACGAGGAGCGCCGGCATCTTGCCGCCTTCGATCTCACGCAGCAGCGCCTGGCTCAACGGATGGCCCTGCGACTTGGCGATGTGGGTCTTCAGCGTCTGGAGCGCGAGCTTGCGGTTATTGTTGTTCACCGCGTGGCGGGCATAGGCCTCGGCCACCCTGAGCGTGCCGGGATTCTTCTTGAAGGCCTGGGCAAAGGCCGTCCGCGCCACGTCGTGCTTGCCGGCGAGGTCGGCGATGAGGCCGCGATGATAGCGCTGATAGAACTGCGCCCAGTCGGCGTCGCTTAGGCTATCGAGCGTGGTCATGGCCTCGTCGGGCTTGCCGGCGGCCTCCTGCACCCAGGCCCGCGCAAGGGTCGAGGTGAGATCGGCGATCGGCCCCTGGCGCGCCGCGGCGAAATGCTCGTCGGCTTCGCCGAACTTGCCTTGCTTGAAGGCCTCGCAGCCCAACAGGAACTGTGCGATGCGGTGCTGTGGCTCGATCTTGACCAGCGCTTTGGCAAGCTCGATGGCGCGGTCCCAATGCGCCGAGGCGGTCTCCAAGAGGAAGGTCTGCTCGAGGATGATCTCGTTGGCCGGGTCCTCAGCGAGCGCTTTGGAATAGAAGTCGGCCGCCGCAATGGTGTCATGGTCGCCACGCGCCACGCGGCCCGAAAGGTAGTTGCCAAGCAGCGTGCCGGGGTCCGCATGCTCCGCCTCCTGCGAGACCACCTCCGAATAAGCTGCCGGAGCGGCGAGGATGGCGACGATGAGCAAAGAGCGCCGCGCCCAGAGGCGCAAGGTCGCGTGATCGACAATCGGCATATTGTTTCGGCTTTTGAGCCGCCCCAAACGCTTTGGAAGTTGGTGAAGCCCTCACCCGAAGGTTTAAGGGTTTTCCGGTGGCCTGGAAACCCAAAAGCTTCCTTGGGGTGGAAAGGCGGCGCGTTTGTGGCCGCTTTCCGCGACACCGCGGTCGAAGCTGCAAGCGGCTCAGCTCACATATTGACGTAATTCGGCCCGTCGCCGCCTTCGGGCGGCACCCAATTGATGTTCTGGGCGGGGTCTTTCACGTCGCAGGTTTTGCAGTGGACGCAGTTCTGGGCGTTGATCTGGAAGCGGGAGCTGCCACCCTCGCTCACCACCTCATAGACGAGCGCCGGACAGTAGCGTTGGGCGGGCTCGGCATAATCCGGCAGATTGTGCTCGATCGGGATCGAGGGGTCGGCGAGCACAAGATGCACCGGCTGGTTCTCGGCGTGATTGGTGCCCGACAGGAACACCGAGGAGAGGATGTCGAAGCTGAGCACGCCGTCGGGCTTGGGATACTCGATTGCCTTGGCCGCGGTGGCCTTCTGCAAGCTCGCATAATCGGGCTTCTTATGCTTCAGCGTGTAAGTGAGGAACGGGAAGAGCGTGTTGAGCCACATGTCGATGCCGCCGAGCATCACGCCGAGCCTGGTGCCTGCCCTCGACCAGAGCGGCTTCACGTTGCGGACCTTCTTCAGCTCCGCGTCAAGCGAGCTCTTGCGCACGCTTTCCGGATAGGCCGCGAGCACGTCGCCGGCGCGACCGGCCCCGATCGCCTCGAACGCCGCTTCCGCCGCCAGCATGCCGCTCAGCATGGCGTTGTGGCTGCCTTTGATGCGCGGCACGTTCATGAAGCCCGCCGCGCAGCCGATCAGCGCGCCGCCTGGAAAGGCGAGGCGAGGGATAGCCTGCCAGCCGCCTTCGGTGAGCGCGCGGGCGCCATAGCCGATGCGCTTGCCGCCTTCGAGATGCGTGGCGATGCGCGGATGCAGCTTGGCGCGCTGGAACTCCCCGAACGGGTTGAGATAGGGGTTGGCGTAGTCGAGATGGACGACGAAGCCCACCGAGACGAGGTTGTCGCCGAAATGATAGAGAAATGAGCCGCCGCCCGTTCCGTCCTCGAGCGGCCAGCCCATGGTGTGCTGCACCAGGCCCGGCCTGTGCTTTGCTTGCGGCACCTCCCACAGCTCCTTCAGCCCGATGCCGAATTTCTGCGGGCCGCTGTCGGCGTCGAGGCCGAGCTTGCCGATGAGCGCCTTGGTGAGGGAGCCGCGCGCGCCCTCGGCCAGCAGCGTGTATTTGCCGCGAAGCGCGTTGCCCGGGGTGTAGCTGTCCTTGTGGCTGCCGTCGCGGGCAACGCCTAAGTCGCCGGTGATCACGCCCTCGACGGCCCCGTCCGGCCCGAAGATCGCTTGGGTGACGGCAATGCCGGGATAGATTTCGACGCCCAAGCCTTCGGCCTGCTCGCCGAGCCAGCGGCAGAGGCTGCCGAGGCTGCCGACATAGCAGCCATGATTGCTCATCAGCGGCGGCATCAGGAATGACGGGAACCGCACGCCTCCCTTTTCGGTGAGATAATAGAAGCGGTCCTCGGTGACCTCGGTCTGAAGCGGCGAGCCCTGGTTACGCCAGTCAGGCAAGAGGCGGTCGAGCGCCACCGGATCGATCACGGCGCCCGACAGGATATGGGCGCCGACTTGGCTACCCTTCTCCAGCACCACGACCGAGACGTCCTTGCCCTTCTCGCTTCCGAGCTGCTTGAGCCTGATGGCAGCGGCGAGCCCCGCAGGGCCAGCGCCCACGATGACGACGTCGAACTCCATGGTCTCGCGGTCGGTCGCTTCGCTCAAAGCCTACTGCTCCATTCTGCTCAGGTTGGGCGCCGAGAAGCATACAAATGTCATTCCCGCGAAAGCGGGAATCCAGTACCCGAGGGGCTGGTTGGAAAACACAAGAGGCGACATGATACTGGATTGCCGGGTCAAGCCCGGCAATGACAAATACGCGGCCGGAACAAATAGTTCAATGACCACATCGGAACGACAAGCCCTCCAAGCGCTGCTCGCCTGGTATGAGGCGATGGGGGCCGACGAGGCGATCGGGGAGGCGCCGCTCGATTGCTTCGCCAGCGTCACGCAGCCTCTTGCGGCTGCCCCGCTCGCGCCGGAGCGAATGAGCCTGGGCACGCGGGTTGCGCCGTCGCCTTCGCCCTCGGGCGGCGCGAGCGCGGCGCGGAGTAGCGAAGCTGCCACCCTTGCCGAGCTCGAGGCCATGGTCGCGGGTTTTGACGGCTGCCCGCTCAAGCGCACGGCGAAGAGCCTGTGCTTTGCGCGGGGCAGCGAGAAGGCGCGCATCATGCTGATCGGGGAGGCGCCCGGCCGCGACGAGGACCTGCAGGGCAAGCCCTTTGTCGGGCGCGCGGGCCAGCTGCTCGACCGCATGCTGAAGGCCATCGGCCTCGACGAGGGCCAGGTCTACATCACCAACACCGTCTATTGGCGTCCGCCCGGCAACCGCACGCCGACCCCGCAAGAGGTGGAGGCCTGCGCGCCCTTCCTCGCCCGCCAGATCGAGCTCCTCTCGCCGAAGGTGCTGGCGCTGCTCGGCGGGGCGGCGGCGAAGAGCATTCTGGGATCGAGCGAGGGCATCATGCGACTCAGGGGCAAATGGCTGAGCTATCCTTGCGCGACCGGCGACATCTCAGCACTTGCCACGCTGCACCCGGCCTATCTGCTGCGCAACCCTGCCGCCAAGCGCCTTGCCTGGCGCGACCTCTTGGCGCTGAAGGCGGCACTAGACGCAAGTTGAGCCACTCCGCGCACTCCCCCTCTCCCACAAGGGCCCACAAGCGGGGAGGGGGAAGCGCTGCGGCCTTGTTGTCTACACGTGAAGGCCCGTGCACAATGACCCCCATGAACCGTATCGACGAGACCCGCCCCTTCATCCCCGTGCGCATCGCCGTGCTCACCGTCTCCGATACGCGCACCAAGAAGACCGACAAGTCAGGCCCGCTCCTGGTCGGCATGATCGAGCAGGCGGGCCACCAGCTGGCCGAGCATGCGGTCGTCTCCGACGACGCCAAGGCGATCCGCAAGCAGGTCAAACGCTGGATCAAGGATCCCGAGATCGACGTGGTCATCACCACGGGCGGCACCGGCTTCACCGGCCGCGACGTGACGCCGGAAGCGGTCAAACCGCTATTTGAGAAGGAGATCGAGGGCTTCTCGGTGGTCTTCCATATGCTGAGCTATCAGACGGTCGGAACCTCCACCGTCCAGTCAAGGGCCTGCGGCGGCCTCGCTCATGGCACCTATATCTTCTGCCTGCCAGGATCGCCGGGCGCCTGCGAGGACGCCTGGAACGGCATCCTCAAACCTCAATTGGACAACCGCCACCGCCCATGCAGCTTCATCGAGGTGATGCCTCGGCTCGAGGAGCACCGGAAGGCGGCAAAATCGAAGAGCGCGGCGGAATGACTAAAGCATGATCTTAGAAAGGTGGAAGCCGGTTTTCTGATAAGATCATGCGTCAAAAAAAATAGAGCGCTGTCGCGATTCAACCTGACGCAATAGCGCTCTAGGCTCGCTGCGATGGCGCAAGTCAAGCCTCAGCGCGCGGCGGCCCGCGTCATCATGCGCGGCCTCTCGGCGCCAATCACCGCCAGCAACGTCCCGCTCGCGCCAACCACGCGATTGCGGCCGCCGATCTTGGCGTCGTAAAGCGCGGCATCGGCGCGCTTCAGAAGCTCATCGACGGTGTCGCCGGGACCGCCCTCGCTGACGCCTAGACTGCAGGTCAGCCGGATGAGACCCCTGCCCGTCTCGAACGGCCGCTCGGCAAGCCGCACGCGTAGATCTTCGGCGATGGCAATCGCCTGGGGTAGCGACTGCTGCTCCAGCAACATCGCAAACTCATCGCCGCCGAGGCGCCCGACCAGATTGGCTTTCGCCTCCGCGGCGCTGCGGGCGCAGGCGCGAATGGCCTCGTCGCCCGTGTCGTGACCATAGGAATCGTTGATGCTCTTAAAATTGTCGATGTCGAGGAGGATGGCCGACACCCGTCCTGCGGCGATGGACCGTTCGCAGGCCTCGGTCGCCTGCTCGAAAAAGCCACGGCGGTTGGCCAGTCCCGTCAGCGGGTCGGTGGTGGCGAGCCGGATCAACTCGCGCTGCATCGACGAGAGGCGCTCGGCAGCCCTGAGCCGGGCATAGAGCTCCTCGGCCAGAGGCGGCTTGCCGATGAAATCGTCGGCACCGGAATCCAGGGCCTCGATCAGATTGCTGTGGCCGCCATTCGACGACATGAGCAGCACATAGATCGGACGGCGGCAGGTCGCGAGCAGGCGCGTCTCCCAGCAAAGCTCAAAGCCGGACATGAAGGTGAGCTCATCGCCCGTGATCAGAGCCTCGACGCAAGGATCGGACTGGATGCGGCGGAGGCCTTCACGTTCATCGGAAAAGGGAAGGACCTCGTGGCCACGCGCTTCCAGGAGGCGGGCGACGAAAGAGCGGGTTGCACCACTCGGGTCGACGAGCGCGATTCGCATGAGGATGGCCCTTTGGTCGGTCTTTTCAATCGATTAGTTCAGTCTCCTTAAGTTTAGATTAAACCCCGTGCTCAGATGCTCGTCCTCGTTGCAATTTTTTTCGCGCCGACGGAATGAGGCGCTGGGCGGCATCGCGGCCCTCTCGATAGTCTTCTATCCTGTCCATGTCGGAGAGCGTCGCGACCAAGGCGACGCGCTTGCCCTTCAGGTTGGCGAGCGTGTCGGCGAGCGCCTGGGGCCCCGACCAGCGCACGCGGGCAAAGGGCGCAAGCAGGCGGGGGATGCGCTTCAGGCCGACCAGCCAGAAACCGCCGTCGGTTGCCGGGCCGAACACCGCATCATTTGCTCCCAACAGGCGGAAGGCGCGGGCGATNNGCGATATTGGCGGGGCCGATCGCCGGGATGTCGCTGCCGACGATGATCACCGGTCCCGGCGGCAGATCGGCGAACAGGCGCTGCATGCGGTGGCCGAGGCTGCCCCCGCCCTGGCTCAGTCTGGCGACGGGTCGTCGCAACAGCGTGGATGGCCAGAACGGCGCGTGCCTGTCGGCATCGGGGGTCACGGCAAGGATCGTGCTCCAACGCGGGTTGGAGCTGAGCCTGAGCACGGTGTGGGCGAGGCAGGTGCGATAGGCTTGTGTCGCGGCGACCGTGCCGAGGGAGGCGCCGAGCCTCCGCTTCACCCGCCCTGCCCGCGGGCTCTTGACCATGATGACAAGGCGTGGCGCGTAGAGCGTGCGGGCTCTTTCTTGACGCATGATCTT
>PLBV01000112.1:1996-26846 GCA_003135455.1 Hyphomicrobiales bacterium | reverse complement strand
CCGCCGAGCCGCTCGACCCGAAGCGGCCGATCACCTTCGTGTTCAATGGCGGCCCCGGCGCTGCTGCCGCCTACCTGCATCTTGGCGCGCTCGGGCCCCGCATAGTCGAGGTCAACGACATAGGGGAATTCCGCGGCCCCCCTCCCCGCCTCGCCGACAATCCCGACACCTGGCTCGACATGACCGACCTCGTCTTCGTCGATCCGGTGGGCACCGGCTATAGCCGCACGTCCGACCCGAAGGACGAGGAGAAGTTCTGGGGCGTGGAGCAGGACACCGACGCGTTAGTGGATTTCGTGCGCCTCTATCTCATCCAGGCAGGCCGCATGGTCTCGCCCGTGTACCTGGTGGGCGAGAGCTATGGCGGCTTCCGTGCCGCGGCGCTGACCCGCCAGCTGCAGAAGACCGGCGGCATCTCGCCCTCGGGCATGGTGCTGATCTCGCCCGTGCTCGAATTCGCGCTTCTGAATGCCGAGGACTACGATCCCTTGTCCTGGGCGCTCACCCTTCCCTCTCTTGCCGCGGTCAATCTGGAGAGCAAGGGCGTAACCGGGCGCGAGGCGCTTGGAAGCGCGCTGAAGGACGCCGAGCATTACGCGCTCACCGACTATCTCCTGGCGCTCACCTCCGGCGCTGAAGAAGGCGGCAAGCTCGCAACCGACAAGGTGGCGGCGCTGACCGGCCTGCCGCGCGATCTCGTCGACCGGCGCTTCGCCCGCATCTCGCCCTCGTTCTTCATCAAGGAGTTCGGCCGGGACAAGGGCCAGGTGTTGAGCCGCTATGACGGCACCGTGCGCGGACCCGACCCGAACCCGGCAAGCTCCTACCCCAACGGGCCGGATCCCGTGCTCGACGCGACCGCGCCGCTCTGGACCTCCGCCTTCATCCAATATGCGCAAAGCGAGCTTCAATACCGGACCGACGCGCCCTACCGGCTGCTCAATCGCGATGCGCGCAACAAATGGGACTTCGGCACCAGCCCCACCCATCAAGGCTATGCCGGCGTGCTGTCCGACCTTGAGGAGGCCCGCGCGCTCAACCCCTCGCTCAAGGTGCTGATCGCCAAGGGCTACACCGACCTGATCACGCCCTATCTCGCCACCACCTATCTCGTGAACCAGCTGCCGACGCTTGCCGGTGCGGCGCCCATCGAGATCAAGGACTATGCCGGCGGGCACATGCTCTATATGCGCCCCGCCACGCGCGAGGCGCTGAAGGCGGACGTCAAACCCATCTTTGGCCAGAAGGGGACCACCCCGCCGGAGGGCTAGCCCTCGGGATGAACGCAAGCCCCCGATCCGCTAAGATGCCGATTCGAAAGCNNGAGCCGATGACCTTGCGCAAAGCAATGATAGCCGTGGCCATGCTGATGGCTGCGAGCACCGGCGCTGTCGCCGAAGACCAGCCGAACCCCACCCCGCAAGCGCCCACCCCGCAAGCGGCCGAGCCCCAATGGACCGAGTTCCAATCGCCCGAGCGCGGCTTTGCCATCCTCTTCCCCGGTGCGCCGCAGGTGACCACCACGCCGGTCGAGGGGCAGAACCCGCTCATCCAATATGACTTCCAGACCGGTCTCGGCGCCGATGAGGTCTATCAGGTGGTGGTGCTCGAATATCCGGCCGGCAAGGCGCCAAACCCGCCCGATTACTTCTTCAAGATGGCGAGCGGCTATGCCAAGGGCTCGGGCTCTGCCTTGCGCAAGAAAGGCCCGGCCACCATCGCCGACCGCTCGGGCTATGAGGCGATGACCGACGATGGCAAGGGCAAGCTCAACCACCTGGTCGACATCGTGCCCGCTGGCGATCGCATCTATATGCTGATCTCGGCGGGACCCAAGGGCCACGCGGCAAGCGACGACGCCAAGCGCTTCCGCGACTCCTTCCGCGTCCTCGGCGATCAGCCTCAGGCGGCGTCAAATCCGGCGCCCAATTGAGCCGCTGCGTTCTTTCTTAAGCCAGGCGCGCGGAGCTCGGCCACGAAGCGCCTGATGTCGGCGGAGGGCGCGGGCGTTAAGAAGCTGACCCCGATGATCACCAGGAAGCCGACCGGCACGGCGAAAATCGCGGCAAAGGCGCCGCTCACGCCGCCCCAATTGGCGAGCTGGCGCGCGGCCTGCTCCCAAGCCGCCAAGGCCTCGTCCTTGGCGGCGCCCTTCGCCAAGAGAATAAGTCTGCTTGAGCAGGAGGTAGTTTGCGGCCTGCTCATGGGTGGCGTTGGAGAAAAGGCTCGAGGTCTCGTAGAAAATGATCGGGATGTAGCGCGGCGCCAACATGTAATAGAGACAGAGCGCGGCGCCCGCGATCATGCCCGCCACCGCGCCTTGCCTATTGGCGCGCCCCCACCACAACCCGAGTGCCAGAGCCGGGAACAATCCACTCGCCGCGAGCGAGAACGTCCATGGCGCTAGGCTTAAGGCGCCGAGCGACGCGTTGAGTATCGCCGCCGTCGCGATGCCTGCGACCAGCACGACTGAGGCGCGCGCCACGATGAGGCGTCTCCCCGCCGGGGCGCTCCCGTCCAGCGTCCGATAATAGAGGTCATGCGACAGCGCATTGGCGACCGCCTCCAGCAGCCCCCCAGCCAGCGCAAGGAGAGCCGCGACCGCTCCCAACGTCAGCAGCACCGCCAGCCGGGACGGCATGGCGTCGAGGCTGGGGGGTGTTGCGCCGAGGAGGGCCGCCGCGACGAGAGCCCCAAGGCCAAGAGCGGCAGTGAGAGGGAACGCCCAGAGGAAGCAGCTCCGCGGCACGTCGCTGCCGCTTGCGTAGAAATCCGAGATGCGGGCCGTCCTTGCGACGACGCCAATGGCGATGTAGGCCGCCAAACTCGCAAGCACCAGAAGCTGGATCGTAAGCGTGACATGCCTCAAACGGTAGATTGCGAGGACCCGCTCCCCGCCTGCCCCCACTCTCGCAAGAGCCGAGCCGGCTGACCCGCTCCGCCCCGCCGAGCGCACCATCAATGGCGCTTATGGTTAGCGGCAGGTGCGGTCTCAGCGCAATGGGGCGGCTGGTCTTGGCCCCTCCGGTCAAGCCTTGCGCGGCGCCACGTCCTTGAGCAGCTGTGCGAACTGCACGAAGTCGGCCTTGCGTGGGGAGGTCCTGCGCCAGGCAAGCCCGATCTCGCGCTTGGGCTCGGGGGCCGCGAAGCGCAACAGGCGGATATCGCTGCCGCGATGCACCTCGCTTCCGATCGCCATCTCCGGCAGCAGCGTGATGCCATAGCCATTGGCGACCATCTGCACGATCGTCGACAGGCTCGACGCGCCGAAGCTGTCGCGCGCCTCGGGCGTCAGCATGCGGCAAAACGAGAGCGCTTGGTCGCGCAGGCAATGGCCCTCTTCAAGAAGCAGCAGGCGCGACCCTGAGAGCATGCTGGGCGTTGCGTGGCGCAGTCGCGCGTTCTCGCGCGTGGCCCGCGCGGCAAGAATGAACTTGTCGTCGAACAGATGCAGCGTCTCCACCTCCGGATCCTCGATCGGCAGCGCGATCAGGATCAGGTCGAGGTCGCCGCTGACCAGCTCATGCACCAGCATCGCGGTCATGGTCTCGCGCAGCTGCAGATTGAGTTTCGGGAAGCGCCGCTGCAGCTCGGGCAGCGCCACCGGCAGGAGATAGGGCGCGATCGAGGGAATGGCGCCGAGCTTGAGCGAGCCCGACAGCACGCGATCGCGGTGCTGGGCGTAATCGAGCAGGTCCCGCACCGAGGCAAGGATCGTCCGCGCCCGCCGCGCCACCTCCTCGCCCTGCTCGGTGAACTCGATGCCCGACTTCCGCCGCTCGACCAGGCTCACCTGCAGCTCGTCCTCGAGCTCCTTGATCTGCATGCTGAGCGCCGGCTGGCTGACCGCGCAGGCCTGGGCGGCGTGGCCGAAATGGTGCGTCTCCGCCAAGGCCTCGAGGTATCGCAGTTGCCGCAGCGTGACCATTGTCGATAAGTGCCGCTTATCTTTCTAATAAGGAAATACGATTGGAAATTATCATACCTGCCGACCATGTTGAAGTGCAGGGCCCAAATGACCAGCGTCGAAATGTTGCAAACCGCTGTTCGCCGGGCCGGTGCTTGAGCCTTAACCGCAAGAAGGAGAGCCTAAAATGCGTGAGTGGCACACCCCGACGATCGAGGAGACGGAGTCAGGCATGGAGGTGACGAGCTACCTTCCGGCCGAGCTGGATCGCGCCTAATCCGTCCTACTCATCTCGGAACATTCGAGCGGCGGTCCGGCGATGGCAGGATCGCCGTTTCGATTTTCGGGGGTGGCCAGCGATACCCCGAACAGGGGCTGGTCCTGTTTTTGTCCCAACCAGCCGTGCAATGGCGCCGACATTGCGCTTCGACGCGGGCGTGGCAAGGGATTGCCAAACCTTCCCGTTCAGATTTTCTTAATGTGGTATCCAGCCAGTGTTCATTGGCAGGTCATGCGATACTCATTCAGCATCACCATACTCAGGGTGTCGAAGTCCGCTTGGACGCCGAAGGTGAAAGACCGGGTGGCGGCTATTATCTAAGTATGGGCGGGCGTTGACGTGCATCAAAGTGGTAGCTTCTGCCATGGGCTACGCAAAAAGGCCTCTCATTGCATTCGTTAGGATAGAGGTGCAGCCGTGACCAAGATCATGAGCCCAGAGGAGCTCGAGGACGAGCTTCGCGCCATCGGCGCCGCGCGCTACCACGACAAACATCCCTTTCATACGCTGCTGCATGGAGGCAAGCTGAACAAAGGCCAGGTGCAAGCCTGGGCCCTGAACCGCTATTGCTATCAGTCGGCGGTGCCGCGCAAGGACGCAGCCCTGATGAGCCGCTGCTACGACCGGCAGCTCCGGCGCGACTGGATCCACCGCATCCACGACCATGACGGCGAGGGCAAGGAGGAGGAGGGCGGCATCGAGCGCTGGCTGGTGCTGACCGACGGCCTCGGGCTCGACCGAGACTATGTGATGTCGATGAAGGGTGCGCTGCCTGCCACCCGCTTCGCAGTGGAGGCCTATGTCCGCTTCGTGCAGGAGAAGAGCCTGGTCGAGGCGGTCGCCTCCTCGCTCACCGAGCTGTTCGCGCCCAAGATCCACAAGGAGCGGATCTCCGGCATGCTGGAGAATTACGACTTCATCAGCGACGACGTGATGCAATATTTCCGTCGCCGCCTGGCGCAGGCGCCGGACGATGCGGCCTTTGCGCTCGATTACGTGAAGCGCAACGCGCGCACGCCGGAGACGCAAGCCGCCGTGCTCGATGCGCTCCGCTTCAAATGCAACGTGCTCTGGGCACAGCTCGATGCGCTGTACCACGCCTATTACGACCCGGGGCTCACCCCTCCGGATGCCTTCGTGCCGGCCTGACGCGCGATGGCGGAAACCAAGGCGTCGCCTGGACGTCTGATTGTCGGCCTGGAGACGCGGCCTCATCTCCCGGCCTATTTGAAGCTCCGCCATGACGCGGGGCGAGACCGATGGATATTGTTGGCGCCGGAGCGGGTTCTGACGCCTGACCAAACCGCCGTCGCAGTGCTCAAGCTCTGCGACGGCCAACGAACCGTGGAGGAGATCGCCGCGTCGCTGGCTGCGGAATATGCAGCACCGGTCGAGGTGATCAGCGCCGATGTGCTGGACCTGCTGCAAGGCCTTGCCGACAAGGGATATATAAAGGCATGAGCGCGATGGACCTGAAGGAGAACGGACGACATTGCGAGACCGCCGTCGTCGATGACGAGCCGACCGCGGGCGTGGCGGGAAGTGCGACCGAGGAGCTGTGCGCGCGCGCGCCCGTCGGGCTGCTGGCCGAGCTTACCCACCGCTGTCCGCTGCAATGCGGCTATTGCTCCAACCCGCTCGAGCTCGAGCGCGTGAACAAAGAGCTGTCGACCGAGACCTGGGTTTCGGTGATGAGCCAAGCCGGCGCCATGGGCATCCTGCAGGTGCATCTCTCCGGCGGCGAGCCCACCGCCAGGAAAGACTTAGAAGAGATCGTCGCCGCCGCGTCCAAGGCCGGCCTCTACAGCAACCTCATCACCGCCGCCGTGCTGCTCAACCGCCAGCGGCTGGAGGGCCTCGCCGCCCGCGGGCTCGACCACGTGCAGATCTCCTTCCAGGATACCGACGCGGCGAACGCCGAGCGCATCGGCGCCTACCCCGGCGCCCAGAAGAAGAAGCTGGAGGTCGCAGCCTGGGTGAAGGAGCTCGGCCTGCCGCTCACCGTCAACGCGCCGATCCACCGCCAGAACATCCACAATGTCGGCCGCTATATCGAGCTCGCGCTGGAGCTCGGCGCCCAGCGGCTGGAGATCGCCCATGTGCAATATTACGGCTGGGCCTATGTGAACCGCGCCGCCCTGATCCCCACCTACGACCAGACCATCCAGTCGATCGAGCTCGTCGAGCGGGAGCGCGAGCGCCTGAAAGGCGTGCTCACCATCGACATGGTCGTGCCCGACTATTACGCCAAGCGCCCGAAGCCCTGCATGGGCGGCTGGGGCAAGGGGTTCTTGAACATCACGCCCTCCGGCAAGGTGCTGCCCTGTCACGCCGCCGAGACCATCCCTGGCCTCGTCTTCGACAATGTGCAGGACCGGCCGCTGCTCGATATCTGGCTAAACAGCCAGGCCTTCAACGCCTTCCGCGGCACCGACTGGATGAAGGAGCCCTGCCGCTCCTGCGCCTTCAAGGAGATCGACTTCGGCGGCTGCCGCTGTCAGGCCATGGCCATCACCGGCGACGCGCGCAACACCGATCCCGCTTGCGCACTCTCGCCCTATCACGGCGAGATGGTGGCGATGGCGCGCTCCGAAGCGGCCCTGCCGCCCACGCCCATCGTCTACCGCAATCCGCGCAATGCGCCGGGGGCGGCCAAACCCGCCGCTCGCCCCATGGCGATGGCCGACTCTTAAGCCTTAAGCGACGACGTCATGTGGAACGGCCGCGGGACTGGGATTGCCCGCGCCCGGGGTCCTACTGCATCACAGCAGGAGTTGCTCGATTCGCCTGCCCGCCCAGCGTGCGGTAGGCGTGCACAAGCGCCAGAGTCGAGACGGGTACCGAGACAAGAAGGCCGACGCCGAGAGCGAGAGCACCCAGCAGGTTGATGAGCGCAAGCACAAAGATAAACCCGAGGAGCGGCCACTTGTAACCGTGGGTGATGCGCTTGCTCTCTTTCATTGCTTCGATCGGACCCGCTTCGCGGTCGACGACGATGAAAGTCGTGAACATGAACATGAGCGCAAATATGATGCCGGGCACGATGAGCAGAATGAATCCGGCGCCGATCGCGAGTCCCACGACGACACTCGCTGCGAGAAAGTTCAAAAACGGCCGCGGATGCCACAGCGAAGCGAGCCCGACCGTGTCGGGATTGTCGTGCGCATTCAGATAGAACGCGGTCACACCAATGCTAATGAGAGTACCAAGAAGCAAATTAACCAGAGAGCCGATGACCGTCGGTTGATCCGGCGCGCTCGATAATAATCCGTTGATGGCACTGATGATCAAGCCCGCTACGACATAGGCGAGCCCGATAACGAGGCCTGAGCCCACAAAAAACCACGGGCGCCTCTTGAAGGTTTCCCACCCGAAGCGAACGGACGACTCGATCGAGAATTCCATTGCCCCACTATACCACACACGGCCTCGGTTGGACGGATGTTCAGCAATCTACAGAGCTTGCTTCTCCCCGGGGTCGGGCGCCTACCCCTTGACGCGCACAGCACCTCTCTCCCCCGAGCGGTGAAATCATATCCATGAAACCAATGGGTTCTGAGCCCCTTGCCGCGCGCTATGCCAAACGTTCCTGCCAAGGTTTCCAAACCTTGCAATGCCTATTTTTTTGTCGCTACCATGGACGCTCCCGCTTGGCTGCCCTTTCCGGCCGGGCATCGACGTCCAAGTCGGGCATGTTCGACCCCCGGCGGCGTCAAGAAGTGGTGTGGTGTCCCATGTTTTTCCCGGTTCTCGCTCGCCCCCTCACCCTTCGGAATGCGGCCTGTCTTGCCCTTGCCTTGTGGGCTTGCCTGACGCTGTCACCCACCGCGGCCTTTGCCGCCGATGCGGCTCCTGCCCCCGCGCCCGCCGAGGCCGCGTCCCCCGCAACCGAGGCACCGACGGCCAAACCTGAGGGGGGCGTCCAGGTGCAAATCCCGCAATCACCGCCCATGACGCCGGTGCCGATCGGCTATTTGCGGCACATCACCGAGCACCCGCGGCCCTCGTCCCGCATGGATGTCGAGCCGGACGACGCGGGCATTGCCGGGGCCAAGATGGCGCTCGACGAGAACAATTCCGGCGGCCAGTTCACCGGCGATCGCTACATCCTCGACGTGACCACCGTCGCTTCGGCCGATGCCGCCGTCGAGGCCTTGCAGAAATTCCTGGAGAGCGGCCATCATTTCATCATCGTCGATGCCCCCGCCTCGACGCTGCTCAAGCTCTCCGATTGGGCCAAGGGCAAGGACATCCTCCTGCTCAATGTCCGCGCCACCGACGTGTCGCTCAGGCAGGAGGACTGCCGCGCCAACGTCCTCCATACCGTCCCCGATCGCTACATGCTCGCCGACGCGCTCGCCCAATTCCTCGTGGTCAATGACTGGAAGAACTGGCTGCTCGTACGTGGCACCACCCCTGCCGACATGGCCTATGCCGACGCCGTCAAGCGGGCAGCCGTTCGTTTCGGCGCGACCATCGTCGATGAGCGCGAATACAAGGACACCTCCGGCGGCAAACGGGATGCGATGGGCAAGATCCCGCCGCCCAAAGACGAAGACAGTGGCGGGACGGCGGCGCAAGCTGCTCCCGATTATCAGGTGATCGTGGTCGCCGACGAGGAGCAGCTCTGGGGCCCCTTCATGCCTTATCGCGGCGGCGCCTCTCGCCTGGTGCCGGTGGCAGGCACCGCCGGCCTCGTAGCCACGAGCTGGAGCCCTGGCCACGAGAAATGGGGCGCGACCCAAGCCAACAACCACTTTCAGAAGGACTACAAGCGCCTGATGCTGCCCATCGACTATCAGGCCTATGTCGCGTCACGCACCGTGGGCGAAGCGGTCACCCGCAATCACGGCGCCGATTTCGGCACTGTCGCCGCCTTCATCACCAGCGACGAGTTCCAACTTGCCCCGTTCAAGGGTGTCAAGCAGACCTACCGCCCCTGGGACGGCCAGTTTCGCCAGCCGGTCCTGATCGCCACCGACAAGGTCCCGGTGTCACTATCGCCGCAACCGGGCTTCCCCCATGCGAGCCACCCCGACATCGAGATGGACACGCTCGGCATCGACCAGCCTGAGAGCAAGTGCAAGATGTAAGGGGCCAGTCAGCACCCTCAGCGGTCGGGCGTCGTGGCCTCGACCAGTTCGCCCTGATCGTTCAACAGCGGCACATTGTATTGGCGCAGGATCGCGTCGACGTCGCTCTGGTTCTCGGCGATGAGCTTGTTGAGCTTATGCTTCCACTCGGGCTCGTCCGGACGCACCCCCATGGTGATGCCGAAGACCACGGGTGGCCCCACCGTCTCCTTGGTGAGCGGCACGAGCTTCAGCGGCACCGGCGACCGTTGCGCGTAGTAGCCGCCGACCGGACCCCACAGCAGCGCCGCATCGACTTTGCCTGAGGCGAGCTCGGCGATCATGTCCATCGCCGCCTTCGACGAGCCCTGGCCGGCGATCTCGAAGGGCTTGGCATTGGCCCCCAGTCCATTGGTCGCCAGGATGCTCGCCGGCGGGGTGCGGGCGAAGATTCCGATTCTCTTAGTCTTGAGACGCGGGTCGGCAAGGCTGTCGACGCCTGCGAGGCTTTGATCGTCCTGTCGGTAAAGCAGAACATAGGAGGTACGGTAATAGGGGTTGGTGTCCTCGACCAGCCCGGTGCCTTGGGCGTAGCCCATGACCAGGTCGCAAGCATCCCTAAGCGGCCGCGTCGGCATAGACCCGGCCGACTCCGGAAACCAGGCGTAGACCACCCGTGCCCCGAGCTTGGTGGCGATCAGCTCGGCGAGCTTGTTCTCGAAGCCCTCTCCCCTGTCGTTGGAGAATGGCATGTTGTCGGGATCGGCGCAGACGCGCAGCCAGTGGCTGCCTTCGACCGTATTGTCCTCGGCGCGCGCTGGCACGCTCAAAGCTCCGGCAAGCACGACGAGCAGGCTTGCCGCCGCCAGCCTTGACCATGTCGTCCTGCACCATGTCGTCCTGCCGCTCACCCGCGCCTCGCTGATGCAATCCTGCAAGAGGTCAGCATACCATATCGCCCTTGACCCGTGACAGTACCCGAGCCTCGGCTACCGGCCACGTCGTTGCAATTCGGCGCGCCTTCGCAGAACGCCCTTCACTCAGAACGCCCCAGGGATCAGGGCATTGAGAGTAAATTTGGAAGCCGCCAAGCACACAACCAGGGAGGAAAACATGATCCATCGCAAAGATGAACGCAGCGGCCACCACGAAGATATAAAGATCGCGTGACCGGGCTACCAGACCAGGCTAGCGGAAGGAATGCCTTGAGTGAAACCGTGCGCCGCAGGCAGGGGCCTGCCCGGCCGCTGCCCAAGCGTGGGCGTTGGCACTTCAGTCCTGCGCGGCGCAATTGGCGATGTTGTCGGCCCGCTCGATGCCGGTTGGGTAATAGGCGCCGGTCGGCTGGGTGCCGAAATTGGCCATCTGCTGGCGCGCCGCCTCGATGCTTTCGGGCTCGTGAGTCTGCTTCAGCATCTTGACCGCGCAGCAGTCGGCATCGAGCTCCATCCGTTTCAGCGCAGGCGCAATGTAGAAGAAAGGCTGCGGACCGAGATGTCCCATCTCTCGATGGAAGGTATTCACGTGGCCGAGCGTGTGGTGGCAGCATTCATGCGCCATCAGGAACCTGCCATAGGCTCGCGTCGCGGCCAGGGTGAGCGCGCTGACCACGATGATGGGACGGTCGTCGGAGTCGATGCTCGACATCGCCTGCTCCGGCAGCTCGGGCAGGAGATAAGTCGTAATCGCACAATAGGGATTATCGATCGTGGGCAGCCACATCTGGCGGGCGGACGCGCTGCCGCAAAACAGCCCGAGAGCTAGAGTACCAACCACAATGAGGGCAGGAAGACGCATGATGAGCCTTCCATCACGTCGAGTCGTTTGTTTGTCAAAGTGTAACGTCATGAGGCGACAAGTCCAAAGCGTTTTGTGAATATACGCCATGAACGGCATCATATGCCGCAGCGTTCCGGCGGGGATTGACGCTGAACGTCGCAGCACCCATCAAAGATGTTTAACCAAAGGCTGACGACCTTCGATCAAGGAATGCACGTTTGATGGATATCAAAAGCGATACCGACAAGGTTTGCATCGTCGGCGCGGGGTTCTCGGGACTGGCCGCCGCCAAGACGTTCCATGAGCGCGGCATTCCGTTCGATTGTCTGGAGCGGGAAAAAGATATCGGCGGGCTGTGGAATGAGGCCACTCCAACCGGCGTTGTCTACGACTCGACCTATCTCGTCTCGTCGAGAAAATACACGGGCTTCGGGGATTATCCGATGCCCGACGACTATCCCACCTATCCATCCCACCGCGAGGCGCTCGCTTATTTGCGCAGCTACGCCGAGGAGTTCGGCGTGCTGGACCGCGTCGAGCTCAACACGACGGTCGAGCGCGCCGAGCGCACGTCCGGCGGCTGGCGCGTGCAGGTCGCGGGCGAGACGCGGCCGCGCTTCTACCGGGCGCTGGTGCTCGCCAATGGCCATCACCACCTGCCGCGCCTGCCCAAGATTCCCGGCAAGTTCACCGGCGAGACCATGCATTCGCGCGATTATCGCGGCGTCAAGCAGCTCGCCGACAAGCGCGTCGTCGTGGTCGGTGCCGGCAATTCCGCCTGCGATATCGTCGTCGATGCGACGGCCGTCGCCCGTTCCGTGCATCAGAGCATGCGCCGCGGCACCTATTTCGTGCCGAAATTCATGCTGGGCCGTCCGACCGACGGCATCGTGAATTTCTGCGAGAAGCTTCTCATGCCGCGCGCCATCCGCAACCGCCTCTATACCCTTTGGCAGCGGCTCATGGTGGGATCCAATACCCGCTATGGCCTGCCCGAGCCCGAGCATCGCATCATGGACACCCACCCGACCATGAACACCATCCTGCCGCAGCTCGTCGCCCACGGGCGCATCGGCGTGAAGCCCGATATCGCCGAGTTCGAAGGCCGCACCGTCCGCTTCATCGACGGCAGTGAGGTCGAGGCCGATCTCGTCGTGTTTGGCACCGGCTATCAGATCTCCATCCCATTCATCGACAATGACCTGATCCTCGGCCCGGATGGTCGCTCCATCCTCTATCTCAATGTCTTCCATCCCGAATTCGACGATCTGTTCGCCGTGGGTCTGGTGCAGGCCAATGGCAGCATCTGGCGCCTGGCCGACGCCCAATCGAAGCTCGTCGCGAGCTTCCTCATCGCCGCCTCGGAGCAGCATGAGCGCGCGTCGTGGTTCGCCAAGCTCAAGTCGCAAGGGGCAAAGCGCATCGCGCAAACTGGCTATGTCGCCAGCGACCGGCATCGGCTCGAGTTCAACTATTACGCCTACCGCCGGCACCTGAAGCGCCTCTTGCGCCGCTTCGGCGCCATGGGGACGGCCGACCTCAAATCCGGGCGGCTTAACCTCGCAGGCTCCCGCTTGATTGCCCATGGCGCGGGCAAGCCCCTTTCCACGATCGCGTCTTAAGGCTTGCAATGGGCCCGGATGCCCGCCATTTGCGTTGACTTGGCCCTATCTGCCATTACACTTAGATCAGAGTGCGAATTGGGCCTTGATGCGGACTGGCTCATGCCCCTTAAAGGGCCCGGCGGCCCGAAAAGCGTGGCCGTTCAGCTGCCGTTCACGATGCTCCCGCTAAGACGGGCGAAAGCGTGCACCCCGTGCCAGCAGGGGGGGCACGATTGCGAGCCGATGGAGGCGTCAATGCTCAAGCACCTCGCCACTTGTCTCTTCAGTTTCGCCGTCCTTCTCGGCACGCTTGCAGGCGCTGCCGCCGAGAAGCGCGTGGCGCTGGTCATCGGCAACTCCGCCTATCAGCACACCCCCGCGCTGCGCAATCCAAGCAACGATGCGACGGACATCGCCGAGAAGCTGCGCGGGCTCGGCTTCAAGGTGATCGACGGCACCGATCTGTCCAAGGCCGACATGGAGCAGCGCATTCGCTCCTTTGCTGCCGAACTCACCGGCGCCGATGTCGGACTCTTCTTCTATGCGGGCCATGGGCTGCAGGTCGATGGCAGGAATCTCCTGGTGCCGGTCGACGCCCAGCTGAAGTCCGACACCGATATCGATTTCGAGGCGGTCGATGCCAACCTGGTCCTCAAGCAGCTGGAGCGGAACAGCCGCATCTCCATCGTCTTCCTCGACGCCTGCCGCGACAATCCCATGGCGGCGAACCTTGCCCAGAGCCGCTCGGTCGAAGTCAACCGCGGTCTCGCCCGGATCGATAAAGCCGTGGGCATGATGGTCGCGTTCTCCACCCAGCCCGGCAACGTGGCGCTGGACGGCCAGGGACGCAACAGCCCCTTCACCGAGGCCCTGCTCCAGCACATCTCCGCCCAGGGCGCGAGCATCAACGACCTGATGATCGAGGTCAGGAACGACGTTCTCAAGTCGACCGACGGCAAGCAGGTGCCGTGGGAGAACTCCTCGCTGACCGGGCAATTCTACTTCAATCCGGCCGCGCCCAAGACGTCTGAAGATAAGACCAATGAGACCGGCGCGCAGATCGCGGCGCTGCGGGAAGAAATCAATCGGCTGCAGACCAATCAGGGTGCGCTTCTCACCGTGCAGCAGGAGCAATTGGCGCTGTTGCAAGAGAAGTTGCAGCACGAGACTGTGACCGCCGTGCAATCCGGGATACCGGTACCCTCACCCCATCCTGCCGAGACCAATAGCGTCATCGCGGTCGAGCCGGTTGGCGCGGCGCCAACGCCCGCGCCTACACCGGAGGCGGTCAAGATCGCCGCCGCCGAGACCCCTGGCCCCGAAGGGAAACAGCCCGAGAGCGCTAAGCCCACCAAGGCGCC
Organism: Hyphomicrobiales bacterium; assembly: GCA_003135455.1. Lineage (GTDB taxonomy): Bacteria > Pseudomonadota > Alphaproteobacteria > Rhizobiales > Methyloligellaceae > Methyloceanibacter. Next base: position 12,843 of record PLBV01000112.1, on the reverse strand, counting down.
GTTACCCGAAGGGGTGACCCGCGAGCAGCTCGCCACCGACATCATCTCCGAGCTGAAGGACCTCGATTGCTATCGCGGTCGGATCAACGGCAATTGGGGCAACCGCTCGCAAGGGGCGCTTGACCAATTCAATGCCGTTTCGAAGCTCGATCTGCCGCTGGACGAGCCGGCACCGGCGACGCTTGACGCCATCAAAGGGTGGAAAGGCGCCCATTGCGAGATCGAGCAGGCGGTCATTCCGCATCTGGCGCCGCAGCTGCACCACCGTCCCGCTCCGCAGGAAGTGGTCATCCCGCATGCCAAGCCACCGTCGACGCGCTACAAGGCCGATGTGCAGAAGCGCGCTCCCTATCATCCAAACGCCACAGCGGCGCGGCCAGCACCGCATGCCAAGCCCCAAGGTCATGCCAGCGACGAGATCAACGAGCTGCAGCGGCAGTTCCCGCAGACCTATCGCCCCTCGCAGTAACGCGAGCGACGATAGGCTTCAGATCTGAGCTGGGCTAGAGCGCTATCGTGTCAGGTTGAATCGCGACAGCGCTTCTCACTTTTTGTTGACGCATGATCTTTTCGGAAAACCGGTTCCCACTTTTCTAAGATCATGCTTTAGCGCCCGATGCTGGCATAGGTGAAACCCGCAGCACTCGCCTGCGCCGGCAGATAGACGTTGCGCAGATCGACGAGGACGTCGCCGCGCATGCGCGCCTTCAGGCTGTCGAGATTGAGCGCACGGAACTCGTTCCATTCGGTGAGCACCACGGCGATATCCGCCTGCTCGGCGGCTTCGAGCGCGCTCCCGCACCAGACCACGCCTGGCAACAAAAGCTCGGCGTTCTCCCGCGCATGCGGGTCGTAAGCCCTGACAAAGGCGCCACGCTCCTGCAGCATCGGAATGAGCGTGAGGCTCGGCGCCTCGCGTACGTCGTCGGTATCGGGCTTGAAGGCGAGCCCCAACACCGCGACTGCCTTGCCGGCAAGCGAGCCCCCGGCCGCCCGCTCGATGCGCAGCGCCATGGCGATCTTGCGCTCGGAATTGACCGTCTGCACCTGCTCGATGAGTGAGAGCGGCGAACGCACCTCGCGCGCGGTGCGGATCAAGGCTGCCACATCCTTGGGAAAGCAGGAGCCGCCATAGCCGGGGCCGGGGTGTAGGAACTTGTCGCCGATGCGGCCATCGGCGCCGATCGCAGTTGCTACCTGCTGCACGTCCGCGCCCACCGCCTCGCAAAGATCTGCGACCTCGTTGATGAAGCTGATCTTCATGGCGAGAAAGGCGTTGGCGGTATATTTGGCGAGCTCCGCCGATTCCCGGCTCACGAACATCACCGGCGCATTGCGCAGGGCGATCGGCTTATAGAGACGATCCATCAGTGCCTGCGCCCGTGGGTCGTCGCAGCCCACCAGCACCCGGTCGGGATGGGTGAAATCGTAGATTGCGGAGCCTTCGCGCAAGAATTCCGGGTTCGAGCAAAGCGCAAAGTCGGCATCCGGGCGGAGGGCCTTGAGCCGCCGCTCGATCTCACGGCTGGTGCCCACCGGCACCGTGGACTTGGTGGCGATCACGGTGAAACCGTTGAGGTGCGGCGCGAGATCCTCCACCGCCTGGAACACGAAGCTGAGATCGGCATGGCCGTCGCCCCGCCGCATCGGCGTGCCCACGGCGAGGAACACAAGGTCGGCGCCGCGCACCGCCTCGGCAAGCTCGGTGGAGAAGCTTATGCGTCCCATGCGCAGATTGCGCTCGAGCAGCTCGTCGAGGCGGGGCTCGTAGATGGGCACGCGGCCCTGCCGGAGCTGCTCGATTCGGCTTCCGTCCTTGTCGATGCAGGCGACGGTCCAGCCGAACTCGGAGAAGCAGGCGGCTGAGACGAGGCCCACATAGCCTGCCCCGATCATGCAGATATCCACGCGGAACGCCCCTTAAAGTTGTGCTTGGGCCCTTACTCCCTGGGGCTTCCTAGTTCATTCTGCGGCTCGGTTCAATGCCGCGGGCAACGGCAGCTTCGCCCAGCCGTAAAAGGCGGCAAGTTGGCACTGGAGGAGGCTTCCGGCATCGACTAGGCTCTCGCCTCCCGCGCCGGTTTGGCGCGCTTTCCTTATGTCGAGGTCGGGCAACGGTATGGGGCCGCGTCTCCTCTATGTCTTCATTCTGGGGGCGGTCATAGCGGGCGCGCTTATGTTGCGGGTTTGGGATCCGAGCCCGGTAGCGCGGCTGCGCTTCCTGGTCTTCGACACCTATCAGCAGATCAGGCCGCGCGCCTTCAACCCCGATCTTCCCGTGCGCATCGTCGATATCGACGAGGAGTCCCTGAAGCGAGTGGGCCAATGGCCCTGGCCGCGTACCGTGCTGGCCGAGCTCACCCTGAAGCTCGCCACCAATGGCGCCGCGGCCATCGGCTTCGACATGGTCTTCCCCGAGCCAGACCGTTTGTCCCCGGCCAACGCGCTGCATTTCTGGCCGAAGTCCGACGCGCTTGCGAGCTTGCGCGCGGAGGTGGAGAAGCTCCCCTCCAACGACCAGGTGTTCGCCGAAGCGATCGGCCAGGCGCCCGTGGTGCTCGGCTTCATCGCCGCGCCGCAAGGGACGACGATCCCTGAGACCAAGGCAGGCTTCGCCCACGGCGGCGACGACCCGCTCCTGTTCGCGCCCTATTATCCGGGGGCAGCCACGAGCTTGCCTGAGCTGCAGGAGAAGGCGAAGGGTGCGGGCTCGCTCAACTGGGTCCCCGACCAGGACCAGATCATCCGCCGCATACCCATGGTGGTCCGCGTCGGCGACGTTCTCTATCCCTCCCTCGCCGCCGACATGATCCGGCTAGCGCAAGGCGCCTCCACCTATGTGGTGAAGTCCTCCGGCGCGAGCGGCGAGACCGCCTTCGGCGAGAAGACCGGCATCGCCAGAATCCGCATCGGCGACTACGAGGTGCCGACCGAGGCCAATGGCCAGATGTGGATCAGGTTCACCCACCAGGCCAAGGAGCGCTACCTGCCCGCCTGGCGCGTGCTCAATGGCGAGATCGGCAAGGACGCGATCGAAGGCCGCCTGCTGCTCATCGGCACGAGCGCGGCAGGCCTGCTCGATCTCAGGGCCACGCCCCTTGAAGCCTCCGTGCCGGGCGCCGAGCTGCACGCCCAGGCGATTGAGCAGATCCTGCAAGGCATCTTCCTGCAGCGTCCGGACTTCGCCACCCCCGCCGAGCTCCTTTACATCCTGGTGCTCGGCATCCTCATCGCCTTCCTCATCTACCGGACTGGTGCTGCGGGAAGCGCGGTGCTCGGTGGCATCGCCGTGGCCGCCGTGGTCGCCGTCTCCTGGTACGCCTTCGATGTGTTCGGCTGGCTTGTCGATCCGGTGTATCCCACGATCGCGCTGACCGCGATCTATCTCGCCGGGACGCTGTTCGTGTTCCTACGCACCGAGCGGGAGCGAAACCGCGTGCGTCATGCCTTCGGCCATTACATGGCGCCGGCGCTGGTGGAGCGGCTCGCGAACGACCCCTCGCGGCTCAAGCTCGGTGGCGAGACGCGCGACATGACGCTGCTGTTCAGCGACGTGCGCGGCTTCACCGCCATTTCTGAAGGTCTCGATGCCGAGGAGCTCACGCGTTTCCTGAACAACCTCTTCACGCCGCTGAGCAACATCATCCTGGAGGAGCAAGGCACCATCGACAAATACATGGGCGACGCGGTGATGGCCTTCTGGAACGCGCCGCTCGACGATACCGAGCATCCGAGCCATGCCTGCCGCGCGGCATTACGCATGATGGGGGAGATGCAGGAGCTGAACGCCCGTTGGCGCCATGAGGCCGAGGCCAAGGGGCGGCCCTTCAAGCCCGTGCAGCTCGGCATCGGCCTCAACACCGGCATCTGCTGCGTCGGCAATCTCGGCTCGGAGACGCGCTTCGATTATTCGGTGATCGGCGACAACGTCAACGTCGCCTCGCGCCTCGAAGGCCAGTCGAAGACTTATGACGTCGGAACCATAGCCGGAGAGTCGACCACCGCGCGGGCGCCGGATTTTGCCTTCATCGAGCTCGACCTCCTGAAGGTGAAGGGCAAGACCGAGGCGACCCGCATCTTCGCCCTGCTCGGCGACAGCGCGCTGAAGCGATCGCAGGCCTTTATCGATCTCTCCGACCGCCATGGCGAGTTCCTGCGGCGCTTCCGGGCGCAAGCCTGGGATGCGGCGGAGGCCTTGAGCCATGAATGCGAGGACCTGGACGGAGGGAGGCTCGATCGGCTTTATGCCCTCTACCGGGAGCGCATCGCCGTCTTCCGGCACCACCCTCCCCCGCCAGATTGGGACGGGAGAGCCGAAGCCCTGAGCAAGTAGGACCCATGCCCAAGCTCGCAATGCTCGTCCTCGCCGCCGTGGCCGTCCTCATGGCCAAGCACACGGTCGCCGATTTCTATCTGCAGAACGCCTATCAATATTTGAACAAAGGCACCTACGGCCATCCGGGCGGGTTCGTCCACAGCGCCATCCATGTGGCGCTGACGCCCTTCGTCTATCTCGTGCTGGCACCGACCTCGCTTGCGCTGGCCGCTTCCATCGCCCTTGGCGAGTTCGTCGTCCACTATCACACCGACTGGGTGAAGGAGCAGGTCACCCACAGGAATGGCTGGACCGCGCACGACCGCGGCTTCTGGTGCGCGCTCGGCACCGACCAGCTCGTGCACGGATTGACCTACCTGGTGATCGTGGGCGCTCTCATCGCCGCTACCGCTTAGCCCTACATCGTCATAGGGTTTTGGGCAGGACGCTAGATGAGGGCGGAGATCTCGCGGTTGGCGAATTCGAGCCGATCGGCGAGGAGCCGGATGATCAGCTTGTGGAAAGCGGACGCCGCCGCCGGATCGGCGGCCTCGATGGCGTTGAAGGCCTCGCGCGTGAGCCGATAGACCACGCTCGGCTGCTCGGCGATCACGCTCGCCGTGCGCGGCACCCTGCGATAGAAGCCCATCTCTCCCACCACCGTATAGCCGAGCATGCGCCTTAGCCTGATCGGCCGCCCCTGTTCGTCATCGATGGTGATGGCGACGCAGCCCGAGGCGAGCAGCACCACCGAATCGGAGGGCTCGCCCTGGCGGAACACGGCCTCGCCCACGGCAAGCTCGCGGCGCTCCAGGTAAGGCGCGATGCGGGACATGTCGCCGGATCCGCTAAATTCCGCCTCGAGCCAGGTCTCGAAGCTGTGGGTGGAAGCGGCGCCCACCTCGTGATGCATGAGCAGCATATCCTCGCAGAATTCGAGCGCCTCATTGCGGCTGCCGAACAGCTGATGCGGCGACGTCTCGGAGAAGAACCCGGCGTTCTGGAAGCCCACGCGCATCACATCGCCCAATCCCGAGAAGGCGAGCGTCACCCCATGCTGGTTGCAATAGTTGCGGAGCTTGACCAGGCTCAATAGCGCCGAAGAGTCGAGGCCGGGGACGGCGCTGAAATCGAGCAGCACATAGCCGACGGGCTTGTCCTTCTGCGCGTCGATGGCGCGGCGGACGCGTTCGAACAGGCCGTTGGATGAGCCGAAGAAGATGAAGCCCGACAGCCAGAACACGTGAATGCGCACGCCCTCTTGGCGCAAAAGCTTGGACTGCTCGGGTGCGCGCTCGACATTGCTGGAAAATTCCTGCCGCGTGAGGTGGCGGCGGACGACGCCGATGCGGCTGTAGCTCAGCGCGAACATGAGGCAGGCGGCAATGACGCCGAGCATCACGCCCATGAAGTAGCCGAAATTGCAAATCACGAGCATGATCACTATGGCAAGCGCCCAATCTACCCAGGAGCTCTGCGCCGGCGAAGAAGCGAGCTCGGCGAGGATCATGACGCCAAGATAAGCGAGCATGCCGCCCAAAATGGCTTTCGGAACAAAGCTGCCAATATCGGCACCGGAGAACAGGACCAGCGCGCAGAGGACGCCGACAATGGCGCCGGCCCAGCGCGTCATGGCACCCGATTCGTCGAGCAAGAGACAACCGTTCATCGACAGCGAGCCCGCGAACCCGCCGAGCACGGATGCGAGCAGATTGGCGAGGCCGTTGGTGCGAAATTCCTTGTCGAGATCGGCGGCCTTCTGCCGCGCCACTTCGAGGCTNNCCGCACGCTCTCGTCCTTCACAACGCCGAATAGACCGAGGTCAAGAACGACGAGGAACGCCACAAAGGCAAGCGGTAGAGCGAGGAAGCTCGGCACCCATCGGCCAACAAGGGGGATCGAGATGGCAAACAGCGCGCCGACCACAATCTGCAGCGCATAGACCGGCGAGTACAGAATCTCCCAGGATGAGGGCGAGAGCGTGAGATTGGTCTGGCTTACCACCTCCATGCCACCGGTGATGAGCAGCAGACCCGATCCAGCAAGAAAGCCGCCGATCACGGGATAGGGGATAAAGCGCAGCCATTGTCCGAGCTTGAGCGCGCCGATCCCGTAGAGGAGGACGCCGGTCAACAGCGTGCTCACCGAAAGCGCGACGAGCACGTTGACGATGATCGCGGTGTTGCTCGCACCCTTGGCGGCAAGAGCGGCGGCGATGGAGCCTGCCAGCACGCTCATCACCGCTACGGCCGGCGAGTCGGGCCCGCCATTTGCGGGCGACAACGTCGAGCTCAGTGCGATGACGATACCCACGACCGCCGTGCCCATGATCAGCGCAGCGAGCCCGAGCGAAAAGCCGCTGGCGATATCGCCGGTGAAGATCAGCGCGCTGAAGGAGATGCAGTAGGCAATCTGAACCACTGCCGAGATGACGCCCGCCAATGCGTCGCGCCCCAGCGTTGCCGCATCGATGTTACGCGGGCGCTTCAGCGCCAAATTAGCGAGCGATAACAAGGGCAGTGTTCGGAGACCGAGACGGTTGAAGGCGCCGTCCGATCATGGCGGGGGCGAGCCACAATGCAAGGCAAAAATGGCCGCCGTGGGATCAGGCCGGCGGATAAGCGTCAAGGACGCGCTTTAGTCCCGCTCGCCCGCGCGCCGCAAACGGTCGGCAAGCGTCCGCATCACCGCGACGGCGAAAAACGGCGTTTCATGCACGAGGAAGAGAAAGGTCTTCTCGGTGATCGGCGCCACCTCGGACGCGGTCTTGGCACGCGCCGTGGCGCTCCGGGGCGAGCCGTCGATCAGCGCCATCTCGCCGAAGATGCCGCCCGCCGACAGCGTCTCGATGACCTTGCCGTCCCGTTCGATGACGACCTCGCCAGAGCGAATGACGTACATCTTGTCGCCTTTGGAGCCCGCCTCGAAGATGGCGTCGCCCGGTGCAAAGCTTTGCGCCGGAAAGCCGGCATTGGCCAGAAGCTGAAAATCGATTGCAGCAATCGCCATGGTCGCCCCCTTACGGGCCGCTAAAGAGCCTGGACTCCGTGACAGTATAATGACATCGGCGCGATCGTGCCACCTCAGGCGGCGAGCATCGCCGCTCTGGGATTCCAGCGGGCGACGTCGATTCTGTGATCGACCGCCCAGCGCCCTTCTCTGCCCCTCTCCTTGCAAGCCTTGGCGAGCAGCGCGTTGAACGCCGGCCGCGGGATCAGGGTGAAGCCCATTTGGCTGAGATGGCCGGTGAGCTGCTTGCCGTCATTGAGCACATAGCCCCAACGCTGGAGGTGGCAATTGAGGGTGGCGAAGCCCACCTTCGAGGCGTCACGCTCGCGGGTGAACTGGGATTCGGTGAAGAATACGCGGCCGACGCTTAAGCCATAGGCGCCCCCCACGAGCTGGCCCGAGCGGTCCCAGACCTCGACCGAATGCGCCAGGCCGGCATGGAAGGCGCAGCTATAGGCCTCGATGATCTTAGGGCCGATCCAGGTGAGATGCAGCCGGCCCGGGCGCGGCTCGGCGCAGGCGCGAATGACGGCGTCGAAATCCTGGTCGAAGGTGACGGTGAAATCCTGGTGCTTGACCCGTCGGCGGAGGTTCTTCTCCATATGGAAGTCTTCGATGAACAGCGCCATACGCTCCTTCGGGGCCCACCATTTGATGGGCCCAATATGGGCGAAGGGGTAGAGCCCCTTGGCGTAGGCCGTCTTCAGTGTCGCCACGCTCAGCTCATCGGCAATGCCCACCAGGCCGTCCGGCCAGCGGAACGCCTCATGGGCGTCGGGCAATCCGCCGCGCTTCCGCCCAAACCCCGTATAGTGCTTGGCGACCAGTGCCAGCGTCGCCGGCGCGCCGTAAAGCCGCGGCGGCTTCAGGCTCCACATGGCGCCAAGCGCAAAGCGCTGCAGGCTCCGCCATGGCGATGTCCTTAGCGGCTCCTCGCGGGACGGCGCGCGAGGAAAGGCCAAGGCCTTCCGGGACTGATGACTGAGCAGAGACACCGGCAACTCCCCAACGCGACGCAGACTCTTAAGACCGTGGTGCAAACGCCATGCCGCCAATGCGACGGAGCGCCGCTGCAGGCCTTAAGATTCGGGAAGGGATTAACAGGGGAGGCTTAACATTGCTTTGCCGGGCTTCTCGCGGCTGGTTAACGTTCGCTGTGCGCAGGCGCGGCAGTGACACGTCAAGGCTCCTTCGAACGCACCCGCGCCACCGCCTGGAGCCAGACGCCGTAGCGCTCCTCTCGTTCTGCGGCACCCATGCGAGGCTCGAAGGCGTGCGACGGCACTGAGGCGCGCAGCTCCGCCTGGCTGCCATAAAAGCCCACCGCCTGGCCGGCGAGATAGGCAGCACCAAGCGCCGTCGTCTCTTTGCTCGCCGCAACCTCGACGCGTTCGCCGAGCGTGTCGGCAAGCCGCTGCATGAACCAGCCATTCTCGGTCATGCCGCCATCGACCCTTAGGCTGCGCGGCATGGGAATGGCGCTTGCCGCCATGTCCTCGCGCATGGCGTCGAGCAGGTCGCGGGTCTGGAAGGCGACCGCCTCGAGCCCGGCCGCGACGATGTCGGCCTTCGACGCAGCACGCGTCAAGCCGACGATGGCGGCGCGCGCGCCCGCGTCCCAGAAGGGAGCGCCAAGGCCCTGGAAGGCGGGCACCAGCGTGACGCCGGATTTCGGATCGGCTTGCCGCGCCAAAGCCTCGCTCTCGGCGGCGGTATCGATCAGGCCGAGACTGTCTCTCAGCCACTGCACCGTGGCGCCGGCCATGAAGATCGCCCCTTCCAGCGCGTAAGTGCGGCCGCCTTCGAGCTGATGGAAGATGGTGGAGAGCATGCGCGTGGTGGAGGCGAGCTTCGCCTCGCCGGTATTGGCGAGCACGAAGCAGCCGGTGCCGTAGGTGGCCTTCAGCATGCCGGGCGTAAAGCAGGCTTGGCCGTAGGCCGCGGCCTGCTGGTCGCCAGCAACGCCCCGGATGGGAATCGACACCCCGAAATGCTGGGGCTCGGTCACGCCGTAATCGCTCTGGCTGTCGCGCACCTCGGGCAAGACCTCGCGTGGGATGCCGAGGCGATCGAGCATAAGGTCGTCCCACTCTCCCGTGCGGATGTCGAACAGCATGGTGCGGGCGGCGTTGCTGGCATCGGTGGCGTGCAACCTGCCGCCAGTGAGCTTGAACAGCAGCCAGCTGTCGACGGTGCCGAAGCACAGCTCGCCCTTGCGCGCACGGGCGTCGAGCCCGGGCACTTTTCGCAACAGCCAGGCGAGCTTGGTCGCCGAGAAATAGGGATCGATGATAAGGCCGGTCGCCTCGGCGACATGGGGGCCAAGTCCCTCCCGCAGGAGCTCGGCGCAGAGGGGCGCGGTCCGGCGGTCCTGCCAGACGATGGCGTTGGCGAGCGGCTTGCCCGTCGCCCGCTCCCAGACAATCGTGGTCTCGCGCTGATTGGTGATGCCGATCGCCTCGATGGACGCGGAGCCAAGGTCGCGCAGCGCGACGCGTCCCGTGGCCAGCACCGATTGCCAGATCTCCTCGGGATCGTGCTCCACCTCGCCCGGCGCCGGATAGATCTGGGTGAGCTGCCGCTGGGCGGAAGCCCTGGCGCGGCCGTCCGCGTCGAAGGCAATGGCGCGCGTGCTCGTCGTGCCCTGGTCGATGGCAAGCACGCAAACAGGCGAGCTCATGGCGATGGCGGCCCTGCCGTCTGCCCCATGATCCACCCGCAATATTCGGCGCTGCCCCCTTCGGTCGGCAGCACGAGCAGCGCCGGCAGCTCGTAAGGGTGCAGGCGCTTCACCTCGGCCAGCACCTCCTCGGTAAGCGAGCCCCTCGTCTTGATGAGCATGGCAACCTCGCTTGCCTCCTCGCGCGCGCCCTTCCATTCGAAGATCGAGATCATGCCCGGGAAGATGTTGACGCAAGCGGCGAGCCGCGCCGCCACCAGCGCATCGCCCACGCGCCTGGCATCCTCAAGCTGGGGGAAGGTCGTATAGATCAATACCGGAAGATCGCTATTCGCCATGGATTCACCATTTCCGCTGACGGAGCGAGAGGCTTGCAATTGATCAATAGCCTCGCGTCTATAGTGCCCACTCTTAAAGCCGCCTCCAAGCTCCGATCGAAATCATGCCCCGCTTCCGCAACATCGCCTTCGTCGCCAGCGACACCGAAGAGGCCCTGGCCGCGCGGGCAAGGCTGGCCGAGCGCTATGGCGACACCCCGCCGGACAAGGCCGACGCCATCGTGGCACTTGGCGGCGACGGGCTGATGCTGCAGACCATGCACCGCCATCTGAACAGCCGCATCCCCATTTATGGGATGAACCGGGGGTCGGTCGGCTTCCTCCTCAACGATTACCGGGAGCACGGCCTGCTGGAGCGGCTGGAGAGCGCCGAGGTTACCGTCATCCACCCCTTACGCATGACCGCCCACGCCATGGGCGGCGCCACGCACCAGGCGCTTGCCATCAACGAGGTGTCGCTGTTCCGCCAGAGCGCGCAGGCCGCGCACCTGCGCATCCTGATCGA
>PLBV01000112.1:1774-1934 GCA_003135455.1 Hyphomicrobiales bacterium | reverse complement strand
GCGGCCGGTGAGCGCGGTGGCCGACCACACCGAGTTCCGTGACGTCACCGCCGTCGAGGTTCAGCAGGAAAGCGGGATCGATATTCTGATGATGTTCGACCCCGGCCATACCCTTGCCGAGCGCATCCTGGCGGAGCAGTTCGGCTATTGAGGCGCTAGA
>PLBV01000112.1:0-1769 GCA_003135455.1 Hyphomicrobiales bacterium | reverse complement strand
TTCAACCTGACGCGATAGCGCTCGAGCTTAAGGCGTCCAGGCCGTGACGATGTCTTCGAGCGCGGGCCGTTCCCGCTCGTCGGGCGCCTCTTTTGCCGTGCCGATATAGACGAAGCCCGCGACGCGCTCATTGTCGGCGAGCTTGAGTGCTGTGCGCACCCCTTGGCTGTAGCCGTACCATTCGGTGATCCATTGCGCGCCATAGCCGAGCGCGGTGGCGGCGACGAGGAGGTTCTGGCAGGCCGCGCCCGCCGAGAGGGTCTGCTCCCATTCCGGCGCCGCCGGGTTTTTGATCACGCGCGAGATCACGGCGATGACGAGAGGCGCCCGCAAGAAGCGGTTGGCCTCGGTCTCCAGGCGAAAGGCGCCGGGGTCCTTCTCCTCGGCTTGGCAGGTCGCGGCCAGCACTTTGCCGAAGGCGGCCCTTCCCTCCCCCTGAAACAGGATGAAGCGCCACGGCACGAGCTTCTTGTGGTCTGGCACGCGGGAGGCCGCGGTGAGGAGGAGGGCAAGCTCGGATTCGCTTGGGCCAGGCTCGGAAAGCGCGTTGGCCGAGGCCGAACGTCGCTTGAGCAGGAGATCGAGAGTGGGGTTGTTCATGAGGAATGAGGGCCTTTTGCGCGGAGCGGCGTTGCCTATCCTGAAAATGCCCGCCGAACAATGCCCTATCCGCCTCCCCTTCCTTAAGGATAGAACCGGCGAACCACCCCAAATCCGCCGCACTCGTGCCGGAGTTTCCCTAGAACCACGGTGGCCGCAAGGGGCTATAGACTTAAGCCCTATAGACTGTTGGCCGGGGCCGGATCGGAAGGGACGCAATGCGGGGGAAGCGCTGCGTGGGCCGGAAGCTTCTGCTCTTGCCATTCGCGCTCTTGGCGGCGGGTCCAGCCGCTGCCGAGGATGCGCCGGCTTCCGCGTCGGCACCCGGCCTTCCCGCTACGATGCTGGTGCTCGATGCCTCCCGCAGCATGTGGGCCAAGGTCGGCGCCACGAGCAAGATGGACGTACTGCGCGCAAGCCTCGGCAACGCGGCCGGCGATTATCAGGACAAGATCGCCCTCGGGCTCGTGGCCTTCGGGCACCGGCAATCATCGTCCTGCGGCGACAGTCAGGTGCTGGCCAAACCCGGCGAGCTCAACGCCAAGACGCAATCGAAGCTCCTATTCGGCTTCAAGCCGAAAGCGCAGAAGCCGATCGCGGCATCGCTGGAGGCGGCGGCCAAGGCCGGTCAGCAACAGGGCGGCAAGCTCGACATCGTGCTGATCACCGACGGCCCCGACAGCTGCAAGGCCGATATCTGTACGACGGCGCAAGCGCTGAAGCAAACCTCGCCAGGCTTGCGCATCCATGTCCTGGCCTTCGCCGCCAAGCCGGGGGACGACGTCAAGTCGTTGAGCTGCATCGCCGAGGCGAGCGGCGGCAAATTCATCACCGCGACCAATGCCGACGAGCTCAAGCACGGGCTCACCTCCCTCCTCGATGCCATTGCCACACCTGCCGCGCCGGCGACGGCCGCCGCGCCGCAAGGCCAAGGCGGTGCCGCTGTCCCGGCCCCTTCGCCTGCCTCCTCGCAACACCCGGCCGACGCGACGCCTGCCCAGCAGCCCGGGGGCCCGGGCGACGACGTCGGCGTTGCTGCCGAAGGAAGCCAAAGCGCGGGGCCTGCACAGGTCGAGCCTCCGTCGGGCCCGCCTGCTCCATCCCCGCCGGCTCAAGCCGAGCCCGCTCAAACAGGGCAGGCGAACGCAGCGGCACCCGCCGAGCCTCCG
>PLBV01000042.1 GCA_003135455.1 Hyphomicrobiales bacterium | reverse complement strand
TGCTCAACTGAAGACAAGCCCTAAACTAAAGCAACCGTCACCAAACTAAAGAGAGAGCGGGCTTAGAGGCCGCCTGGCGGTTGAGCTGCCCCTCGGCGAGCTTGGTCAGCCTCCTGTCGGCATTGTGTTCCTGACCCGCTTGTCTAAGCGGGCCTGGGCATGGGATTCGTGCCATGACCGCCGTCCTCATTTAGGCCACAGTTGTGGCGCGATTGCCTCGCTCCCCGCGCCCGCGTGCCACAATACGGTTAAAGCCGCGCCCTAATGGCGTGCTTCCTTGGTTCGGTGCCGGAGGACTACGAGGGGCTCAGTCGATGCCAACCCGACGCCAAGCTCTCTGCTCACGTGAGCCGGCCTTCAATTTCAAGAATTTCAAGCTGCTTTCTCTGATCCTTGGCTCAATCTTGCTGCTGCCCGCGCTCGTCGCGCGAGCCGAGCCTGCGCAACCGGCCGATGCCGCCGAGGCCCCCAGCACGGCGGTGAATTTCGTCACGCCGGGCGACATGAACGCCGGCGCTCTGCTGCTCCGGTCGGGCAAAGACGGCCAATATGTCGAGGCGCCGCGCCTCAACACCGACGTCAGCATCACGGTCACCGGCACCATCTCCCGCGCCGTGGTCACCCAGCGTTTCGCCAATCCGAGCGATAAGTGGCTGGAAGGGGTCTATGTGTTCCCCTTGCCAGAGCAGTCCGCCGTCGACGCGCTCCGCATGGAGATCGGCTCGCGCGTCATCGAAGGCGAGATCAAGGGGCGCGATGAGGCTAGGCAGCTTTATGAGGCGGCCAAGGACGCCGGCCACAAGGCAAGCCTCGTCGAAGAGGAGCGGCCGAATATCTTCGCCAACTCGGTGGCCAATATCGGCCCCCATGAGTCCGTCGTCGTTCGCATCGAATATCAGGAGACGGTGAAAGAGAGTGCGGGCGTCTATTCCCTGCGCTTCCCGCTGGTCATTGCTCCCCGCTACAACCCCAAGCCGAACGATGTGGGCCTGGTCGACTATGGCCGGCCGCGCCAGAAGACCGATCCAGTGCCCGACCGCGACCGGATCACCCCGCCAGTGCTCGATCCGAAGTTCGGCAAGATCAACCCGGTCTCTTTGCAGGTCACGCTCGATGCCGGCTTCGACCTCGGCGACATCAAGAGCTCGTATCACGAGATCGCGCTGAAGCGGACCGGCGACGCCACGGCCACCTTGGCGCTAGCGGAAGGAACGGTGCCCGCCGACAAGGATTTCGAGCTGACCTGGAGGCCTAAGGCCGCCGCCGCTCCGCAGACCTCCCTGTTCCACGAGAAGGTCGGCGGCGAGGACTATCTGCTCGCCATGGTCACGCCGCCCAGCCTCGAAAGCCAGGCCGCGTCGCTCCCGCGCGAGATCGTCTTCGTCATCGACAATTCCGGCTCCATGGCAGGCACCTCCATCACCCAGGCCAAGCAGAGCCTGCTCTTCGCGCTCGACCGTTTACGCGCCGGCGACAGGTTCAACGTCGTGCGCTTCGACGACACCATGGATGTGCTGTTCGACGGCCCGGTGGCGGCCACGTCGGAGAACCTGGCCATTGCCAAACATTTCGTCTCGCGCCTCGATGCTGACGGCGGTACCGAGATGCTGCCGGCGCTGAAGGCCGCGCTGCAGGACGGAACGCCCTCCGATACGAGCCATCTCCGCCAGGTGGTGTTCCTCACCGATGGCGCCGTGGGCAACGAGGCCGAGCTGTTTGCCGAGATCGCCGATCATCGCGGCCGCTCGCGTCTGTTCACGGTCGGCATTGGCTCCGCCCCCAACAGCTATTTCATGCGCCGCGCCGCTGAGCTCGGCCGCGGCACCTTCACCGAGATCGGCTCCGAGGAGCAGGTGCTGGAGCGCATGACGGCGCTCTTCGCCAAGCTCGAGCGGCCGGTGCTGGTGGGGCTCAAGGCCGAGTGGCCGGGCAGTTCCGGCGTCGAATCCTGGCCCGACCCGTTACCTGATCTCTATGCCGGCGAGCCGGTGGTGGTCTCAGTCAAGGCCGCCTCTGCCGATGGCGAGCTGCAGCTTTCCGGCACCTTCGACGGCAAGCCCTGGACTGCGTCCATCAAGCTCTCCGACGCCACCCCGGGCCAAGGGGTGGGCAAGCTTTGGGCGCGCAATAAGATCGCCTCACTCGAGGGCAGGCGCTATACGGATCCGGCTGCGACCGAGTTGAGCAAGGAGATTGAATCCGTCGCGCTCAAGCATCATCTCGTCAGCAGCGAGACGAGCCTTGTGGCCGTCGATGTGAGCAAATCGCGGCCCGACGGCCAGGACGTGACCACGACCGACATGCCGGTAAATCTTCCCGACGGCTGGAAATACGACAAGGTGTTCGGCGCCCCGCCCATGCAACGGGCCATGGCACCCACTGGCGCGGTGGGCAGCTATGGCGGGGGTCAACTCGCGCGGTCGCTCCGCGTGGAGCCCTTGCCGGCACCCTCACCCACACCCTACCCCGCTATGGCCGGTCTTCCGTCCGACGACGGGCCCCAGGCCGACGCGATGGCAGTGCCCGGGGCTGGACCGGACGCGGACGTGCCGGACGCTTCGGCAAGCGCCCCATCGTCAGAAGGCGCGGGCGTGACCTCATTCGACGGCAGCCGGGCGGCACAGTCGCAAGCGGTCGAGCCACAAGTAGCCGAGCCGCAGGTGGCGGAACCACAAGTGGCAACCCCGGATGTTCCCAAGCCTCAACCAACCATACCAGTCGAGCTTCAGCGGCAGGTCGCAATGGCCTTGCTGGTTCTCGCAATCTTAAGCGCGGTGACGCTTCTCGTGTGGCGTTACCACCGCCGCGACCATGCCTCCCCGCGGCGGATCGGGAGGAGGATCTGATGCCGAGACGGGGGTCGGTGCAGCTCCTCCTCCTCTTTTTCCGCGCGCGCACGCTGCGCCGATGGACCGGTGCCGCGCTTGGCTGCGCCGTCTTATTCGGGTTGCTGCATGGGGACGGCGTCCGCCTCAAAGCGGGTCTCGCCCAGTCGCTGCGCCAAACCGCCTGGAACCATGCCCTTGCCGGCGAACCCGCCGAGCAGCCCTGGCCATGGGATTCCGCGTCGCCGGTGGCGAACGCGCCGGTGCCACTTCTTGGGCTGAGCGCCGCCATGCTGACCGAGGCCGATTGGAGACCGAGATCGTCGAACCAGGGTCAGCGGTCGGAGGCCGACTACCTCTCGCCGGTGTCCGACGAGCAGGATCCGCATCTGGCCCCTCAAGACCCGGCCGTGGGCGACAGCATCACCGTCACCGCCGCCGATGGTCTCATAAGGCCCCACCGGGTGAAGGCCCGGCACATCATCGATCCGGGCCAATCGGTGAATGGCGGCGAGCCCGCCGCGCAGGATCCGCATCTCGACAGCTGCACGCCGCCAAACCCATTCTTGGCCAGCCTGCTGCGCATCATCGGTGCGGTGCATGTCGATCCGGAGGCAAGCCCGGCGCCGAGCCCAGAGCAAAAACTCTAGCATAGAGGCTGCCCCGGCGGTTTCCGCAGCTTCAGGCGAGGCCGAATGAGCCAATCAGCTGCTCGATGGCGTAGCCTCTAGAGCGCTATCGCGTCAGCCTGAATCGCGACAGCGCTCTAGGCTTTTTGTTGGAGCATGATCTTTTCGGAANNGCGTGGCCACAGGAGGGGTCGCCTGCGGCGGGGTTTCCGCGACAGTCGGCGCCTCGGTCTGCGTCGATGACGTTGCCGCCGGAGCGCCGGTCACCAGGGGCGTGCCTCCTTGTGGCGTTTCGCCTGCGGGCGTTGCCGCCGCCGAAGACACGCCGCCCTCGGGCGTGGCCGCCACGGGCGGCACCGCCGGTGCCGTCGGCTGCCGCTCTCCCTCTATGCGGTCCTTGAGCTTGGCGAGGCCGTCGCGATACTCGCTGCCGACGATGCGGTCGAGCATCAACCCCTGCCACCGCCGCACCGGGCTGCCGCCCGTGTCGACGCCGAAGCTCCAGGTGACCTTGCTGCCCGAGCCCGACGGCGCCACGTCGTAGGTGCCCGTGCCTTCCATGCCGTTGAAATTCACGGCGAGGTCGATATGGCGGTTGGGGTCGCTTNNCTTCTCGCTCATCCATTCCATATGCGCGCCCTTGCCCGTCTCGGGTCCGGCATAGGTCACCCGCAATTGCGGGTCGCGCGCGGCCCAGGGCGACCAGTCGACGAAGTGGTGCAGATTGTTGAGCTGGGGAAACACGATCGCCTCGGGGGCATTGATGACCACCGAGCGGTAGACGGTGACGTGGCTGGGCAGCGCAAACGCGACCCCGACCAAGATCAAGACAAGGGCGCCAAGCCCAAGAACCAACCGCATCATGGGTCGCATCGCTTGCCTCCTCAATCCACCTTAGCCAGGCCCCTATCGCCGCGAGGTTAGGCCTGTGCGGAGCGAAAGCAAACCGCTCGCTTTTGCACACAAAACGATTACATTTCGCTCGTCAACAATCTCGTCAACAATAAGGGAGGGGTGGAAATGAACCTGAGTGCACCGACTGTGGCTGTCTTCGTCATATCCTTGATTCTGGCCGTGCTGGCCGTTCTCTCGACCTTCGTCGTAATTCCGTTGATCAGCCCCAATGCCTTTTGGGTAGCGATCATCGCCTATGTCGTGCTGGCGATCGGAAACCTCCTGAAGGGAATATAGGCCGGAGAGTTGCCTCCGGACGGCCTGTGCCGTCTGGAGCATGACGCGCCTCCACGAGCCATGCATCGCTTGCTGTCGCCCTTCACGCCTGGCCTTGAAAGACGAGCAGCGCGCCGAGAGCGATCAGCACGAAGCCTGCTGCTTGCGTGAGGCTTAAAGGCTCCTTGAAATAGACGGCGGTGAAGCCCGCGAACACGATCAGGGTGATCACCTCCTGCATGCCTTTGAGCTCGGCCGGCGAATAGACCGCATTGCCGATCCGGTTGGCCGGAACGGCGAAGCAATATTCGACAAAGGCGATCCCCCAGCTCACCACGATGGCGAGAAGCATGGGCCACGACTTGAACTTCAGATGGCCATACCAGGCCAGCGTCATGAAGATGTTCGAGCAGCTGAGGAACAGGATCGGTACGAGATAGGGCCAAAGGCCGGCGAAAGAAGGGGGCATGCGTGCCTCGACAGTGACGTTGCAGATTGCCTAAACGGACACCAAACGGACATGGACCGTTTTAGGTCAAAGCGCGCAAACCGTCTCGCCATAGACGCCATCGCTGGCTAGACTGCATGGCAGCGACAATAGAATTTTGGGGGGATTGCAATGTTCTGGCTGACACCGCCTGCCAAGGCGACGTTCCTCATCTCGGTCATTCTCGCGATCCTGGCGCTCCTGGTGCAATACGCCCACGCCGCCATCCCAGTGGTGAGCGGCCATGGGTTTGAGACGCTGTTGATCGCCTTCCTCCTGCTGCTCGCCGGTAATCTGTTCCGCGGGTTTTAGGACCCGGCCAAGGGGACCGCGGCGTTTGCCGCCGCGCTTTCCTGCTTCCCGATAGCGCTCAGGCGTCGGGAGAGCCGGCTTCGGTGGTCAGCCGGCCCTCCAAACCTTGACGAGAAGCTCCGCTTAGAGCTCGTCTTTGTCGTCGTCTCTCGCCCAGGATGGGCGATACGGCTGCGCGCTCGGGTTTGGCGCTGACACCCCGCCTGGCATCGCCGGACGCAGGCCGCCACCAGGCGCGCCCGCCATGCCGCCGCCCATCGGACTTTGCGGCCTGGGCGGTGTCATGCTGCCGGCTACCGGCGGAGCCGCGGGTTTTACCGCCACCGGCTGTGGCGCCGGCTGAGGCTTCGGCTGCACCGGCGTGGCTGGCTTCACCACGCTCGCTGGGCTTGCGGGTTTCTTTGCTGCCGAGACTTTCTTAGACATTGCGCGCTTCGGCGTTGCGCGCTTCGCCGCCGGTCGCGCGGCGGCAGGCTTGCGCGCTGTCGCCGTGCGCCGCGCCGAGCCGCGCGCCACCGACTTCCGTGCCACCGGCTTCCGTGCCGGCGCCTTGCGTGCCGGCGCCTTGCGTGCCGCAGCTCTCCGTGCGGTGGTCCGCGCTGCGGTGGTCTTCCGCGCCTTGGTCCCTCTGGCAGGGGTCTTCCGCGCCGTGGTCCGTCTCGCGGTAGTGGTCCGCGCCGTGCTCCGTCTCACCGTCGATTTGCGCGCTGGAGACTTTCGCGCCGGAGACTTTCGCGCAGGAGACTTCCGCGCCGTGGTTTTTCTCACGCCCCTGGCCGATGCTCCTGCCGCCTTGCGCGCAGGTTTGCGCGCCGTCGTCTTTCTGGCACTCGTTGTCTTCACGCTCGCGCGCACTCCCCCGGCGCGCTTCGTGGTCTTGGCTTTACGCGCACCTCCACTTCGACCAGTCGTGCGCTTCGTCCCACTCGTTCTCGTAGCCATGGCTTCTGCTCCGCTTCTGTTCGATTGCCGCACTCGACCGCTTCATCGGACGCGTACATGCACGAATCTACGCTTCCTGGTCCAGGCTTGCCGTCCCGATGGCCTAGTCAATTGTTTTTTTCATTATACGCTCATCGCAAGCGAAAGTGGCAATTGCCGGGCGGTATTGCGTGATGCTTCGCTAACCACGTCTCGCGCGCGCATCCGCTTGCACCGGTTAGCGCAAAGACGATCTCGCTCAGACCAAAGCCAGAAGCGATGTCCTGCAGTTCGATCTCACCCGGTGGCCCCGGAGCTGCGCCACGCTCCACTCCCCACGATCGTGATGCCGCAATATGGCCAGTATGATACGCTTTGCTAAGCAAGAGAATGATCCGACTTTGAGCCTGTTGCATCCCCATGCGCTTATTATTGGGCGTGATCCTCGGAGCCCTCCTGACCGTCGGGGCGGCTTTCGTCGCTGACTCATTCGCCCTGGGCGAGAGCGGTGTCGAGCGCCGGCAGATCGTGAACTGGGATGTGGCCGGCGATCGGTTCCACGCCCTTGTCGCCTACGCGCACGAGGAGTGGAATAGCTTGCGCGCTGATCGAAGAGGGAACTAGAGCTAGAGCATGATCTTAGAAAAGTGGGAACCGGTTTTCCGAAAGATCATGCTCCAACAAAAAGCTAGCGCCCGCTTCCTCACATGGATCGCCGTGCCGCTGCTCATACAGAGTTCTCTAAGACCACAAGCTTCGAGCCGGCGCTGACCTCCATCGCGAAGTAGCAGCCCGCCTGGAGGCTCGGGCCGGCGTGCAGCCTCCCCCCAAGGCCTCACAGGTCTCCTCCTACTCGGCGGCTTGGCAGCCTTCCGTGCCAGGCTCGCAAGGTGCTGCCTTGGCGGCGGCAGGAGCATTGTCGGTCGCCGCTCCCTCATTGGGTGAGGCTGCCGGCCGCGTCCCCGCAGGCTCAGCCGGGGGTGCGGCCTTGGCCTTCTTCTTCTCGTGCTCACCCCCATGCCCGTTGCTCTTCGCGTCCGGTCCTTTGGCCGTGGGCGACGCCTCTCCTTCCACCTCGCGCGCTGCCGGAGGGATGACGGCCTGTGGCGGCTGCGCCGGAGGCAAAGCGGCTTCCGGCGGCTGCGCGGGAACCTCGGCGGCAGGAGCGCTTTGCGGCTGCGGCGTTTCCTGGGGCACCGCTTCGGCCTTCCCCTCTTCCGTCGCGGGCACGGGCTTATGGCCTTTCTTCACCTTCGCGCCTCCCTCAACATCGGCAGCACCGTGCGAAGTCGCCTTGGCGCCATTGGTCTCGGCCGCGCCACCGGCGGGCGATGGTGCTGCCCCTTGCGGTGCGGCAGGTGGCTCGGCCACCAGTGGCTCGACCGCTGCCGGCGGCGGCACATCGGCCTGCTTAACCTTGGCCTTGCCGGTCTGATCAACCGGTGTGGTGTCGCCCACGGCGCCCTCGGGCGTCTGTGCCTTCTCCGCTGGCAACTTCCCATGCCTCTTCTCCGGGCCTGCCTTGGCGGCGGGCGCCTCGGTGGCGGGAGTCTCGGCGGCGGCGAGCTGGCCCTCGAGGCGCTTGGCTTCCTTGCGCCGCTGTTCGAGCAGCGCCGCCCGCTCCGTCTGCAATTGCCTGATACGGCTGTCGAGCGCGTCTTCCTTCGCCGTGATGCGCACTTCGATGAGCGCCTGCCGGTCGTGAGGATCGAGCACGTCGAGCAGCGCCGCCGAAGGCGCATCCCGCCCCCTCGCGCCACCGACATCGGCATATTCGCGGATCACGACCCGGTCGGTGCGGCCAACTTCGATGACGGCAGCGGGAGGCCGGCGCATCTCGCCCGGGGCGATGACCGGACGGTAGATGCCGACGCGCCCTCCCGATACATCCTCGAAGGCGTCATCCCGATTGCCCACATAGACGAGCGACCGCGTCTCGATCGGCCCTTTGGCAAAGCGCTTGATCTCGTCGCGCCCGATCACGCCGTTATAGACGCGCCCATTGTCGAAGCGCGGACCGCGCGCATCGACGGCCAGGTCGAGTGAGGCGCGGATACGCGAAACCGGCACGACGTAGCGCGGCAGGTCGGGGGCGGCGAAATTGCGCTGATCCACGAACACCCAGCTCTCCAGGATCGGCGCCGCCGCCCGGCGCGGCATGCCGCTGGCAAAGCCGCGGGCGTCCGGCGCGATAGGCGCCCAGCCGATGCTGTTGCCGCCGTAGCGCCACGTCACCCAAGCGGGAGCCCAAGTGTCGCCGGGTACCCAGAACCAGCCATAGTCTGGGTCGTAGTCCCAGCGGCCATAATGATAGACGGCCCAGGCGAAGGGCTCGTCAGAGTCCCAGTACCAGCCATACTCGTCCGTCCAGATCCAGCGCCCTTCCTGATAAGGCCGCCAGCCGGCCCCCATGCGATGGGGGATCCAGACATAGGAATAATCGGGATGGCGCACCCAGCTTCCCTGTCGCGCCAGCGCGTCATAGAAGAGCCCCACATCGCCGCGAACCCCGGCGCCGACCGTCCGCGTCGCCTCCCGAGGGCCGACAGCGCGTGGGGGAGCAGCACGCGGCTGCTCATCCCGCGCATCGGCGACGCGCCCTCCTGCCTCAGGCTCGGCGGCGGCATCGTCGCCCGGCTCCGCGACATCCGCCTGCTCGGCGCCATCGGCCTGGCTCGTCTGGTCGGCCTTGGCGGCTGGATCGGACGAGCTCGGGGATGAACCGCCGCAAGCCACGAGCGTAATGGCAAGAACAGAGACGGAGAGAAGCGTGATCAGCCACCGGAGCGTCATGGTATTTCCTCGCTTCGGTATCGCCGGTTTCGGCTCATTGCTTATCCGCTGCCTAAGTGTCGCAGGTGGCTGAATTGGGGCTGTGGCGAGGCATCGGAGGGCCGGTTTTGAGCCTTTCGCGAACCGGCCGAGCACTAGCCAAGCGGACTGTTGACCGCCATATTCCGGCGATGGTTCATCGTGTTGCCAGCACGTTCGGTTCGCGCGCCGAGCCGCGCGCCGTCACGGGCGAAGCCACGAGTGGCGAGGCCACCGGCCTGAAGCTGCCCGAGCCGCCGCCGGGCTTCGCCGAGGCGCCCCAGCCACTGATGGAGAATCACCCGCTGGTGACGGGCATGGGCGCGCCCACCTTCACACCGCATCGGCCGCCGCGTCCCGACAAGACCGAAGGCGGCGTGCCGTTGATCATCCAGTCGGAGCTTACGCCTAAGGGCGACCAGCCCTCCGCCATTGCCGAGCTCGTGGCACAGGTGAACGCGCAGGAGCGCGAGCAGGTGCTGCTCGGCGTCACCGG
>PLBV01000053.1:509-2617 GCA_003135455.1 Hyphomicrobiales bacterium | reverse complement strand
CGAAGCGGCCGATGCCGTGGTCGGCATGCACGACGAGGTCGCCTACGGTCAGGCTCGATACCTCCGTAAGCGCGTTGCTGCCACGCTTGGCGCGGGTGCGGCGCACGAGCCGGTCGCCGAGAATGTCCTGCTCGCCGATGACAGCGAGGCCCGGCGCTTCGAAGCCAGTCTCCAGGCACAGCACCGCGAACTCGGTCGCCGCTTTTGGGCCTGAGAGCGCGTCGGCGAAAGACGTGACGCTGCGNNGTCTCGCCGATGCTGCCATGCTCGGCAAGCAGCGTCGCCAGCCGCTCGCGTGCGCCATTGCTCCAGCAGGCGATGATCACGCGCTGGCCTTCGCCTTTCAGTCGCGCCACGTGGGCCACGACCGCATCGAATACCTTGCCGCCCTCGCTCTGCCGCTCGGGCGCGAAGGACCGCCCCTGGCGGCCGCCGAATGAGACGACCGCGGTCTTGCCCGTCTCCTCAGGGCGCTCGAAGGGGTCGAGCGCGATCACCTGGCGGGAGGCGAGCGCTTGGCTCCACTCTGCCTCGCTCTGGTACATGGTCTCGGGTGGCACAGGATGATAAGGCGGAGCGCCGAAGGCCTTGCGCTCGAGCCCCTGCTCACGGGCCTCGAAATGGTCTCTGATCTGCTCGAGCCGCTGCCCACGCGCATCGTCAACCAGCGGGTCGAGGCTGACGCGGGCGTTGGGCACATAGTCGAACAGCGTCTCCAGCCGCTCATGGAAAAGCGGCAGCCAATGCTCCATGCCTTGATGCTGGCGCCCGGCGGAGATGGATTCGTAGAGCGGGTCGTCGCCGGTGACGGCGCCGAACAGCTCAACATAGCGGGCACGGAAGGACCCCCGCACGTCCGGGCTTAGCGCCACCTCGCTCATGGGCAGCAGCGTGATCTGCTCGAGGCGGGCCTGGCTCCTTTGCGTCTCGGGATCGAAGGCGCGNNGATGCCGCCGCGCACCGCGTATTGGCCTGGGTCCGTCACGCTGCCGGCACGCCCATAGCCCTGACTTTCCAGGCGCTCGATCAGCGCCGCCATGGATGTCATGCCACCGGGGTTAAGCCGCTCTCGCGAGGCTCTGATGAAGTCCCGCGGCGGCACGCGCTGCAGCACCGCATTGACGGTGGTCAGCACGATGAGAGGTGTGGCGTCGTCGGGCGCGCGGTCGATGAGCTCGGCGAGCGTGTCAATGCGGCGCGCCACGGTCTCGGCGTTGGGCGCGACCCGGTCGTAAGGCACGCCGTCCCAGGCAGGAAAAGTGAGTTGCCTCACCTCTGGGGCGAAGAAGCCGATCGCCTCTTCCAGCAGGGCGAGGCGCTGGCCGTCGCGGGCGATATGCAGGATGGGCCCTGGGCGGTCGCGCTGGGCTGCCGCGCGGGCAAGCTCGCCAAGCAGCAGAGCGTCGAGCCCCTCCGGCACGCCGCTTGCGATGCTGCGTGGGCGGGCGAGCAGACGCTCGACCGGAAGCGGTTGCGGGGATGGGGATTTCACTGCCATGCTTTGCCGTCAGCCGGCCGCGCGGCCTTGCGCGAGCCCATGGAAACGCCGCAAGCGCTGCATGAGTTCGTCGAGGTCGGGCTCGCCGAGCGGCACCCCATCGAACAGGCTTTCCACGATGTCGGGGTCGGGCGCCTCGATCAGGCGCTCCAAGACACCAAGCTCGGCTCCACTCATGGCATCGATCTCCGTCTCGGCAAAGCGGCCGAGCAGGAAATCCATCTCCTTGGAGCCGCGATGGGTCGCCCGGTATAGCGCCCGGCGGCGGCGCACAGAGAGGTCATCGCCCAACATGGGAACAGCTTCCTTGACGGCCAAGCCGGATCGCGCCTACAGGCGTTCGCCTGACAGGTCAGCCTCGCACAGGCGGAAGTAGAGCGTTAGAGCGGGGCGGNNCAACGCCCCGGCGCGAAAGGGCCTTGAGGCTGGCGCGGGAATCTTGATGCGGCCAAATCTCCTCTCCCCGCTCTTCACCCCTGCCCGAAGCCTCGCAGGCGTCGGGCCCAAGCTCGAAGGCCTGCTGAACAAGCTCGTCGCCCCAAATCACCAAGTGGCCCATGCCCGAATCATCGATCTCCTCTGGCACCTGCCGGTGGGCGTCATCGACCGC
>PLBV01000053.1:0-446 GCA_003135455.1 Hyphomicrobiales bacterium | reverse complement strand
CGCATCGTCTCGGGCAAGCTCGAATCCTATGACGGCTGGCTGCAGATGCCGCACCCCGATCACGTGGTGAAAGCAGATGACGGGGGCGGCGGGACGTTGCCGCTGCTCGAGCCGCTCTACCCCTTGACCGCCGGCCTCACCAATTCGGTGTTGCGCAAGGTCATCGCGCAAGGACTGGCGCGGCTGCCCGCCCTGCCCGAATGGATCGACGCCGGCTGGCGCGCCGAGAAGGCCTGGCCATCCTTTGCCGAGGCGCTCCGGTGCATGCACGCGCCCGAGGCCCCCGCCGATGTCGAGTCTGCTTCGTCGGCGCGGGAGCGACTCGCTTACGATGAGCTCCTCGCCAACCAGCTGGCGTTGGCCGCCATCCGGCAGCGCCTGCGTCGCAGCGCGGGGCGCATCCTCCCCTCCTCCGGGAAGCTCCGCCAGGCCATGCTGGCCAAGCT
>PLBV01000039.1 GCA_003135455.1 Hyphomicrobiales bacterium | reverse complement strand
GAGAGTTAACGTGTCAAAGCCGCCGCGATGCAACTTGGGCGTTGCCAAGATCGCGGCGGAAAGCCCTCTCCCCGCAGGGGGGAGAGGGGCTTGGATGCGCCTCCTTCTCGGCAGGCGCTTTTGCGGCTAAGGTCCGGCTTACCCGGCAGAAAAGGGGCCTACCGGACGTTTTTGGGCGCGCCGGCCTTATGCTGCGGCAGCCTCGATTGGGAGGGAAACGAATGACACAAGCGACACGGCTCCTTCGGCTCGGCGCCTGCGCGATCGGCGTGCTGATCGCGGCGGCGGGGCCCGCATGGTCGCAGTCTGCCCAATTTGAACGTCCGCCGACCTTCTCGGCGAGCCAGGTGCTGCCGCCCGATCTGATGCGCAGCCCCTCTTACACCATCGGCGACCGCGTCACCGTCGACGGGTTCCAATATTCCTACCAGGTGCAGACCAAAAACGGAGCGTTCACCGTCAAGGGCACCGACCTGCTTCGGGTGCGCGCGCGGGAGATCGCAGCCACCGCCAAGCTTGCCGAGATCGGTGGTGGTGAGACCCTGGTCGGCTCGGCGGGGCGGACGGCGATGAAACCGCTCAATACCGCTAAGGACCTGGTCACCGCACCGGGGCAGACGATTAGCGACACGTTCAAGGGCGTGGGCCACATCTTCGGCAGCGTGGACGCTTCGATGAAGGCGACCGATCCGCACAAGGAGGGCGTGCTTGCGTCCGTCACCGGGGGCGCCACGGCGCGGCGCAAGCTCGCCTTCGACTTGGGCGTCGATCCGCATACGAGCTTCGAGCCGCTCGATGCCGAGCTCACGCGCTTAGCGACCGCGAGCGCGGTCGGCGAGACGGGCGTCAATGCGGGGCTTAGCTTTGTCGCCGGTCCCGCAGGCTTTGCGATCAGCGCGAGCGGAACGAGCAACACGCTGCGCGCCGCGCTTCGCGACAAGACCGCGGCGGAGCTGGAAAAGGATGGCCGCCAGGTCCTCGCCTCCATGGGCGTCTCGGATGAGACGGTGACGGCGTTCTACGCCAATCCCATGCTCACCCCCACCGACAAGGCGATCATCGTCGAGGCGCTTGCCAGCCTTGGAGGCGCCGGCGGGCGCGAGCTCTTCGTCGCCGGCGCGGCGAAGGCGCCCTCCATCGAGATGGGCTTTTTCTACCGCCGCCAGGCCGAGCTGATCGCGGCCTTCAATAAGCGGGTCGCGCCGGTGCGGGCGTTCGTGCGGGTGGGCGGCGCGCCGATGCTGGAGACGGGACACGGCCTCGTCAGCGTGCTCCCCGTGGACTATCTCGCCTGGACCCCGCCGCTTGCCCAGCTCGCCTCGGGCGCCAATGCGGGGAAAGGCGGCGCGCAAGCCGAGATGTGGATCACCGGCAGGGCGAGCGAAGCCGCAACCACCCATCTCGCCGAGCTCGGCTGGAAATTGGTGCCCAAGGCGGGCGCCCACCTCGGGCAATGATCGGGTCGCGCTTGAGCGGGCGAGGAATCCAGGTCCTCGCCGCTACGGCTTTTGACCAACGACCGTGAACATCTCAATCTGTTTTCCCTCGGTTCGGGAAAATTGCCGATGCCGAATGACCGTGGTCTTTTTGAATCCCAGAACCTCAAGGTAGTTGGTGAAGAACATGGGGGAAAACCGCCACCACGCTTCCACTGTTTGAGTTTGCGAAGATGGGATTAGCCAGCAAGCGGGCTCCTTCGTCAAAGTGTCGATGAAAGGCTCGGCGATGATGATCGTTTGCACGCGCCTGGCCACCTGCTCGACGATGCGGACCGGACAACTGCAATGCAGCAGCACGCAACCGAGCACGCCAATGTCAAACGATCCAAGACTATCGGGCAAATCATAGGCGCTGGCTTCGTAGAGCTGGACTTTCGATCTCAGCTCAGTGTGGGCGTACCAGAAGGAGTTGCGGATGCGCTCGATATGGCCGGCAAACCCCTATTTTTATCGCGTCCAGATCGACGCCTGCACGCGGCACCAGGTCCCAAAATGTCTCCATCGGGGGCTCGATGCAGACCACCTGAGCGCCTCGGCGCTCCATGTGAAATGACAGGAAGCCGCTGGCGGGGCCAATATCGATGACCCGTTTGCCGGCGAAGTCCACATGACCAAGATATTGATCGGCGTTTGCCCGAAGGTCCCATTGTCCTTCAACTCTGCCGCTTGGCAGATTGACGTCATGATAGAAATCGCAAGATGCCTTATCCGTGACGATACGGCTCAATCTTTACGGCAGATGACCCACCCATCAACTGACCTCACGGACCCGACCAGAGCAGCTGGTGGCGGACCATAAGTCGCGCCGAAGTCGAGCGCGAGGGGATATTCAAACCGAGACGCTTCTGGGCTGGCGGCGCCTCTAGCGACCGCCTCGTTTTCCCCCTCTCCCCGTCGGGGGGCTTTGCACAATAAGCCCTAGTTGAAGGCGGGTTATTGTGCAGGTGAAGAGTCTGCCCAAAAAGCCGTGTCTATGCCAAGCTCATGCGACTCTTGGATCAAACAGCAAATGTTGTGGCAGATGATCTTGCAAAGCACTTCGTTGACCATCGCCACGTCTGTCTTGCTCCGAACGTGATCGCGGAACTTCGCCTTGATCATTGAGAAGGTCGACTCGACGTTAGACCGCTTGTGATAGTGGCTCAGGAAGTTGACCCGATGAAACTGGTAGAAGTGGTACATGCGCTGCCATAGACCTTCGGTGCGCCCGGTATGGATGCCCTTGAAGGCAATGTACGGCGTCGCGCCGTGGCGCTGGAGGGTAGAGTGAGGGGGTTCAATAAAAAGGGAGGGGGGTTCAATAAAAGCCCATGCTAGGCGGCGCCGCAGCCTATGACGACAGGCTCACCGGTCTTCGCGCTTGCAGGCACGAAAGAAATCAACGTTGGGGCAGAAATCCGGAGCCGCCCCCGAGTCCCCCAGAAACCAATTGCGGCAGTCGCCTTCATGCAGGCAATCGCGACAGCTGGCACGCGCCTGGACGTAGGGCTCTCCGGCGCGAACGGCTGTCAGCACATCCACGCCACATGCCTCCATCATGCCGTCCATCAGCTCGTGCCGATGAAGGATTTGGCTGAACGTCGGCCACAGAAACGTTGCCATCAAGGACCCCCCTTCCCCGTGAGCGCATAGCCGCTGAGTAGGCCAGCGATCGCCATTTGAGGCGGCGGTGGGCAGGGCCGACATTGACCCAGATCAAACTCTTTGCGAAAGAAATTGCCGCAAGGGTGCTGCTTCAGCCCCAGGAAGCAGACCGGTCTGCAGCTCGCGTCGTCATGGACGAGGGATGGGGGGAGCGGGAAAAAACTCGCGAGAGACGATCGCCTAGTAGCGGCCGATGACCAGCGCCGCACCGGGAGCCACGATGGCGAGGTCGTCTTCCGCTGGCGGCACATATTCCGCTGGCGGCGCATAGGCCTCGGCCGGCAGCGCATATTCGACATCGGGCGCCACAGACTCCTCCGCCTCGTAAGGCGGCGCGACGGCCACATCCGGCGCAGCATAGGCGTCCGGCTCGAAGGGCGGGGCGACGGCGACATCCGGCGCATCATAAGCGTCGGGCTCGGCATAGGCGTCGGGTGCGTAGCCGGGGACAACCAGGACCTCGGACTCGGGCTCGGACGACACGCCGGGGCCGATATAGCTATAGGTGCCGCCGAAATCGCCTTCCTCGCCAATGTCGCCGGCGAGAGCAGGTGTGGAAACGGCAAGTGCTTCTCCTTCGACACGGCGATCAAGGTCAACAGTTTCTACTATCGCGCCGAGAGCAAGCCCTACAAGGAGGGCCGCAATACGGTCACAACCAGCTGGGGCAACGAAAAGACCTTCGCCATCTTCGAGGACGCCAACCTTCAATATTGGGGCGCCGACCGGAAGGTGCTGAATTCGAGCCTGGCGAAATTCTCCAAGGGGGCGAAAACGGACGGTCCGGTCACCGCCACCGTCACTTTCGAGGCCGACGGCAAGTTCACCACGGTGAAGATCCCGCCGACGCCAACGGGAGGCGCCAACTAGCGCCGCGGCGGCAAGTTCACCACGGTGAAGATCCCGCCGACGCCAACGGGAGGCGCCAACTAGCGCCGCGGCCGAACGGACCTAACGTTTTCGAAGGTCTCGAACCCGCGTCGGTCGTGCGCGGGCTCGTCCCGTGTATCCACGTCTTTTATCGGTTCAATATGAAAGCGCGGATGGCCGCGACACTCGGGTCAAGCTCGAGTGCAGGCTGAGCACGGCCATGACGAAGAGACTGGGTTCGGACCACTGGAAAATGCTCAGCCTTTTTGACGCATGATCTTTTCGGAAAACCGGTCCCCACTTTTCCGGACCATGCTCTGTAGTTGCTCTTGCAAATTATTCGCATCTAGGCTAGATACGGAATGAGACGCCCTGCCCCCCTAGGCAAATCCGTGCTGAACCCGCTCGTCACATCCGAGGAGATCGCCCCCCCCGAGGACGCGGTCGCGCCGCCCGCCCGCGGCCGGAAGTCGCTCACCGAGCGAACCGTTGCCACCGCCCGCCAGGTGCTCGCCGGCCAGCGCGGGGGCATGCGCGCTTATCTCGCCTTTGCCGGCCCTGCCGTGATCGCCTCGATCGCCTATATGGACCCCGGCAATTTCGCCACCAACATCCAAGCGGGGGCGAAATACGGCTACACATTGCTCTGGGTGGTGCTGCTCGCCAATCTCATCGCCATGCTGTTCCAGGCGCTCTCCGCCAAGCTCGGCATCGTCACCGGGCGGAACTTAGCCGAGATTTGCCGCGACGAGTTTCCGCGGCCGGTGGTCTTTGCTATGTGGCTGGTGAGCGAGGTCGCGGCTATGGCGACCGACCTTGCCGAGTTCCTGGGTGGCGCCATCGGCCTTGCGCTCCTGTTCCACATGCCGCTCTTCGCCGGCATGGTGGTGACCGCGATCGTCACCTACGGCATCCTGCTTTTTGAAGGCTCGGGCTTCCGCCCGCTCGAGCTGATCATTGGCAGCTTGGTCGGCATCATCGGGCTCTGCTACCTGATCGAGATGTTCATCGCGCCAGTCGATTGGAGCGCGGCCGCATTGCATACGGTGGTGCCGCAGCTCCCTGACGGGGAGGCTCTGTTGCTCGCCGTCGGCATCATCGGCGCCACCGTCATGCCGCACGCGATCTACCTGCATTCGGGCCTGACGCAAGGCCGCACGCCCGCCTTCAACGACGCCGAGCGCCGTAAGATCCTGCGTTTCTCCAATCAAGAGGTTATCCTCGCGCTTGCCATTGCCGGCCTCGTCAACATGGCCATGGTGATGATGGCATCGAGCGCCTTTCATGCCGGTCACAGCGACGTGGCCCAGATCGAGACCGCCTATTACACGCTCACGCCGCTGCTCGGCGTGGGCGCCGCTTCCGTGTTCCTGGTGTCGCTGATCGCGTCGGGCGTGGCGAGCTCTGCCGTCGGCACCATGGCCGGGCAGATGATCATGCAAGGCTTTGTCGGCTTCCGCATCCCCGTCTGGGTGCGAAGGCTCGTGACCATGCTGCCGGCCTTCGTCGTGGTCGGGCTCGGCGCCAATGCGACGAGCGCGCTCGTGATCAGCCAGGTGGTGCTCTCGATCGCGCTGCCGCTGCCCATGATCGCGCTTTTGATCTTCACACGGCGCGCCGACATCATGGGTTCGTTCGTCAATAGTCGGCTCACCAATGTCACGGCTTTGGCCGGGACGGCGGCTGTGCTGATCTTGAACTCCATCTTGATCCTGCAGACCTGCGGTGTGCCGATCCCGGGCCTGTCCGGCTAGCGCGACGGCGGGTCGGTCCACCCTCGCTTTGCATTTTTTGTCGCACACAATCTTTGCGCGCCCGGTGCGCCTATAATGCGCGCGGGATCAAAGGCAATGGAGGAGAGCCATGAGACGCATGCGCATAATGGCGATGATGGCGATGGTGTTGGCGAGCACGCCGTTGCTCGCGCTGCCCTCCTTGGCGGCCGACACGGCGTCCGCCGTGCTGAAGGACGCTAGCGGCAATGAGGTGGGCAAGGCCACGCTGGTCGCCACCCCAAGCGGGGTGCTGATCCGCCTCGATCTGACCGGCGTTCCTCCCGGCGAGCACGCCTTCCACATCCACACGGTGGGCAAATGCGAGCCGCCCGACTTCAAATCCGCCGGCGCCCATTTCAATCCCGACGAGACCAAGCACGGGTTCATGAATGGTGACGGCCCGCATGCCGGCGACATGCCCAATCTGCACGTTCCCGACAGCGGCAAGCTCCAGGTCGAGGTGCTCGATTCCATGGTGAGTTTGAGCGAGGACCCGGCGCTGCTCGACGCGGACGGCGCGGCGCTCGTCATCCATGCCGGCGCCGACGACTACAAGACCGATCCAGCCGGCAATGCCGGCGACCGCATCGCCTGCGGCGTGATTACGCCTTAACGGAAGCGGGCGTTGGCCGGAATCGGCTCACCATAAGGGACCAAAGGAAGCACAGCGCTTCGATTGCCCCATCCGGGGCAGTACGTTATGAGTTTCGCTGGATCTAACCACATCGTCTGGGCAATCTTTTCAAATGAACAACGGCAACATCGAAGCGAGGCGGCCGCTCTCGCCGCATCTGCAAATTTACCGGCCGATGCTCACCATGATGATGTCGATCGCCCATCGCATCAGCGGTGCGGCGCTGGCCACGGGCTTCGTCCTGCTCGCCTGGTGGCTGCTCGCCATAAGCGCAGGGCCCGAGCCGTTCGCCACCGTCAACCATTTCTTCGCCAGCATCCCCGGCCAGATGCTGCTGTTCGGCTACAGCTGGGCGCTGATCCACCACATGCTGGGCGGCATGCGCCACCTGATCTGGGACACCGGCCACGGCCTCGACAAAGTGAGCATCGAGATCTTTGCGTGGGCGACCATCATCGGCTCCACCACGCTCACCCTTGTCTTGTGGCTCGCGGGCTATTGGCTGAAGGGGGCTTGAGGAGCGCCATGACGACGCCTCTTGCCAAAGTGCGCGGGTTGGGCTCGGCCCATCGTGGCGCGGAAACCTTCTGGCGCCAGCGCCTGACCGCACTTGCCAACATCCCGCTGGTGCTCTTTCTCATCCTCTCCATCGTCACCCATATCGGCGCCGACTATGGTGCGGTGCGCGCCTATTTCGCGCGGCCCCTGGTCGCTCTCCTCATGCTCGCGCTTACGATCTCGGCCTCGATCCATATGCGCATCGGATTAAAGGAGATCATCGAGGATTACGTCCATGGCCACGGTGCCAAGATCATGGCGCTCGTGCTCGCCACTGTCTTCGCCGGCGGCATCGCGCTTAGCTGCACGTTCGCGCTGTTGAAGATCAGCTTCGGAGCCTGACGGTCGATGCTCCAGGACGCCACGCCTCAAGACACCACGCCGGATCAGGCCCCAAGAGTGAACGGCCGTGCCTATCCGATCATCGACCACGCCTACGACGTGGTGGTGGTGGGCGCGGGCGGCGCCGGTTTGCGTGCCGTGGTCGGCTGCACCGAGGCGGGCCTTAAGACAGCCTGCATCACCAAGGTGTTCCCCACGCGCTCCCATACGGTGGCGGCGCAAGGCGGCATCGCCGCGGCGCTCGGCAATATGGGCCCCGACGACTGGCGCTGGCACATGTACGACACCGTCAAGGGCTCGGACTGGCTGGGCGATCAGGACGCCATCGAATATCTCTGCCGCAACGCGCCGCAGGCCGTCTACGAGCTCGAGCATTGGGGCGTGCCCTTCTCGCGCACCGACGAGGGCAATATCCTGCAGCGCGCCTTTGGCGGCATGACCACCCATTTCGGCAAGGGACAGGCGATGCGCACCTGCGCCGCCGCCGACCGCACCGGCCACGCCATGCTGCACACCATGTATGGCCAGGCGCTCCGCCATTCGGCGGAGTTCTTCATCGAGTATTTCGCTATCGACCTGATCATGGATGAGGAAGGCCGCTGCCGCGGCGTCGTGGCGCTGTCGATGCAGGACGGCACTCTGCACAGATTCCGCGCCCATGAGGTGATCCTCGCCACCGGCGGCTATGGCCGCGCCTATTTCTCCTGCACGAGCGCCCATATCTGCACCGGCGACGGCAATGCCATGGTGTTGCGCGCCGGGCTGCCGCTGCAGGACATGGAGTTCGTGCAGTTCCACCCGACCGGGGTCTATGGCGCGGGCGTCTTGATCACCGAAGGGGCGCGCGGCGAAGGCGGCTTCCTCACCAATTCCGAAGGCGAGCGCTTCATGGAGCGCTATGCGCCGCATGCCAAGGACCTCGCCTCCCGCGACGTGGTCTCCCGCGCCATGACCATCGAGATCCGCGAGGGCCGCGGGACCGGCGCGGCCAAGGAGCACCTGTATCTGCATTTGAGCCATCTCGATCCCGTCATGCTGGCGGAACGGCTCCCCGGCATCACCGATTTGGCGCGCATCTTTGCCGGCGTCGACCTCACCCGCGAGCCGATCCCGGTGCTGCCGACGGCGCATTACAATATGGGCGGCATCCCCACCAACATGCATGGCGAGGTGGTTTGTCCCAAGAACGGCGACCCCGATGCGGTCGTACCCGGCCTGTTTGCCGTGGGCGAAGCCGCTTGCGCGTCGGTGCATGGCGCCAATCGCCTGGGCTCCAACTCGCTGGTCGATCTCGTGGTGTTCGGCCGGGCGGCGGCGCTGCGCTGCGCCGAAATCATCAGCCAAGACAGCGGCGTGTCGGAGCTGCCCAAGGGCGCGGGCGAGGCTGCTCTCGCGCGGCTCGACCATTTCCGCTACGCCCAAGGCGGCACGCCCACCGCGGCGCTGCGCCTTCGCATGCAGAAGACCATGCAGCGGGACTGCTCCGTGTTCCGCACCGCCGAGGTGTTGAAGGAAGGGGTGCAGAAGATCCATGCGGTGTGGGAGGAGATCCAAGACATCAGCGTCTCCGACCGCTCGCTGATCTGGAACACCGATTTGATCGAGACGCTGGAATTCGACAATCTCATCGCCCAGGCGGCAGTGACCGTGGCGGGAGCGCTGGCGCGGGAGGAGAGCCGCGGGGCGCATGCGCGCGAGGACTTCCCCAAGCGCGACGACGTCGATTGGATGAAGCACACGATCGCCTGGGCCGACTACGCGAAGCGGGAGGTCCGCCTCGACTATCGCCCGGTGCACAGCTTCACGCTGTCCAACGAGATCGCCTATATCGAGCCGAAAGAGCGGGTGTATTGACCATGGTCCAATTCACGCTTCCCAAGAACTCCAAGGTCAAAAAAGGCAAGGCGTGGAACCCGCCGCCCGAGGGCACGGAGGAAGGCCGTTGGCGCGAATACCGCATCTACCGCTTCGACCCCGAGGTAGGCGAGAACCCGCGCGTGGACACCTATTGGGTCGACATGGGCGACTGCGGGCCGATGGTTCTCGACGCGCTGATCTGGATCAAGAACACCATCGATCCCACGCTCACCTTCCGCCGCTCCTGCCGCGAAGGGGTGTGTGGCTCATGCTCCATGAACATCGGCGGCACCAACACGCTCGCCTGCACGCTGCATGCCGACGACGCGCCGGAAAAGGTCGCCATCTATCCCTTGCCACATCTGCCGGTGATCAAGGACCTGGTCCCCGACCTCACCCATTTCTATGCCCAGCTCCGCTCCATCGATCCGTGGCTGAAGACCGACTCGCCGACGCCGCCGACGGAATGGCGCCAGAGCCGGGAAGAGCGCCAAAAGCTCGACGGGCTCTATGAATGCATCCTCTGCGCCTGCTGCTCCACTGCCTGCCCGTCCTATTGGTGGAACAGCGACCGCTATCTCGGGCCCGCCATCCTGTTGCAGGCGGAGCGTTGGGTGCAGGACAGCCGCGACGAGCGGACGGGCGAGCGTCTCGACGAGCTGGAGGACCCGTTCCGCCTCTATCGCTGCCACACCATTCTCAACTGCACCAAGGCCTGCCCCAAGGGGCTGAACCCGGCCAAGGCGATCGCCTCGCTCAAGCGCCAGATGCTGGAGCGCGGGGAGTGATCGACCATATCGGGGTGCATGTGCTGGATATCGCCCGCTCGACCGAGTTCTATCTGAAGGCCTTGGCGCCGCTCGGGCTCGTTATCGTCATGGAGGTTTCGGCTGAGGAGACCGGCGGCGCGCCGCATGTGGGCTTCGGCTCTGGCTTCAAGCCGTTCTTCTGGCTGGGTGGGGGCGAGGCGCCTAGCGGGCCGATCCATGTGGCCTTCGCCGCGCGCAATCGCGCTGCCGTCCAAGCCTTCTACCAGGCGGCGCTTCGAGCCGGCGGCACCGACAACGGCCCACCGGGCCTGCGCCCCGAATATCACGCCGACTATTACGGCGCCTTCGTGCTCGATCCCGACGGCAACAATGTCGAGGCCGTCTGTCACGCGCCCGAATGATGCGGGCTAGAAGCTAGCCGCAATTGCTCAGCACGAAGGTGCAGGTCACAGGCTCCGGCACCGGTTTCGGCGTGGCCGGGGTCTTCTTCGGCTTGTCCGGGTCGGGCGCCGGTGCCGGTTTGGCGTTGTCGCCCGCAGCGCCCGCATCGCCCTTCTTGCCGTTCTTCGCCTTCGGCTCGCTGTCCTTCTGACGCGTATAGGGGGTGATGATCACGCGCGGCGCGAAGTTCACCCGCACCAGCCTGTCATTCTCGAAGACGAGGCTCGCGGTGCATTTGTAGTTCTTGTCCTGCTTCTTGGCGCCGAACATGCCCCCTTGGGCTTGATCGTCATCCTTCTTCTTAACCTCGCCGGGGACGGGCCCGGCGCCGCTGTAGTGGTAGGTGAGCGTCTCGGCCGTGTCGGTCTTATAGGTGGCGAAGGGAGCACCGGCGCAAGCGATCATCTCGGCCTTGGTCTTGCCGAAATAGGGCCTGGCGGGATCGCCATAGACGGCCCGCTCGAAGGTCTGCACCGGCGCGGCGCAGGACGCGACCGTCACGCCCACAGCGAGGCTCGCCAGCACCACAGAGAAAGGACGCATCGGGCTCCGCCCATTATCTTTGATCCGGCCCGCATCATACTCGCACCGGCCCCAAACACTGTGTGCCACAAAAAAGGCAAAGCGCGGGTAAGGCATTGCGGCAGAGGGACCTCGAGCCTTCTAGAGCGCTATCGCGTCAG
>PLBV01000051.1 GCA_003135455.1 Hyphomicrobiales bacterium | reverse complement strand
ACCTTATCGTGCCGACACAATGGCGCGAGCTCCTGGGCCTGGGACTCCGACAGCAGCAGCTCCGCGGGCCGGAGCCGCTCAAGTTCAGCCTCCACTGCCTCGGCGCCGCTGAGCTCGAGCGCACTGAAGCGCCCGGAAGCGAGTTCAAGCCACGACAGACCATAGCNNCCCGGCGTGACGATGCGCACGACCTGCCGTTCCATGGGGCCGCGGGCCTGGCCCGGATCGCCCAACTGTTCGCACAGCGCCACCGATTCGCCCCGCCGCACCAGTCGCGCCAGGTACGCTTCGACGCTGTGCACCGGAACGCCGGCCCTGGGCACGTTAGCGCCGCCGGACTGGCCGCGAGAGGTCAAGGCTATATCGAGCAGCTGCGCGGCGCGGCGAGCGTCGTCGTAGAACATCTCGTAGAAATCGCCCATGCGGTAGAACAGGAGGCAGTCGGCGTTGGCCGCCTTGATCTCCAGATATTGGGCGATCATCGGGGTGGCGGGGGCGCCCGCGTCCAAGCGCGGGGAAGCGGGGGCGGCTCTGGCGCCTTTGGCGGGAGCCGTGGTTTCGCGCTCGGCCATGAGGGTAAGGGTGGTAGCGGCTCCTCCTCGCCTGCACAAGGGGCGCCGCCATCCCCCTCGTTGATCGGATCCCCCGCCTCCTCTAGATCGCTATCGCGTCAGGTTGAATCGCGACAGCGCTCTAGTTTTTTGCGGCTCATGATCTTTTCGGAAAACCGGTTCCCACTTTTCCGGATCTTGCTCTAGGGTGCGCGCCCACGCAACCTCTTAAGCGGAGACGAAATGCGCCCCTCCAAACGCGCGGCCGATGCCCTGCGCCCCATTAGCCTCGAACGCGCGGTGTCCCGCCACGCCGAAGGCTCCTGCCTCGTGCGCTTCGGCGAGACCCATGTGCTGTGTATGGCGAGCGCCGGGGAATCCGTACCGCCCTGGCTGAAAGGCAGTGGCAAGGGCTGGGTCACCGCCGAATATGGCATGCTGCCCCGGGCGACGTCGGAGCGCACGCGCCGGGAAGCCGCCACCGGAAAGCAATCGGGCCGCACGCAGGAAATCCAGCGCCTAATTGGCCGGTCGCTGCGCGCCGTCATCGATCTTGGCGCGCTTGGCGAGCGGCAGATCACCATCGATTGCGACGTGCTGCAGGCCGATGGCGGCACGCGCACCGCTTCCATCACCGGCGCTTGGATTGCGCTGCACGACGCGGTGGCCTGGATGAAGGCGCGCAACATGGTCAAGAACGCGGTGCTGCGCGACCACGTCGCTGCCGTGTCTTGCGGGCTCTATGGCGGGGAGGTGGTGCTCGACCTCGATTATGCCGAGGACTCGGAAGCCGATGCCGATGCGAATTTCGTCATGACCGGCTCCGGCGGCATCGTCGAGGTGCAGGGCACGGCGGAGACCGAGGCCTTCAGCCAGGAGCAATTCGATGCGCTCATGGCGCTCGCCCGGCGCGGCATCGCCCAACTCGTCGAGCTGCAGAAGCTGACCGTCGCTTAAAGATGGTGGGAGAGCTCAAGCGCGGGATGCGGATCGTCATCGCGAGCCACAACGAGGGCAAAGTGGATGAGATCGCCGAGCTCTTCGCGCCGTTCGGCATTACTTGCGTCTCCGCCGCCACGCTCGGGCTTGCCGAGCCGGAGGAGACCGGCGAGACATTCGTCGACAACGCCAAGCTGAAGGCACGCGCCGCCGCAATTGCCTCAGGGTTACCCGCGCTTGCCGACGATTCTGGGCTGGAGGTTGCGGCACTTGCCGGTGCGCCCGGCATCCATTCGGCGCGCTGGGGTGGGCATAAGAAGGATTTCGGCCTCGCCATGCAACGGGTCGAGCGTGAGCTGGAAGCGACCGGCGCCACCGATCGGGGTGCCAGATTCATCTGCGCGTTGGCCTTTGCCCGGCGGGAGAAGGACACGATCGCCTTCCAAGGCCAGGTGCAGGGCACGCTGGTCTGGCCGCCGCGCGGGGACAAGGGTTTCGGCTTCGATCCGATCTTCGTGCCCGATGGCTATAGCGAGACCTTCGGCGAGATGGAGCCGGCGCTCAAAAATCACCTCTCCCACCGCATGCGGGCATTTGAGCTCCTGATGCTGGCGACCTATGACGGCGGAAAGGGTGAGGGGTGAAGATGGTCTCGATAGAAGTGACTCCCCTCCCTCGCCCACAAGGGGGGAGGGGAGAACTCTCGGCGAGTTCCATCAAGACGGCTCGTGCGGAGCAAGCTGGAGAGCCGTTCGGGGTGTATGTGCATTGGCCGTTCTGCCTCGCCAAATGTCCCTATTGCGATTTCAACTCCCATGTCCGGCACGGCGGCGTGGACGAGGGCAAGTTCGCCCTAGCCTATCTCGCCGAGCTCCGCTATCTCGCAGCCATTGCACCCAGACGCCGCGTTACAAGCGTCTTTTTCGGCGGCGGCACGCCGTCGCTAATGCGAGCCGCGACGGTCGCGGCGATCCTCGACGCTATCGCCGAGCTTTGGGGGTTTGACGCCGACGCCGAGATCACGCTCGAGGCCAATCCAACGAGCGTCGAGGCGGAGCGCTTCGCCGGCTACCGCTTGGCCGGCGTCAACCGGGTCTCGCTCGGCGTGCAGGCGCTCGATGATTCGGACCTCAAAGCGCTCGGCCGCATGCATAGTGCTAAGGAGGCGCTTGCCGCACTCGCCATCGCCAAGCGCACTTTCGACCGCGTCTCCTTCGACCTGATCTATGGCCGCCAGGGGCAGAGCGTCCGCGCCTGGCGCGAGGAGCTCGCCCGCGCCCTCACTTACGCGCAGGACCATCTCTCGCTCTATCAGCTGACCATCGAGCCCGGCACGCCGTTTGCCGCGCGCCATGCGGCGGGCAGCTTGCGCATCCCAAATTGCGCACGCGCGCGCGAACTTTACCTCGTCACGCAGGAGCTGTGCGAGGCGGCCGGTCTTCCGGCTTACGAGATCTCCAACCATGCGTGGCAGGGAGCGGAATCGCGCCACAACCTTATCTATTGGCGGGGTCAGGACTATGCCGGCGCAGGCCCCGGCGCCCATAGCCGCCTCACCATGGACGGAACGAAGCGAGCGCTCTGCACCATCAAGTCGCCGGAAGCTTGGCTGGATGCGGTGTCGGCTTCAGGCCACGGCTTCGAGCAGGACGAGACTTTGCGCGCGGAGGAGGCAGCGGACGAATATCTGCTCATGGGGCTGCGGCTGGCCGAAGGCATCGACTTGGCGCGGCTGCAAGCGATCGACGGCCGGGTGATCGCTCCCGCGCGCATCCACGCGCTCGAAGCGCAAGGCCTGGTCCGGCGCGAGGGGGACAGGCTCGCCGCGACCGGCGCCGGCAGGCTCCTGCTCGACCACCTTATCGTCGAGCTTGCGGCCTAAAGGGCCTCAATATTGCGAGCCTCAATATTGCGAGGAGACGTTGGTGAAGCTGTTGGGCGCGGGCTCCAGCACCTGCGGCCCATATTCGTGCACTTCGAGAATGGCGAGCCCCCGCTCCGACGTGCCGTCGGGCTGCAGCCGGAACAGGCCGTCGACGCCCTGGAAGCCGCTGCCCCGGGTGAGCTGCGCCTGGGTATAGCGCTGGCCGGGCGGGTTCTGCGACAGCGACACCGCCAGGCTCACCGCGTCGTAGGCGAGGCTCGCGATGCGGGGCGGCGTCTCGCCATAGGTCTTGGAATAGCGCTCGGTGAAGTTGCTCCACCCCTTGGGGTCGGGCGCCGGATACCAGCCGCCGACCAGCGCCTTCTCGCTGCCGACATTGGGATAGTCCCACTGGCCCGTGCCGATGAACTGCACCTTGGCGCTGGTCAGGTCGGACGACGCCAATAGCGGCGCCAGCGAGGGCAGCTCCTCCCTGCCCGCGGGGAGGAAGATCGCATCGATCTGTTGGCCCGACTTCAGCGCATTGGCGATCTGCCGCACCGGCCCGAGCATGGCGTTGGCGTCGCCCGGCGGGAAGGTCGCACGCACCGCGGCCTGGCCGCCGCCTTGCGCCACTGCCTTGGCGAAGGCGGCCTCGGCCACCCGCCCATAGGGCGATTGCGGCACCAGCACCGCGAAGTTGCGTTTGCCATGGGCGAGCGCGAAGGCAACGATGCGCTGGACGTCACGGCCGGCGAGGAAGCTCAACAGATAGACGCCGTTGCCGGCGACCTTCTCGTCGCTGGAAAACGCGATCATCGGCACGCCCGCTTGGTGGGCGACCGGGGCCACAGCCGTGACCTCCTGGGCAAAGAGCGGCCCGATAATCAGCTCGGCGCCGTCGTGGATGGCGCTCTCCGCCGCGGCGCGCGCGCCTTCGGGAGTGCCGTGAGTGTCCTTCGGCACGAGCGTGACGCCAGGGTTGTCGAAATCGAACAGAGCAAGCTCGCCCGCCTGCTTCAACGCCTTGGCCACGGCGGGGGTAGAGCCCGATGCGGAGATCGGCAGCAGAAGCGCCACCTTCACGGTGCCGGTCGAGCCGGTGGTCAGCCCAGCGTCAGGTCCGGCGCGGCCGCCACCGGACGTGCCGCAGGCGGCCAGCAGCGCGGTCACCAGCGCGCTGGCGACCACGAGCCTCAAGGCCCCGCACGACTGAGCGATCCTTGGCGAAAGCTGCATGGCCCCTCTAACGTCACGGCCCGCGCGGCTTTGGCAAGCGCGCATGGCTTTAGTCCCTAACGGCAGTTGGGAGTGGTCCACGCTCGTCCGGTAGCCTCAAGACGCTCCGCCGCTTGCTCTCCGGACAACACCTTGCCGGCAACTCTGGCTTTAAGTCCGATCCATGAAAGCCGGCCACTATAGCACGGCGTGGGGCAGCGCCTAGCGCCTGCCGCCGCTTAAGCCTTCGTGCCATTGCGAGCACTTGCTCGCGAAGTCGACCATCACCGGCTAAAGTCGCCAGCGTGCAGAAGCATGGGCCTAAGGATCGGAGCGCGGCGGTGTCGGGCCGGATGGTCGAGCGCGCGCGGGCGGCGCTTGCCGACCTGATCGAGCAGCCGCTCGAGGCGGGCCTGTACCTCGTGGCGACGCCGATCGGCAATCTCGGCGACATCTCGCTGCGCGCGCTTGCCGTGCTGGCCCGCGCTCAACTGATCGCCGCCGAGGACACCCGTCACAGCCGCAAGCTCCTCTCCCATTTCGGCATCGGCGGCGAGCTCACCGCCTATCACGAGCACAATGCCGCCCGCGAGCGGCCGCGGCTCATCGCCCGCATCCGGGCAGGCTCCGCGGTAGCGCTCATCTCCGATGCCGGCACCCCGCTCATCTCCGACCCGGGCTATAGACTGGTGCGGGAGGCGCTCGACGAAGGGCTCAAGGTGATCAGCCTGCCAGGCCCGTCGGCGACCCTTGCGGCGCTGACCAGCGTGGGTCTTCCCACAGACACCTTCCTGTTCGCGGGCTTTCTGCCCACCAAATCGGGCCCGCGGCGGCGGCGGCTTGGCGAGCTGAAGGCAGTACCGGCGACGCTGGTTCTGTTTGAGTCCGCCCCTCGCCTTGCCAAGAGTCTCGCAGACATGGCGGCGGTGCTAGGGCCCCGCGAGGCGGCGCTGGCCAAGGAGCTGACCAAGCTGCATGAGACCGTGACGCGTGGGACGCTCGATGGCCTCGCCGCGGAGCTTGCGCAAATCGAGGATCAAAAAGGCGAGTTCGTGGTGGTGATCGCACCACCCCTGCCTGAGGAAATCGAGATCGGGGACGAGCGGATCGTGGCGCAGCTGCAAGAGGCGCTGGAGGCCGAGAGCTTTCGCGATGCCGTGCGCAATGTGGCCGAGATGCTGGGTGTGAAGCGGAGCCGCGTCTACGAGCTCGGCCTTCTCCTCGCTCGCGGGAAGCGCGACCAATGAGGCACGCCCGCGTCAAGGCCTATCGCCGCGGCCTCATGGCCGAGACCTTGGCCGCGCTCTTGCTCCAC
The DNA here is from genome assembly GCA_003135455.1 of Hyphomicrobiales bacterium. Lineage (GTDB taxonomy): Bacteria > Pseudomonadota > Alphaproteobacteria > Rhizobiales > Methyloligellaceae > Methyloceanibacter. The sequence goes on along the minus strand of PLBV01000051.1, from coordinate 35,666 downwards.
CTCAAAGGCCACCGCATCATCGCCCGACGCTACAAGACGCCGGTCGGCGAGATCGACCTCGTGGCGCTCAAGGGCAGGCGGCTGGCCTTCATCGAGGTGAAGCGGCGCAAGTCCTTCGAGGACGCGGCCTGGACGCTGCCGGCCAGGCAGCGGCGCCGCATCGTGCGGGCGGCGCAATATTGGCTCTCGGGCCATCCGGGCTTTGCCGGGCATGAGCTTGCCTTCGACGTGGTGCTTGTGGCGCCTTGGGCGTGGCCGAAATATATCGAAAACGCATTTCTCGTTTGACGCAAGCAGCCGTTTGGCGCGAGCTTCGCGGCCGTTTGGACGCTAAGCGAAAGAGCATCATGGCCCTCAAAGTCGCCTTCCAGATGGACCCCATCGAGCGCATCGATATCAGGGGCGATTCCACCTTCGCGCTGCTGCTCGAGGCGCAATGGCGCGGCCATGACGTGTTCTATTACACGCCCGACTATCTCTCGCTCCGCGACGGCAGACTGATGGCGACCGGCCAAAGCCTCACCGTGGAGGATAAACCCGGCGCCCATTACCGGCTCGCCCATCCGCGCGAGGTCGATCTTTCCGAGTTCGACGTGGTGCATCTCCGCCAGGATCCGCCTTTCGACATGGCCTACATCACCACCACGCATCTGCTCGAGCGCATCCAACCCAAGACGCTGGTGGTGAACGATCCTGGAGCCGTGCGCAACGCGCCGGAGAAGGTATTCGTGCTCGACTTCCTCGAGCTGATGCCGCCTACCCTCGTCACCCGCTCGGCCGACGATATCCGCGCCTTCCGCGACCAGCACAAGGACATCGTGGTGAAACCGCTTTACGGCAATGGGGGTGCTGCCGTGTTCCGCATTCCCCCCGGCGACACCAATCTCAATTCGCTGATCGAGCTGCTCGGCATCACCTTCCGCGAGCCGATCATGGTNNGGCGACAAGCGCATCATCCTCGTCGATGGCGAGATCGCGGGCGCCATCAACCGCGTGCCGGCAGAGGACGAGACGCGCTCCAATTTGCATGTGGGCGGCAAGGCGGAGGCCGCCACGCTGACCGCGCGCGACCGCGAGATCTGTGCCCGCCTCGGGCCAGAGCTGAAGAAGCGCGGGCTGATCTTCGTCGGCATCGACGTCATCGGCGACTATCTCACCGAGATCAACGTCACCTCGCCCACCGGCATCAGGCAGGTGGCGCAGTTCGGCGGACCGGACATCGCCGCCATGATCTGGGACGTGGTGGAGGCAAAGGTGGCAAGGGGTGAGGCATGAGCGAAGATCGTAAGTCGCTCGGCGCGGTGTTCGACGCCCATACCGACGCCGAGTTCAAGACGCGCGACATCGAGGCGACCATGGCGACCATGAGCGAGGCGCCGTATCTCACCCATGTGCCGACGATGACCGGGGGCCAGGGCCGCGAGGCGGTGCGCCGTTTCTACGACAGCTGGTTCATCGGCCGCTGGCCTGAGGACACCAAGATCACTCAAGTTTCGCGCACGGTGGGCGAGGACCGCGTCGTTGACGAGGTGATCATGAGCTTCACCCATGATCGCGAGATGCCGGCGCTGCTGCCGGGGGTGCGGCCTACCGGGTGCCGGGTCGTGCTGCCTTTCGTCGTGGTCGTGGGCTTCGAGGGAAGCAAGATCACCTATGAACACATCTATTGGGACCAGGCATCCCTGCTCGTGCAGGTGGGGCTGCTCGACAAAGCCAATCTACCGGTGACCGGCGCCGAGCAGGCGGCCCGCCTGCTCGATCCGAGCTTGCCGTCCAACATCCTGATCCCGGGCGTGAAGCCTTAGGCTGGGCCTCGGGCAGGAGAGCAAGCCATGTTCAGATTAATTGTCATGGTCGGCGCGTTCCTGGCGGTGTGGCCTGCGGTCGCCAAGCAATGGCGCGAGGATCGCGCGGGCTTCTGGAAGACGGTTTGGCTGATGCTAGCCTATGTCGTCTGTTGCGCCTTGGGCGTCGCGCTGACTTTCGCGCTCCTCATCAAGAGCGGGAAGCCTAACGACACCGAGGCGCTGGCAGGGTGAGCGCCGCCCGCCGCATCCAGGCCGAGCGCTTCGCGTCGCTCCCGGGCAAGCGCGCCCGCACCAATGCCGAATGCGATGTGAGCCTGCTCGAGGCGATCGCCAAGCCCGACGCTGCCGGGCTCATGCTGCTGCGCGACGCGGCCTCCGCGCTCAGTCTAAGCGCGCACGGCTATCACCGCACCTTGCGCGTCGCCCGCACGCTTGCCGATCTCGACGGCGAGAGCCACGTCGCCCGCATCCATATCGCCGAGGCCTTGAGCTATCGCGGCGAGACCTTGCGCCGCGCGCAGGTTGCAGCTGCTTAGGTTGTCGGCGGCGCGCCTCGGCTCACTCATGCCGCCGTCGGGCGCAGCTTAGAACGTCGTGCTCGCTCTGGGCCGGCGCAAAGCTAAGCCTTTCTCAAGCATTCTTTGCTTGGCTCTACCGGGGCAATGGCGCGCCCCAGTCCCGGCGGCAAATCGAGTGGCGTAAAGACGTGGAGCGTCGGCAGCACCAGGCGGACGCTGATAGGCAAGGCAGACCTTCGCCTCAGCAGCCGCAAGCAAGGTCGAAACGCCTTGGCCAGGCACTGGCCGCGCTTAAGCGCGCCCGGCAAGGCTTGCGGCTGGAACGCGGCCGCCTCGTGCGGCGGACGCTGGCGCTGATTGCCGGAGCCCTGCTCCTCATCGCGTTTGCCATGCTCGGCGCCTTTCAGACGCTGGCGCTTCTGCCGCTTGCGCTTGGAGCGCCGCTGGCGCTGCTCGCCCTCTTGCTCGTGCCGTGGAGGCCCCGGCTCGACCTATTCGGCGAGCCTCGCGACGCGGCGCGCGAGACCGGGCATCGTGATGCCCCGCATCTTGATGCTGCGTACCTCGGTGCTGCGCAGGCCGACGCCGCGCATGGCGATGCAACCATCGAATCGTTGCGCGACCTCCAATGGGAGGTGCGCGAGCGGGAGGCACGCTATCGCGATCTCCTCAACCACCAGGGCGATGTCATTCTGCGCCGCGACCAAGAGCAGCGGCTCACTTTCGTGAACGACTCCTTCTGCCGCACCTTCGGGCTGGAGCGCGAAGCGGCCTTGAGCCAGGTCTTCGAGCTGCCCGTCACGAGCAGCGATGACCAAGCGCCCGAGCCCTTCGCTGCCGAGGACCAAGAGCGCCACAGCTGCATCGTCGAGCTCGGCACAGCCAGAGGCCCGCGCTGGTTCGTGTGGGAGGATTTCGCCATCATCGACGAAGACGGGACCTTGAGCGAGACCCAAAGCGTCGGCCGCGACATCACCGAGCAGCGGGCGGCGGAGCTTGCGCTTGCCGACGCGCGTGACCTGGCGGAAAGCGCGAGCAAGGCTAAGTCGCGATTCCTTGCCTCCATGAGCCACGAAATTAGAACCCCGATGAACGGCATCCTCGGTATGACCGGGCTCCTGCTCGACACGGAGCTCTCGCCGGAGCAAGGCACCTATGCGCGCGCCATCTCCACCTCGGCCAAGACCCTGCTCGGACTGATCGACGAGGTGCTCGACTTCTCCAAGATCGAGGCGGGCAAGGTCGAGCTGCATCCGCAGCCCTTCGAGATCGCCGACGCGGTGCAAGGCGTGGTCGAGCTTCTGGCGCCGCGCGCCCGCGACAAGGGGCTGGAAATCGGCTGGTGCGTCAGCCCGGAGCTGCCGCGCACGGTGATCGGCGACGAAATGCGCATCCGCCAGATCCTGATGAACCTCGTGGGCAATGCCATCAAATTCACCGAGCGGGGCGGCGTGGCGTTGACGCTCTCGCTTGTGCCCAGTGACTTGCAAGCGGTGGCGGAGCGGGCGCGCGTGGCGTTGCGCTTTGCCGTGCGCGACACCGGCCCCGGCGTGCCGCCGGACGCCGCGACGCGCATCTTCGCCGAGTTCGAGCAGGGCGATTCCGGTCCGGCTCGGCGCCATGGCGGCACTGGCTTGGGGCTCGCCATCTCCAAACGCCTGGTCGAGGAGATGGGCGGCCGCATCGGGTTGGCAAGCGTCCCCGGCGCCGGCGCCACCTTCACCGTCGACTTGGCCCTCGGCGTGCCTGCTCACGTGATGACCATCGGCGCCTTGTGGCCGCGCCCGGATGCGGCCGCCAAGGTGCTGCTCGCGCTGGAAGGCGAGATCGAGGGCGCCATGATCGGCGATTTGCTGGTGGCGGTGGGCGCGAACCTCGTCCGGGCCGGGCTCAAGGATGCCGAGCGCCTCGCCTCGAATGCCGCCGCGACTGGGGTGCCGGTGAGCGCGCTGCTCACCGATCGCGCCGGGGTCGAGAAGGGCGCCCAACGCCTCCTCACGCTGCTGCGCAAGGAGGGTGAAGGCTGCCGCCCGCCCCGCGCGGTGGTGATCGTCGACCCCTCGGAGCGGGGCGATATCCCGCGGTTCAGAGAGCTGGGATTCAACGGCTATCTCGTCCGCCCGATCCGGCCCTCCTCGCTCCTGACCCAGCTGTTCAGCACGACCGAGGCAGAGCCGGCGCTGAGGGTCCTGCCGGCCTCTGCCTCCGCGCGCCGATCCTCGTCGGCCGAAGAGCCGCAAGCCTCGGTGCTGCTCGCCGAGGACAACGACATCAACGCACTGCTCGCCCGCACGGTGATCGAGAGGTCCGGTGCCCGCGTGGTGCGCGCCAAGAACGGCGCCGAGGCGATCGCCAAGGCGCGGACCGCGCTCGATGAAGCTCCCGGCAAGGGCTTCGACCTCGTGCTCATGGACATCCACATGCCGGATATGGACGGGGTGGAGGCCGCGCACCACATCCGGGCGCTTTACCCCGACGGCGCGCGCCCAGGCGAAGCGCGCCCGCCGATCGTGGCGCTCACCGCCAATGCCTTTGCCGAGGACCGCGCCTCCTATCTTGCGGCAGGGCTCGACGATTATCTCGCCAAGCCCTTCGAGAAGGAGGACCTCGCCGCGCTGGTCCAACGCTGGCGGGGCGATCTTGCGGGCGCGGCCGAGAATGACGCAAGGTCCGGCGCCGCCTGACGCCTTGCGCGGACGCTCAAAGCTCCCGATATCCCCAGACTGTCATACAGGCTTCGAATTGGTTTGCTAACCGGCGTTCATTGTGGCCGAATCGGTTGGCCACGAGTGAGGGTCAGCGTCGGTAGCGTGCCGCGTCGCGGGGGCCCCCTCGTTCATGATCACTCGGGCTAGACGATGTCGATGAAGCTGACGCCAAGCCGCTTCGCGGACAGGTTCCGCGGCGGTGCCATTTTCCCAGGGTTGTTTTGGCCAAATCTCAACGCTCCGCTGCCCTTTGTCGGCCGCAAGCGGTTCGGCGGTGGTGGGTTCGGGCTCGCCTTCCAGCCGCCTAAGATCTATGGCCGCATCGGCTCGCTAGAGGTGCGCCTCGCCCGCAAGAAGGGTGAGATCCGCCGCGCCCAGCGGCTCCGCTACAAGGTGTTCTACGAGGAGATGTCGGCCGTGCCCACAGCACTTGCCATGCTGTCGCGGCGCGACGAGGACCCGTATGACGCCATCTTCGACCATCTGCTCGTGGTCGACCACGGCAATCCGGCCAAAGGCCGCTGGCGGCGGCCGCGCGTGGTCGGCACTTATCGGATGCTGCGCCAAGAGATCGCCGACCTGCACGAGGGGTTCTACACCCAGGGCGAATACGACATCGGGCCACTGATCCGCGCCAAGAGCCCGGACTATAGCTTCATGGAGCTCGGCCGGTCCTGCGTGCTCAAGCCCTACCGCAACAGGCGGACGCTGGAGCTGCTCTGGCAGGGGGTGTGGACCTATGTGCGCGAGCACGGCGTCGACGTGATGCTCGGCTGCGCCAGCTTCGAGGGCACCGACCCCGCGGCCCACGCGCAAGCTTTAAGCTTTCTTCACCATACCGCGCTCGCGCCGGAGGAATGGCGCGTGCGCGCGCATGAGCATCGGCGCGTCGACATGAACATGATGCCGCGCGAGGCGATCGACACGCGCGCGGCGCTCAAGACGCTCCCCCCGCTGATCAAGGGTTATTTGCGGGTCGGCGCCTATGTCGGCGATGGCGCCGTGATCGATCATCAGTTCGGCACCACCGATGTGTTCATCATCATGCCGGTCGAGGCGATCAAGACGCGCTACTTCGCCCATTTCGGCGCTCCCGACGAGTTGACCTCGCCGCCCGCGCCCGAATTCGCCGCGCTGAAGCTGAATTAGAAACCAGAAGCCACAAGCCGGTCGGGCATTTTGCTCTTTAGGCTTCTGATTTCTGGCTTCCAGTTTCTGACGTCGCGGCCCGCATTCGACGTGTGCATTTGACGTGATGTGGGCCGGTCCCTACATTCTCACTCCATGCGCCATGCCGACTTCGATTCAGCCTTCAAGGCCGCCACCGACGGCGCCGTCGGCCTGCGCCAGCTGAACGACCGCTCCCGCGAGATCTTCAAGCGCATCGTGGAGACCTATCTCGCCACCGGCGAGCCGGTTGGCTCGCGCAACTTAAGCCGCGCGCTGCCCATGACACTGTCGCCCGCTTCCGTGCGCAACGTCATGTCTGACTTAGAAGGGCTCGGCCTCATCCATGCGCCGCATACCAGCGCCGGCCGCCTGCCGACTCAGGCGGGCTTGCGACTGTTCATCGACGGCCTGCTCGAGATCGGCGATGTGAGCGAGGAGGAGCGCAGCCAGATCGAGAGCCGCATGGCCGGCAGCGGCAGGCACCGCGTGGTGGACGACTTCCTTGCCGAAGCCGGCGAAATGCTGTCCGGGCTGTCGCGCTGCGCCGGCGTGGTGCTGGTCGAGAAGCAGAGCAAGACGCTGAAGCAGGTCGAGTTCGTCAATCTCGGGCCGGGCAAGGCGCTGGCCGTGCTGGTGAGCGAGGATGGCGACGTCGAGAACCGCATCATCGCGCTGCCCGAGGGCTTGCCGCTCTCCTCCTTAAGCGAAGCCTCCAACTACATCAACGCCAGGATCGGCGGATCGACGCTGGCCGATGCCCGCGCCCGCATCGAGACCGAGATCGAGCAGCGGCGCGCCCAGCTCGACGAGCTCACCGCGCGCGTGGTCACCGAGGGCCTGGCCACATGGTCGGGCGACGCCGACGACCGCAAGAGCCTCATCGTTTGCGGCCGCTCGCACCTGCTCGAGGACGTCCGCGCCATGGAGGATCTGGAGCGGGTACGGCTCCTGTTCGAGGACCTCGATACCAAGAAGGACCTGATTCAGCTCTTGGGCCTGGCTGAGCGCGCCGAAGGTGTGCGCATCTTCATCGGCTCGGAGAACAAGCTGTTCTCGCTGTCGGGATCGGCGCTGATCGTCTCGCCCTTCGAGGACACCGAGCAGAAGATCGTGGGCGTGCTCGGCGTGATCGGCCCGACCAGGCTCAATTATGCCCGCATCATCCCCATGGTGGACTACACGGCGCGCCTGCTCGGGCGGCTTGTCCCTTGATTTTTCGGCACGGGCGGTCGATATCCCTGGCAAGGGTGCGGCCCTGGAGCATAATCTTAGAAAAGTGGGAACCGGTTTTCCGAAAAGATCATGCTCGAACAATCAATTAAAGTGAGAAGCGCTGTCGCGATTCTATTTCATGCGATAGCGCTCTAGGCCATTCGGCAAAGGCGGCGATGCCCGACGACAAGACCGATCCGCGCGACACGACCGGACCGCGCGCCGATGCCAACGAGGCTCCGGGTGCCGACGGCAAGCGCGATAGCGACGATCCTGCCCGGCAGGCGAGCGTGGAGCTCGAAGCCCTGATCGTCGAGAACGCCGATATGCGCGATCGGCTGCTCCGAACCCTTGCCGACATGGAGAATTTGCGCCGCCGCACCGAGCGGGAAAGGGCCGACACGGCCCGCTATGCGGTCTCCAACTTCGCCCGCGACGTGCTCACCGTCGGCGACAACCTCCGGCGCACCGTCGAGCACGTGCCTGCCGAGGCAGCGGCCCAGGATCCGGCGCTGAAGAGCTTCCTCGACGGCGTCGAGCTTACCGAGCGGGAGCTCCTGAATGTGCTCGACCGGCACGGGGTGACGCGCATCGAGCCCCTTGGCCAGCGCTTCGACCCCAATTGCCACCAGGCCATGTATGAGGTGCCGAACCCCAACGTGCCCGAGGGAACGGTCGTGGATGTGATGCAAGCAGGCTATGTCATCGGTGACCGGTGCCTTAGGCCGGCTCTCGTGGCGATTGCCAAAGGCGGCGCCAAAGCCGTTCCGGCGGCGCAAGGCGCTCAAGATGGCGGCGATGGACCGCAGAAGGCCGCCAATGACGATTTCCCCGGCGGCTCGGGACCCGGCAAGGGCGACAAGCCGCAGGACCAAGGCTCCGATCGCGGCTCGCCTTAGAGCGCTATCGCATGGAATAGAATCGCGACAGCGCTCTAAGTTTTTGTTTGAGGCTTAAGGGGCGCCTCGAGCTCGCCTTCGATCTGCCCGGAAGCTTTGCAATAGTGCTTTAAGGAGACAAAGCATGGCGGCGGCGCGCGCGCGTAAAGTCAACCCAGACGGCTATGTGCATGCGCGCGACGCGCGCGAATATCAGCGCCCGCGCGACCAGGCGCGTATGTGGCAAGGCGCCACCGAGCAGGTGCTCGACGCGGCGGGGCTCAAGCTTGGAATGAGCACCCTGGACGTGGGCTCGGGCCCCGGCGCGGTGATGGGCCTGATGGCGGCCCGGGTGGGCGCCGAAGGCAAGGTCACCGGCATCGACATCGACGGCGGGCTGGGGACCGAGGCGCTCGCAGAGCTCCGCGCCCAAGGTGGCGCCCAGTTCAATTTCATCCAAGGCAATGTGCTCGAGCTCGATGATGTGCCCGGCGCCCCCTTCGATCTCACCTTCTGCCGGCTGCTGCTGATGCATCTTCAGGACCCCTCCCTCGTGCTTGAGAAGATGCATGGCTGGACCAAGCCGGGCGGCATGGTGGTGGCGCAGGAGTTCGATTTCGGGGCGATTGCTATCGAGCCGCTCTGCCCGCCCATGGCCGAGTTCAACCGGCTGTTCGAAGGGGTATTCCGCGCTCACGGGCGCAACATGCGAGCCGGCCGGCAATTGCCGGCGCAATTCGAGGCGGCGGGGCTAGGAGCCCCGGACCGTACCGCAGCGGCTGCGCATTTCGTGCCGCTCGCCGAGATGGCCGACATGCTGGTCGGCGTTTATGATGGTTTGTTTGCGGCAGGTGCGGAGCTCGGCATCGCCGATACCGGAAGGGCGACCGTCTTCCGGCAGGAAATGGCAGAGGCGGCAGCCACCGGCCGCCATTACTGCCTTCCACCCATCCTGATCAGCGCCTGGAAGCGCGTAAGCTGATTATTCTTTCCGCCCGACAGTGTTGCCGCCCCGCTTCTCCTTGTGAGCCATAGGCTTGCCCCCTATATAATCCCAACACCGCCGCTCTTCCGAGTCGGCGGGTCCGCCGGATTGTCTAGGGGACCGGCGCCACGCCATAGCGCGGGGGCGCGTCATCGGGGTGCCGTTCCAGGCCCCTCGCGGGTCTGCCAGAAAGAGAGAGGTTTGTAGTATGGCGAAAGTGATCGGTATCGATCTCGGCACAACCAATTCCTGTGTTGCGGTCATGGAGGGCAGGAACCCCAAAGTGATCGAGAATGCCGAGGGCGTGCGCACCACGCCGTCGATAGTGGCGTTCAACGCTGATGGCGAGAGGCTGGTAGGCCTGCCCGCCAAGCGCCAAGCGGTCACCAACCCCGAGAACACTTTCTTCGCCATCAAGCGCCTGATCGGCCGCCGCTATGACGACCCGATGGTCGAGAAGGACAAGAAGCTCGTCCCCTACCAAATCGTCAATGGCGACAATGGCGACGCCTGGGTTGAGTCCCGCGGCAAGAAATATTCGCCCTCGCAGATCTCCGCCTTCATCCTGCAGAAAATGAAAGAGACCGCCGAAGCCTATCTCGGCGAGAAGGTCGAGCAGGCGGTCATCACCGTGCCTGCCTATTTCAACGACGCCCAACGCCAGGCCACCAAGGACGCGGGCAAGATCGCCGGCCTCGAAGTGTTGCGCATCATAAACGAGCCGACCGCGGCCGCGCTCGCTTACGGTCTCGACAAGAAGGGGGAGAGCAAGACCATCGCCGTGTACGATCTCGGCGGCGGTACCTTCGACATCTCGATCCTGGAGATCGGCGACGGCGTGTTCGAGGTGAAGTCGACCAATGGCGATACCTTCCTCGGCGGCGAGGACTTCGACATGCGCCTCGTCGACTATCTCGCCAATGAGTTCAAGAAGGAGAGCGGCATCGATCTGCGCGGCGACAAGCTNNAAGGCCAAGATCGAGCTCTCCTCGACCACCCAGACCGAGATCAACCTGCCCTTCATCACCGCCGACGCGTCCGGCCCCAAGCACCTCACCATGAAGCTCACGCGCGCCAAGCTCGAGAGCCTCGTCGACGACCTCATCCAGAAGACCATCGGCCCGTGCCAGAACGCGCTGAAGGATGCAGGCCTTAAGGCCGCCGAGATCAACGAGGTAGTGCTGGTCGGCGGCATGACCCGGATGCCGAAGGTGGTCGAGACGGTGAAGACCTTCTTCGGCCGCGAGCCGCATAAGGGCGTGAACCCCGACGAGGTGGTGGCCATCGGCGCCGCCATCCAGGCNNGTCAGGTGTTCTCCACCGCCGAGGACAATCAGAACGCGGTCACCATCCGCGTCTTCCAGGGTGAGCGCGAGATGGCAGCCGACAACAAGCTGCTCGGCCAGTTCGATCTCGTCGGCATCCCGCCGGCACCCCGAGGCGTCCCCCAGATCGAGGTGACCTTCGACATCGATGCCAACGGCATCGTCAATGTCGCTGCCTCCGACAAGGCGACCGGCAAGGAGCAGTCGATCCGCATTCAGGCCTCGGGCGGTCTGAGCGATGCCGATATCGAGCGCATGGTGAAGGAGGCCGAGAGCCACGCCGACGAGGACAAGAAGCGCCGCGAGCTGGTCGAGACGAAGAACCAGGGCGAGGCGCTCGTGCACTCGACCGAGAAGATGCTCAAGGATTTCGGCGACAAGGTCCCGGCAAGCGATAAGAGCACGGTGGAGGCGGCGCTGGCCGACCTCAAATCCGCGATCCAGGGCGAGGATACCGACCTCGTCAAGCAGAAGGTCGATGCGCTGGCGCAAGCCTCGATGAAGCTCGGCGAGGCCCTGTATCAGGCGAACCAGGGTGCTGCCGGAGGCGGCGGAGGCGGAGGCGGCACGGAGGGTGGCGGCGGCGCCCCGGAAGACAATGTGGTCGACGTCGACTTCGAAGAGGTGAGGGACGACGACAGCAAGAAGTCGGCGTGAATGACGATTGATGGCATTGGCGCGGGCCTTGCGTCGGCTGCAACGGCCGCAAGGTCCCGCCGAGATGCCTAAGACAAGAGGCTGAGCGCCGCCCGCATGCGGGAAGCGGTTCCGGGGTGAAGGCCAAAGGGGCGATGGGAAAACGCTGCTACTACGAAATTCTGGGTATCCAACGTGGCGTGCCTGATCCCGAGATCAAGGCCGCCTTCCGGCGTCTCGCCAAGGAATGCCATCCCGACAGCTGCAACGGCGACCACACGGCCGAGCAGCGCTTCAAGGAACTGAACGAGGCCTATGAGGCGCTGAAGGACCCGCAGCGGCGGGCGGCCTATGACCGCTTCGGCCACGCCGCCTTCGACAGCGGGCTCGCCGGCGCCGGTGCCCATGGCTTCGGCGCCGATTTCTCCGCCTCCATGTCGGCCATGTTCGACGATCTGTTCGGCGAGTTCATGGGCCAGCGCCGGCCGCGCCAGCGCTCGGCGCGGGAGCGCGGTGCCGACCTTCGCTACAATATGGAAATCGCACTGGCCGAGGCTTACACCGGCAAGAGCGCACAGATCCGGGTCCCCACCAGCATCACCTGCGACAGCTGCTCGGGCTCCGGCGCCCGGGCGGGGACGCAAGCAACGCCCTGCCGCACCTGCGGCGGGGTGGGCAAGGTGCGCGCGAGCCAAGGCTTCTTCACCATCGAGCGCACCTGTCCCAGCTGCCAGGGGCGTGGCGAGGTGATCGAGACGCAGTGCCCCACTTGCAGCGGGTCGGGCCGCGTCACCCGCGAGCGCACTCTCTCCGTCACCATTCCAGTGGGGGTGGAGGACGGCACGCGCATCCGGCTCGCCGGCGAAGGTGAGGCGGGCTTGCGCGGCGGGCCACCCGGCGACCTCTACATCTTCCTTTCCATCAAGCCGCATGAGTTCTTCCAGCGCGACGGCGCCGATCTCTTCTGTCGCGTGCCCATCGCCATGACCACCGCCGCACTTGGCGGCCAGATCGAGGTGCCCACCATCGACGGCGGCAAGACGCGGGTGAAGATCCCCGAAGGCTCCGAGAGCGGCAAACAGTTCCGCCTCAAGGCCAAGGGCATGCCGGTGCTGCGCTCCAAGCAGCAGGGCGACCTCTACATCCAGGTCGAGGTGGAGACGCCGAAGAACCTCTCGCGCAAGCAGCGCGAGCTGTTGAAGGCGTTCGAGGAGGGGTCGAGCGCGAACACGAGCCCGGACTCGGCGGGTTTCTTCGCCCGCGTGAAGGAATTGTTCGAGCGGACCGGCGATTAGCCTCTATCCTATTGGCGTCGTTTTTCTAGTAGAGTGACCCAATCGTCAGCTCCGCGCTCTTGCTGCGCCGCCGAGCGCCTTCCAACGCGAGCGCCATGACCGACGACGATACCGCCCCGCAACGCCCCGCCACGACCCCGGCGCCCAAGCTCGCTCAATCGGACATGGCAAGGGCCGCAAAGATCGCCGCCGCCGTGGTCGCGGTGCTCGCCATCGCTTGCGGCTTGTGGTTCGCCCGCACCGCGATCCTGCTCGCCTTTGCCGGCCTGCTGCTCGCCATCGTGCTTTACGGGTCCAGTCGCGCGCTCGCCGAGCTCACGCGACTGCCGAGGCTCGTCACGCTCACCATCGTGGTGCTGGCGGTGGCGGCGTTTCTCGTCCTCGTGCTGTGGGGCGCAGGACCCACGATCGCCCAGCAGGTGACCCAGCTTGCCCGCAGCCTCGCCGTCGGTGCGACCAGCCTGACCAAGGAATTCGCGAGCTTCGCCGATCAGTCCAGCCTGTTCGAGAACTTGGATCTGGTGCAGCTGCTCGAAAAGTTCCTCAGTCCGTGGGGCATCGCCACGAGCGCGACATCGGTCGCGCTCTCGATCGTCGGCGTCTTCAGCGCAGGGCTCATCGTGCTCTTCTTCGGCATCTATTTTGCCGCCGATCCCCATGCCTATGTCGAGCTGGTGGCGAGACTGGCGCCAGCGGATCGGCGGATCACCACCATGCAGATGCTGCATCAGACCGGCGATTTGCTCCGGCGCTGGCTGGTCGGCCAGGGCATCGCCATGGCGCTGATCGGCGGTTTCACCTATGTGGGCCTGCTCATTCTCGGGGTGCCGATCCCCTTCGTGCTCGCGCTCTTTGCCGGCCTCGCGGGCTTCCTGCCCTATCTTGGACCGATCATCGGCGCCATCCCGATGGTGCTGGTGGCCGGCGGCGAGGGCCTCGATCTCGCTCTTTGGGTGGTCGGGCTCTATGCCATCATCCAATTCCTGGAGAGCTATCTCATGACGCCCTTGATCCAGTCGCGTGCGGTGTCACTGCCGCCGGCGGTGGTGATCTTGGCGCAGCTCGTGGCCGGCGCGGTGTTCGGCATTCTGGGCCTGGCACTCGCCACGCCGCTTGCGGCAGCGGCGGTGGTGCCGCTGCGGCATCTGTTTGGGGAAGGCCAGGACGAGGCGGCTGCGACGGAAGCAGCCCGGCTGAAGCCTGCGCTGCCGGCGGGTCAGGCACGACCCTAGAAAAGGGGACCGATGCGGCTCATGTTCTTTGCCGGCAGCACAAGGGAAGGCTCCTACAATCGCAAGCTCGTCCGGCTCGCCCATCGCATCGCCGAAGCCAACGGCATCGAGGGCGTGGTGATCGAGCTGAAGGACTACCCGATGCCGTTCTATAACGGCGATCTCGACGCAAGCGACGGCCCGCCCAAGGCGGCGCGCGAGTTCAGGGCGCTGCTCGGCGAATATCAGGGCGTGTTCATCGCGAGCCCGGAATACAATTCCTCCATCGCGCCGCTGCTCAAGAACACGCTGGACTGGGTGACGCGGGTGCGGGCCAAAGGCGAGACCGGGCTCGAAGTGTACAAGTCGCGCGTCTTTGCCATCAGCGGAGCGTCGCCCGGCAATTACGGCGCCATGCGCAGCCTCTTGCATCTCCGCCAGATCCTGGAGGTCGGGATCGGCGCCACCGTCATCCCGCAGCAGCTGGCGCTGCCTCGCGCGGGTGACGCCTTCGAGGAGGATGGCAGCCTCAAGGACAAGACGCTGCAGGAGATGCTGAAAGCCGTCGTCGAGGCGCTGGCCGTTGCGGCGCGGAAATTCGCTTCCCCATGACGAGCGCCAGGGACCGGCTCATCGTCGCTCTCGACGTGTCGAGCGTCGAGGAGGCTCGCGCGCTCATTGTCGGACTCGGGGACAGCGTCGGCGTCTACAAGATCGGGCTCGAGCTGCTCTTTGCGGGAGGATTTGCGCTTGCGGGCGAGCTCGCGCGCGAGGGTCATGCGGTCTTCATCGACGCCAAGCTCTTGGACATCGAGGCGACGGTGGAGCGGGCGACCGCTGCCGTCGCGCGGACGGGTGCCCGTTTCCTTACCGTGCATGCGGTCGACCGCAAGGCGCTGCAGGCCGCGGTGCGGGGGCGCGGCGACAGCGCGTTGAAGCTGCTCGGCGTGACGGTGCTCACCAATCTCGGGGCGGCCGACCTCGTGCAACAGGGCATCCACCATCCGCCAGCCGAGCTGGTGCTGCATCGGGCGATGCTCGCCAAGGAAGCCGGCTTCGACGGCGTCATCGCCTCAGGCCAGGAGGCGGCGGCGATCCGCAAAGCCGCGGGCGCGGGCTTCCTGATCGTGACGCCCGGCATCAGGCCGCAGGGCTTCGAGGCGCAGGACCAGGCGCGGACCGTGACGCCGGCCGAAGCCATCGCGGCCGGCGCCGACTATCTCGTGGTCGGCCGGCCGATCACCCGGGCGCCCGATCCGCGGGCGGCCGCGCTCGCCATCGTGGAGGAGATCGCCCAGGCGACCCGCAGCTAGAGCGGCAGAGCAGCGATGCGGGTGGCGATGAGGCGGGTGAGCGCTTCGGTGTCGCCCTCCACCTTCACTTGCTTGAGACGCGACTTGCCGCCTTGGGCGACCGTGACGCGCGAAGGGGGCACCTTTAGCCAATCGGCGATCAGCTTCTCCAGCGCGGTGTTGGCACGCCCTTGCTCGGGCAGCGCCCGGACGCGGGCTTTCAGCACCGTCTCCCCGCCATAGGCCTCGATCCCCACAATGGCGTCCCGCTGCGCCTTGGGGGTCAGCAGAACGGCCAGGATCACCCCTTCGCCTACGCGGCGGAGCGGCAGGCCCGCCGGGACGCCAGTGCTCAAGGATTAACGATGAGCGGCTCAGGCGCCGGCATCAGCCAGCCGAGAAGCACGACATTTTGGATGAAAAGCAGAACGAGGATCAGGATCACGGGCGATATGTCGATGCCGCCGAGATTGGGCAGGATCGAGCGGATGGGCCGGAGCGCGGGCTCGGTCAGCCGCCAGAGCACGTCGGCGATGGCGAGCACATAGCGGTTGCTCGTGTTGACCACGTTGAAGGCGATCAACCAGCTCAAGATCGCGCTCGCAATGATCACCCAGATATAGAGCTGGATGAGATAGACGACGAAATCGATCAAAGGAACCATCAGCCCCCTCCTGGCACGAAGCATCATGTAGCGGAGAGGCGACGACGAGAGCAAGCCCTCCCTCGGACGCAAACTGCCCTTGCTTGACAGGCCGGAATGCCACTCCCTAAATGGCTCCCGATCCTTTAGGGGCCGTAGCTCAGTTGGGAGAGCGCAGCAATCGCACTGCTGAGGTCAGGGGTTCGATCCCCCTCGGCTCCACCATCGCCCACCGACAGGACTGCGCAGAAGCGCCCCGCCCAGGCTAATCTGGCGGGCAGCGACAGGCTTGTGTCCAGGGCCGGGGCCGCCGCCCGTGGCACCGGGTCCCGGACCCTGGGCATTGCCGTCGGCGTCCCGCACCCGAAAGAACAGGCCCATGATCGGCAGCACCAGGAAGTCGGGCACGAAGCGCATGGCCGAGGCGCCGAGCTGGTTGAAGATGCCGGGCACGATCTGGCTCCTGCCGCGGCGAAAGCCGCGATAGGCGGCGCGGGCAACCTGCTCGGGCGTCATCATCGGAAACAGGTGCGCGTAATAGGAGTTCTGGGCGCCGGCCTTGGTGTGCAGGCGCGTGGCCACGGAGCCGGGCGCCAGCACCGACACCCGCACCTCGGTCCCCATGGTCTCGTAGGCCAGCGCCTTGGTGAAGGAGAGCACGAAGGCCTTGGAGGCCGCATAGGCCGCCTGATAGGGCACCGGCATGAAGCCCACCATGGAGGAGATGTTGAGCACCCCACCGCTGCGCCGTGCGATCATGCCGGGCAGAAAGCGCGAGGTAAGGTCCACCACGGCGCGCACGTCGAGATCGATGAGGCGAGCAAGCTTGGCGGGATCCTCGTCCTGGAAGAAGCCCGACGACATGATGCCGGCATTGTTGATCAGGGTGTCGGCGTAAAGATTGTCGCGCGAGAGCGCGTCCTCGACGCCGGCGCAGCCCGCTTGCGTGGAAAGGTCCTGCGCGGTGACGCTCACCTCGACGCCATGGGCGTCGGCGAGCTCCGAAGCGGTCCGCTCCAGGCTTTCCCGGTCGCGGGCAACCAGCAGCAGCGTGTGGCCGGCACGGGCGAACTCTTCCGCCAAGGCGCGGCCGATGCCTTCGGTGGCGCCGGTGATCACCACCGCCGGCCTACTCGGAGCCGACCCGGCCCGCTCCACCCCTAGATTCCTGTCGTTCATCCTCTACCCATCGCTTCGAAATCCGTCCGATCCGCTGCCCTTAGGGTCAAAGCGCTTCGCAAAAGACAAGTTCCGCTCGCCCCAACCGCAGGCCCGAACCGGGCTTACGAGGGATATCGGTTGCGACGCCGAGCACGAGCCGTGTTGGAATATGGGAACTCTGGCCGCGGGCAGGCTAGAATAGACGAACTCAGCCCAGAGGCGCGAGCGCCATTTCATTCTAGCCAGAGTCCCGACCATGCCAATACTTTACCTCTTCCTATTGCTCGGCCTCGCCTCTTTGCCAAACGTGGCGCATGCCGCACCCACGCTCGCCCAAGCGGTTGCAAAGCTTGACGCCAAATATCTCCAGGCGAAGGCCATCGACACCAGCGATGCGAGCCCCAAGATCGAGGTAGGGAGCGGTGAGGACGAGGGGACGCCCAAGACGCGGGAGATCGAGCAAGGGCCGATCAAGGCGATCTTGAGCTACAAGGAAGCCAAGACCGATACCGGCGATGTCTCGCGTACGCCGGTGGTCACGGTGCTCGCCGAGGGCAAGGAGGTGGCCAAGCTCGAGGCCGAGGATCTCGGCTTCGGCGACCCGCCGGTGAGCGTGCAAATCGCCGAGCTCGATCCCTCCAATTCCGCGCTCGAGGTGGTGGCCTCCTTCTATACCGGCGGCGCCCATTGCTGCGCCGACACCAAGATCCTAACCGCCAGCAAGGACGGGACGAGCTGGCGGACGGTCGATCTCGGCGAGCTCGACGGCGGGCCTTTGACCGCCACCGACCTCAACGGCGACGGACGCTACGAGTTCGAGACCCGGGACAATGCGTTCCTCTACACTTTTGGCTGCTATGCCTGCTCGACGGCGCCGCTCGAGATCCTGGCCATAGAGGACGGCGCGGTGAAGAACGTCACCCGCGACCCCCGCTTCCGCGCCGCGCACGAAGCCGTCATGAAGGACATCGTCGGCAACGTGCCCGATGACGATTTGAACGGCTTCCTCGCCGGCTATGTGGCGGAGAAGATCCTGCTTGGCGAGGGCAAGGAGGCCTGGGCGCTGATGCTTAGCCATTACGACCACAAGTCGGATTGGGGGCTCGATAGCTGCGACCAGAAGCTGAACGAGCAGGGCGAATGCCCGGGCAAGACGCTGCACCTCACCTTTCCCGACGCCCTTGAACGCATGCTTAAGGAGAACGGCTATACCGTGGAGAAGTGATTTGCGCCCCTAGCCGCTAGAGCGCTTTTTTTGACGCATGATCTTATCGGAAAACCGGTTTCCACTTTTCCGGATCATGCTTTAGCCTGGAACAATGGGCCGAGGCCCGCGGTTTGTAAGGTCGCGTCGGCTCCTGCAAGGCTAAGGAGCGCCGGCGCCAGTTTCGCGAGGAGTAAGCGTATGGCACCCCGCGCCTATTGGACTGGGCAGCTCAGGCTGTCGCTGGTCAACATTCCCATCAGGCTTTACCCCGCCACCAGCTCGGAACGACGCATCGAGCTGCACCAGATCCACGAGCCCTCGGGCAAACGTATCCGCTACCAGAAGGTGGCGCCTGGCGTGGGCGCGGTGGAGAACGAAGAGATCACCAAAGGCTACGAATATGAGAAGGGCAAATATGTCCTGCTCGACCAGAAGGAGATCGACGAGCTGAAGCTCCAGGCCAAGCAGACCATCGAGCTCGTGCGCTTCGTCGATGAAAGCGATATCGACCCGCGCTATTTCGAGAAGCCCTATTATTTGCTGCCCGACGGCGACCTCGCCGAGGAGGGCTATGCGGTCATGCAGAAGGCGCTGGCCGAGACCAAGAAGGTGGGCGTCGGGCAGTTCATCCTGCGCGGCCAGGGCAATATCGTCGCCATCAAGCCTTGCGGGCGCGGGCTCTTGCTCGAAGTCTTGCGCCACGCGGGCGAGGTGCGCTCGGCCGACAGCTTCTTCAAGGAGCTCCCCGATTTCAAGGTGGAATCCGAAGCGCTCGACCTCGCCAAGGAGCTGATCGAGCGTAGAGCGGGCAAGTTCGAGCCCGAGCAGTTCAAGGACGAATATAACGAGGCGATGTGGGAGCTGATCCATGCCAAGCTCGAGCACCGGGCGCCGGAGATCCTCGCCGAGGAGCAGCCCACCGCCAAGGTGATCAACATCATGGACGCGCTGAAGAAGAGCGTCCAGCAGCAGGGCAAGGCCAAGGGCACCCCGGCTGCGAAGCGGGGCGCCGCCGCCGCGCGCACCGGCAACGGCAAGACGACCTCGCGCGCCGCACCCAAAAGGAAATCGGCCTAAAGTCATGGCGCGAGGCCGGGAACAGGACCTGCTCGCCGAATACAAGTCCAAGCGCGACTTCAAAAAGACACCCGAGCCCGGGCCAACGCGCAAGGGCAAGACCGGCAATAGCTTCGTCATCCAGAAGCACGCGGCGCGGCGCACCCATTTCGATTTCCGGCTCGAGCATGACGGCGTGTTGAAGAGCTGGGCGGTGACCAGGGGCCCGAGCCTCGATCCCGCCCAGAAGCGGCTCGCCGTCAGGACCGAGGACCACCCGCTCGAATATGGCGGCTTCGAAGGCGTCATCCCCAAGGGCGAATATGGCGGCGGCCCGGTGATGATCTGGGACCGCGGCACCTGGGAGCCGATCGGCGACCCGGACGAGGGTCTGGCCAAAGGCGATCTCAAATTCAGGCTGCACGGCGAAAGGCTCAAGGGCGATTGGGTGCTGGTCCGCATGAAGGGCGGCAAGAATGACGGCAAGCGCGAGAACTGGCTCCTGATCAAGAAGCGCGACGACTACGCCCACGAAGGCGACGAGCCGACGCAAAAATACGAGACAAGCGTGGTGAGCGGCCGCGGCATGGACCAGATCGCGACCGGCGACGTCCCCCTCTGGCAGTCCAGCCGCTCAAAAAAAAAGCCTGAAGACTTAAGCCTCCGCCCGACCGGCAAGACGGTGCCGAGGACCAAGCGCATCACAGCGCCGGATTTCGTTGCGCCCGAGCTCGCCACGCTGGAAAGCGAGGTGCCGGACGCCGAAGGCTGGCTGCATGAAGTGAAATATGACGGCTACCGCATCATTGGGCGGAAGGTGGGCTCCGAGATCACCCTGTTCAGCCGGAGTGGGCTCGACTGGACGGTGCGTTTTCCCGCCATCGGCAAGGCGCTCTCTAGCCTTGATAGCGACACCGCTCTCGTCGATGGCGAGGTCGCCTTCGTGCTGCCTTCGGGCGTCACCGATTTCAAGTCGCTGCAGGAGCATATCGACACCCCAAACCAGGCGATCCGCTATTTCCTCTTCGACCTCTTGTTCCTCGATGGCGAGGACTGGCGCAAGAAGCCGCTCGTCGCGCGCAAGGCGCGGCTGCACGAGCTGCTCGGCGCCAAGGACCTGCCCGGCCGGCTCGTCTATGCCGACCATGTGCAGGGCGCCGGGCCCGCCTTCTACGCCCAAGCCTGTGCCGCGGGGCTGGAAGGCATCGTGTCGAAGCGGGCCGATGCGCCCTACCGCTCCGGGCGCGGCAAGGACTGGCTCAAGATCAAATGCGGGCAGCGGGCCGAGTTCGTGATCGGCGGCTATAGCCGCTCAACCGCCAAGGACCGGCCCTTCGCCTCGCTCCTACTCGGCACCTTCGAAAATAGCGAGCTGGTCTATGCCGGCAAGGTCGGCACCGGCTTCAATAGCGCCGACCTCTACGCGCTGGCCAAACGCTTCAAGCCGCTCGAGCGCAAAACTTCGCGCTTCAACAAGACTTCGCCCATCAAGGAGGTGCCGGCGTCTGAGCGCCGCGACGCGGTGTGGCTGGAGCCCAAGCTTGTCGCCGAGGTCGCCTATACGGAATGGACTCGGGACGGGCGCCTGCGGCATCCAAGCTTCCAGGCCCTGCGCGACGACAAGCAAGCGCGCGACGTCCATCGCGAGGTCCCTCAGGATGAAGCGCCCGTGGAGCGGCCTCGAACGGCTAAGCCATCGCAACGGAAGGGCGATCCCATGTTCGCTGGCGTCAATTTGACCAGCCCCGACAAGGTGCTCTATCCCGATATCGGGCTCACCAAGATCGATCTCGCCCGCTATTACGAGGCGGTCGCGCCCTCTATGCTGCCATATCTCGTCAACCGTCCGCTCAGCCTGGTGCGCTGTCCGGAGGGGGCGGAGAAGGAGTGCTTCTTCCAGCGCCACGGCATGAAGGGCATGAGCGCGGCCATCAAGGAGGTCGCGATACCGGGCGGCGAGACCAAGAAAAAATATCTCTATATCGACGACGAGAGCGGTCTGTTCGGCCTGGTGCAGCTCGGCGTGCTGGAGATCCATGACTGGGGCGTGTCGCTCAACAATCTCGACAAGCCCGACCGGGTCGTTTTCGACCTCGACCCCGACGAGGGGTTCGACTTCGCCTGCCTCAAATCCGCGGCGATCGAGGTACGCGACTTTCTCGGCGAGCTCGGGCTCAAGAGCTTTCTAAAGGCGACGGGGGGCAAGGGCTTGCATCTGGTGGCGCCGCTTCGCCCTGCGCTCGGCTGGGACGGGGTGAAGGCCTTCGCCAAGGCGGTTGCCGACGCGCTGGTTCAGGCACGCGGCGACCGCTACACCGCGAACATGGCGAAGAAGGCGCGCACCGGTAAGATCTTCGTCGACTATCTGCGCAACCAGCGGGGCGGCACGGCCATCGCCAACTACTCGACCCGGGCGCGGAAAGGGGCGACCGTCGCCGTCCCGCTCCATTGGGACGAGCTTAAGGGGCTGAAGAGCGCGGCGCCTTACAGCGTCAAGACTCTGCCGGCGCGGCTGAAGACGTTGAAGCGCGACCCGTGGGAGGGCTTCTTCAAGACCCGCCAGTCGATAACGGCGAAAGCGCGCAAGGCGCTCGGGCTTGGGTAGGCTATTGTGCGGCGGCACGAGGCCACCAAGGGAGAGATCGCATGGCTCTAAAGCATAACGGGTCGGCGCTGGCCTTGAGTGCGATGCTGGCGACGGTCGCTGGTTTTGGCGGCGCTCCGCTCGCAGCTGAACCCGTGCTGTCGCCGCTCGTGGCCATGCCGGTGGCGGCACCCAATCCCGTGCGCGGCGCCGACGACAAGATCCATCTCGCCTACGAGCTCACCCTGATCAATCAGAGCCAGCTCATCGTCGGCATCGAGGCGGTCGACGTGGTCGATGCGGTGACCGACCAGGTGATCCAGCATCTCGACTGGAAGGCAGTCGACGCCCAACTCAGACTGAACAGCCGCGAGGAGGGCAATGTGATGGCGCCGGCCAATTCCGGCTATCTGTTCATGGACGTGACCTTCGCCGCCGACGCCAAGCTGCCGCCCGTCATCGCGCATCGCTTCCAGCTCTCGGTAAAATCGACCAAGCCCGACGCCGATGGCCCGAAGCCGCCGTCGAGCATTAGTTTCAGGGGCGTGCCGGTGAGCGTGGGCGCGCCAGCGGTGGTGATCACACCGCCGCTGAAAGGGCCACGCTGGGTCGTAGGCGGCGGCTGCTGCGCCACCATCTCCTATCATCGCGGCGCCACGCTCTCGATCAACGGCCAGGTGCATGTGGCCGAGCGCTTCGCCATCGACTTCGTGCAGCTCAGCGACAATGGCAGCCTCGCCTCGGGTCCGGCTGCGGCGCTTGCGAGCTATCGCTATTTCGGCGCCGAAATCCTGTCGGTCGCCGATGGCGTGGTGGCGGCGATTCATGACGGCGATGCGGAGGAAGTGCCGGGCAAATTGCCGGAGGGCAAGAGTATCGACAATGCCGGCGGCAATTATGTCGTCGTCGATATCGGGGAGGGGCACTTTGCCTTCTACGCTCATCTGCAGCCGGGGTCGCTGCGCGTGAAGCAGGGCGACCATGTCGGCCAAGGGCAGGTGCTGGCGCTGCTCGGCAACAGCGGCAATACCGACACGCCGCATCTGCACTTCCACGTCATGGATGGGCCTTCGCCGCTGGAAGCAAATGGCCTGCCCTATGCCTTCACCGCGTTCGAAGGCGAGGGCGTGGTGAGGGAAGAGGCGCCGCTCTTCACCGATGGGGTGGTCAATATCGATGCGAGCGCGCTTGCCGGCCCGCATAAGGACCAGCTTCCGCTCAATCTCGAGGTGGTGAGCTTCCCCTGACGCCCGCTCTCGGCCCCAGCGCAAAGTCGCGGCCTGCTCCCGAAAAGGAGGAACGGCGTTCCAAACCGACCCCCTTAAAGCAACCATCAAGCGATAGGATAGCCGGCGATGACCGAGCTTTGGCCATGGCTGGTGCTGATCGGGCTTGGCGCGTTTCACGGCCTCAACCCGGCCATGGGCTGGCTGTTTGCCGTGGCGCTCGGCATGTACCGGCAGAGGCGCGCCGTGGTGCTGGTGTCGCTCCTGCCCATTGCCCTTGGCCATGCGCTGGCCATCGCCGTCGTGGTCTACGCGGTGACGGTTCTTGGTGCGGCGATCGAGGAGGCGCAACTGCGCATCCTCTCTGGCGTGTTGCTCATCGCCTGGGGCACCTACCATCTTCTTTATGGCCACCGTCATCGGGTGCGCATCGGGCTCCAGACCGGGCTCGTAGGGTTAGCGGTCTGGTCCTTCGTGATGGCGACCGCGCATGGCGCCGGGATGATGCTCATTCCGGTGCTGATGCCGCTTGAGCAGGCTAGCGCGCACGCCCATGCCCATGGGATGCCCGCTTCGAGCTCCCTCTGGATCGCCTCGCTTGCCGTCGCCGTGCACAGTCTGGCCATGCTTTGCGTCACCGGCATCATCGCCATCACCGTCTATGAATGGGCCGGGCTCGGGTTCCTCAGGCGGGGATGGGTCAATCTCGATCTCCTTTGGGCCGCGGCGCTGATCGGGATTGGGCTTCTCTTGCTGATTCTCTAGACCCCACGCCCCTGGCCAATCCGCCGCTGCTTGCCTGAGGGCAACGGCTCGGCATAGGCTTTGGTCCTGGTCCGGGAAAGGGAGGGATTTGGCATGCCGATCGCGTCCCCCGCGGCTGGCGCAACGCGCAGTATGAGCTGGGCCGGCGCGGCCTTTATCACCTGCGCCATCATCACCTTCGCCATTATCACCTGCGCCATCGGCCTGCTCGTCACGGCCTCCCCTGCGGACGCCGCCAAGCGCGTGGCGCTGGTCATCGGCAACAACGCCTATGAGAACGTGCCCAAGCTGCAGAAGGCGGTGAACGACGCCCACGCCATGGCGGGCGAGCTCGCCAAGCTCGGCTTCGACGTGGTGGAGGCCGACGATGTCGGCCGCCGCGCCATGAGCCGGGCGCTGATCGAGATCGAGGCCAAGCTCGGCAGCGGCGACACGGCGCTCATCTATTTCGCCGGCCACGGCTTTGCCGTCGACAGTACCAACTATCTCCTCCCCGTCGATGTGCCGGTAGCGGGCCCCGGTGAGGAAGGCCTGGTGCGCGACGCCTCCTTCGCCGCGAGCGGGCTGTCGGACCGGCTGAAATTCAACGCTCCGAAATAGGGGCGCTATGCCGCCTTCCCTTGGCCGGCGCCACGTCCTATATCAGCCCTTCCCAGCAACAATCGAAAGGAGGTGGTCCAGTGTCTCATTACCTTATGCCGCGGTCGCAAGGCTGCCAGACCTGGATGCTCGCCTCTGGTGGCATCTAGCGGCGCGATAAGCGGTCCTTGGTTCAAGACCGCGGTCGAGAAGGGAAGGGCCGCTCCTGCAAGGGGCGGCCCTTCTTGTTGCCCTTTGGCGGGGCTCGGGAATCAGCATTGAAACATTGTTCACGAAGTCGGCCGCATTTTAGCGGTCATGGGGGCCCGGGTCGCGTATCTGGCCGCTTTGTTGGCGGCCGCCATCTGTCTTGTCAGTTGCGCGCTTAGACCGTTCCAGTCGGACCGGCGGGCGGCCTGGCGCGGCGACGTCGAGGCGACGTGCCTGGGAAACGGAGAGCTTCGCGCCTCGGCCTATGTGCGGCCCCTGCCGGTCATCGATGGCCCCTCTGCCTGCGGGCTCCAGCACCCTCTCAGCGTATCCGGCGCCCTCGACGGCGCGGTTGCCATCGAGCCTCCAGCCACCATCGACTGCTCGATGACGGTGGCGCTCAATCGCTGGCTCAGAACCTCGGTGCAGCGGGCGGCCTATGCCCATTTCCGCCAGCGCGTGGTCGCGATCCGGCAGATCGCCTCCTATGACTGCCGCACCCGCGACAGCATTGCCGGCGCCAAGATTTCCGAGCATGCCTTCGGCAATGCGCTGGACGTTGCCGCCTTCCGCCTGGCCAATGGCCGCGAGATCAAGGTGATGCAGGGGTGGTGGCGCGGGAGCCCGAGCGAGCGGGCCTTTTTGCAGGAGGCGTTCGCCGGCGCCTGTGCCGAGTTCTACACGGTGCTCGGCCCCGGCAGCGACCGTTACCACTCCAACCACTTCCATCTCGACCTGTTGCTGACCAATGCCGGCGGCGGCCGCCATTATTGCCGCCCGATGCCGGGCCCCGGTCGCTCCTTTGACCGGGTCCCGACGGCGAGCCTACCGGACGCGCCGCAGGGAAGTGCGGACGCACCGCTTCTCTCCTTCACCGGCCGATGAGCGAGAGCGCAGGATTGGTCTCACTGTGGCGCCGCTGCACTGCGCAAGGCCTATAGGACACACTAAGATGCTTCGAGTCGGAGGGGGGAGCGTGTCTCAGGTGAGCGCAAAGGAGGCCGTGGCGCAGCCCTAGTCTTTAGGGCGAAACAGAGATGGAGGGGGGCTGTGGCAACACAATCGTTGGTGCAGATGTTCGATGAGATCGCCGCCGGGCTGAAGGAGGGCGATGAGGAGATTTATGGCTGGCTGCGCGACCAGCTGAAGGAGTGTGGCGGAAGCGACATCTCCGTCGAGCTGGCCATGGGGGTCATCGCCAAGCTGTTGCCGGAAGAGGCGCAAGCCGGTGTGCTCACAGCCGCACAGCAGGCGCGAAGGTGGGCGCATTAGCGGCGGGGCCTCGGTCAACACCAACTCAATCTTTTGCCGAGATCGAAGCTTGCCGAGGGAGCGGCTCCTTGTTTGACGCATAAACTTTTCGGAAAACCGGTTCCCACTTTTCCGGTTCATGCTTTAGGCCGCCTGATCGACGAGGCGCGACACTTCGCGGCGCACCAGCTCGCGGTAGACGCTCCCGCTGCTCATGAGATTCTGCGGCGGTCCATCCTCGATGATGCGGCCCGCCTTCAGCACCACGATACGGTCGAAATTGCGCAAGGTCGACAGGCGGTGGGCGATGGCGATCACGGTGCGGCCGCGCATCAACCGATCGAGCGCCTGCTTGATCGCCTCCTCGGACTCGCTGTCAAGCGCCGAGGTGGCCTCGTCGAGAAGCAGGATCGGCGCATCTTTGAGGAAGGCGCGGGCAATGGCGATGCGCTGCCGCTGACCGGGCGATAGCTTCGCGCCGCGGTTGCCGACGGTGGTTTCGACGCCTTCCGGCAGCGCGTTGATGAAGTTGCTGCAGCGGGCGGCCTCGATCGCGCGCAAAACGTCCTGATCGGACGCATCCGGCCTGCCGTAGCGGACATTTTCCAGGATCGAGCGGTGGAACAGCGAGATATCTTGCGGCACCACAGCGATGGCCGCGCGCAGGCTCTCTTGCGTTACCTCCCGCACATCCTCGCCGCCGACGAGAACGCAGCCCTTCTCCACGTCATAGAAACGCTGCATCAGCGCAAACAGGGTGGACTTGCCGCTGCCCGAGCGGCCGACGAGGCCGGCGCGCTGGCCGCTCTCAATATGTAGGTTGAAGTCGGAGAAGACGCGGGCGCTATCGGGGTAGTGGAAGGTCACGTGCTTGAAGGTGACGCTGCCACCCTGGCGTTTGAGCGGGGTGGCTTGCGGGTGGTCGCACAAATCGTGGGAGATGAGCAACGTGGCCAACGCCTCGGAAAGACGGGCCATGTGCTGGGTCGCGTCGACCAGGGCGACGGCGAGATCGCGCGTGGCATGCAGCACCGAAAGGCCGAGAGTGCAGACAAGGATCACGTCGCCGGTGGTGACCAGGTTCTGCTTCCAGAGCAGGATCGCCCAAGCCAGCAGGCCGATGGTCAAGAGCACCGTCACGGCGGCATGGAACAGCCGGAGCTTCTCCAGGTAGAAGAGGCTCCGCTTCCGCGCCACGACCTCCTTAGCGATCGTGGCATCGAAGCGGCGATGCTCGCGCCCAACGCCGCAGAACGACAGGACAAGCGGCATGTTGCCGATCACGTCGATCATCTCGCCATCGACCGACGCTGCCCGATGGGCAAATTCGTGGTGCAGCGTCTCGCCCGCAGCCGCGAGCCGGAACATGGCAACGACGACCACCCCTGCGATCAGGGTCAGCACCGCCGCCATGGGCACGTTGACCGTGACCACGTAGAGGATCGCCACCAGCGTCGCCACGCAGGGCGGCAACAGATTCCAAATGAACATGTTCTCGACGGTGAACGCAGCGTTCGAGGTCGCCGTGATCCGGCTGGTCAGAGTTCCGGGCATGCGGTCGGCGAAGTAGCTCGGCGCGTGACCGGTGAGGTGCCGGAACAGGTCGCGGCGGAGGTCGCCGGTGACGCCGGTGAAGGTGAAGCTCGCGATCCAGCCCGCGAGCCGCCACAGGGAATTGTCGCAGGCGATCAGCGCGGTCAGCATGGCAAAGGCAAACCAGACATGCGTCGTGGCTGGATTGGCGTCGGACAGCGTATCGACCAGGAACTTCACGCCATATTGAGCGCTGACCGAACAGGCGACGGCCGCCAGCACCGCGCCGAGAATGACCGCGTGCGCCACCGGTCGCTGCCGGACATAGCGTAAGAGGAAGGGGATTGGACGCTGCGCGAAAGAAGAGAGATTGTGCATTTGGCCTTTGGGGGTCGTCGATTGCACGATTGCACGGATTGCTTTGGTCCCCCCGGCCCAGCACTTGGCTAACGTTCAGTACGAAGATCGGTTGCCGCCAAATGCGGAGATCGGAAATGCAGGGTTACCGGCACACACGGAATGCGCGCCGTAAGGCGGCCAAACCTCAAGTCCGGCAAATGGTTAGCTTCCGAGCAGGCGCGGACTGCGGCAGGGCGCCGCGGGCGCCGTCACTACGGCTCTACGCTCCTTGCGGCCGCGTCTCCGGCATCGCGAGGAATACGGCGAGCAGGCCAATGCCAGCAACCATGGCGAGGCCAAGGAAGGACACGGTGCTGCCGAAATGATCGAAGGCGTAGCCGGCAAGGGTCGTTGACAGTGCCGCGCCGATGCCCATGGCGCTGCCGACGATGCCGAGCGCGAGATTGAACCGCCCCGTCTTGCGCGTGATGTCGGCGATGATGAGTGGGAACATCACGGCGAGCACCGCGGCGGAGATGCCGTCCAGAGTCTGCGCCGCCACCACCAGATAGGGATCGGAGGACAGCGCGAAGAGCACGCCCCTGACGAGGAGCGCGGCGAAGCAGATGAGCAGCAGCGGCCGGCGCCCCCAACTTTCGGACTTGCGTCCGACGAGAGGGCAGAAGGCGGCAACGATGAGCTGCGGCACGATCATGCAGGCCGCCACCCACACCGTGGCCAACCCGGCGGACCGGCTGGTCAGGAGGCCGCTCATCAAGGGCAGCATCGCCGCATTGGCCAGATGAAAGGTGACGATGCAGCCGGCAAAGATGAGCAGCCGGCGATCCCGCAACAGCGCAGCGATCGTTGCCTTCGTGGGCGCAGGCAGCTCCCGCTCCTGAGGAGCTCGCTCCTGAAGTGCCCGCAACGGCGCAATCTCGGTCTTGCGGATGCGGGCAAGGGCAAGAAGCGCCGGCAAGACCAGGACGGCAGTGAAGAAGAACACCGCCTGAATGGAGAAGAAATGGCCGGTGCCGCCCATGGCGAGTGCAGCGATCCCCGCGCCGATCGAGGCGAAGCGAGCATTGCGCCCAAGGCGCTCGCCAAGCGCTGCATGGCCAACAAGGCCGAGGCTGAGGACGGCGATGGCCGGCCCCAGCACGCAACTCGCCGCGGCATGCACGACGCGCGCGCCCATCACCACCATGAATATGGGCCAGCCGCCGATGGCAACCGCGCTCGCGCTGATGGCGGCGACGGCCACCATGGTAATGAACCGCTCCGCGCGGGCGGCATCGACGAGGGCCCCGCCGGGTATTTGCCCGGCGAGCGACACCAGCCCGCCCATGGTGAGGACGAGGCCGATATCCCCTTGGCTCCAGGATTGCGTTGTCAGATAGACCGCGACGAAGGGGCCGAAGCCCGTCTGGATGTCGGCGAGGAAGAAGGTGAACCAGTCAAGCCCCCGCAGGCTGCCCCGCGACGCCTGCGGCGCGTGCTGCCCGACGCCGGTGGCCGCGCGGGCCAGCCCGGTACGGGCGAGCCCGGCAAATCCGCCGCCATCGAGCGGATCCAAAGCGAGTGTGGCAACTCTGGCGGACAGCTCTCCAACTCCGGCGTCATCGGGCGGGGACGACGTCGGTCGCGCCTCAGGTGCTTTGACGCACCCTTTCCCCCGTCACGTTTTGGAGCTACCCACAAATGGGGGCCGAAAGACATGCGTCACGAGCAGGCTCGGCGCTGACGCGAAGTGCCTCGTTAAGGCCTGAAGCTCCCTCCCATGGCCTCAAGGTGACCTCAAAAGCGGCGATTTTTGGAAATTTTTGTGGAGATTGAGTCGAAAGGCCGGAATCGGCCAGGAACCCGGGTAAGCGGCCTTGGCCGCGCCATCGCGCGCCTCAAGCCTCGCGCCGTTCACCTCGACCACCTGCCATTCTGCGGCTTGGCGATGCCACGCGCCCTTTCAAGACCCCGCCTAGCCGCGCTGCTTGAGCAGGAAGCGGTACTCCTTCGCCGACCAGATGGGCCCCGCATAATCGACGCCGATGCGGGCCGTGCGCAGGATCTCGTCGGGCCGCAGCGCCTGGCCCAAGTCGGCGAACCACAGGCCCGTCCGCTCGACTGCCTGTTTGCCGTTGAAGCTGCTGGTCACCCCGAGCGCCTTGGTGAGACGACCCGGGCCGTCGATCATTTCGGCGCCGCGCAGCAGCACCGCCGCCGGATAGCCGACCTCGCCGGTCACCACGTTGAGCATCCAATGCATGCCGTAGATCAGATAGACGTAGAAGGTGCCGGCCCTGCCGAACATGGTCTCGTTGCGCTTGGTGCGGCCGCGCGCCGCGTGGCAGGCGAGGTCCTCCGGACCGACATAAGCCTCTGTCTCGGTGATGATATAGGCCTGAAGGCGCCGTCCCCTCCGCCGCACCAGCGCCTTGCCGAGCAATCCCAGAGCGACGTCTTCCGCCGGACGCTCGAAGAAACTCCCCGGCAGCGCGGGAAGGAAGGGCGCCGGTCCGGGTTCCGACTTTGGCGGATTTTTGGAACGAGCGCGGCTCTCTCCTTGCATGGGGTGTGGTGTATCATGGCCTGAGGGTCTAGGTCGCGGGGACTGCGGCACGTCCGAGGAATGGAGCAGAGGCACGATGATCCCAGTCGAGGCGCCAGTCACTGAATTCACACCGGTCGCGTCGGCGATCGGCGGCGCGCTGATCGGTGTCGCGGCCATGCTGCTGATGCTTGGCGATGGCCGCATCGCCGGGATCAGCGGCATCCTCGGCCGGCTGCTGCCGCCCTACCAGAATTCCGACACGGCCGAGGCGGGTGCCTTCGTGGTGGGGTTGATGGCGGCGCCTTTGGTCTGGCTGGCGGTGACCGACACGCCCGTGGCGCAGACCGTCTCCGACCATCTGGTGTTGATGGCGGTTGCCGGCCTCCTGGTCGGCATCGGCACCACCTATGGCAATGGCTGCACCAGCGGCCACGGGGTGTGCGGGCTGGCGCGGCTGTCGAGCCGCTCGCTGGTCGCCACGCTGATCTTCATGGGATCCGCGTTCCTCACGGTGCTCGTGATGCGACACGGGCTAGGACGCTGACCCATGCGCTTAGCTACGAGCCTCATAGCCGGTCTCATCTTCGGTCTCGGACTCATCATCTCCGGCATGGTGAACCCGACCAAGGTGCAGAACTTCCTCGACCTCTTCGGAAGCTTCGACCCGAGCCTGGCTTTCGTCATGGCGGCCGCAGTGGCGGTGACCTTCCTCGGCTATCGGATCGCCTTCAGACGCGGGCGTCCGCTGTTCGCCGATGCGTTCCGCCTCCCAACCGCCAAGGAGATCGACCGGCGTGTGATCATCGGGCCAGCCATCTTCGGCGTCGGCTGGGGGCTTTCCGGCTTCTGCCCGGGCCCAGCCATCACCTCATTGCCACTGCTCGCCAAGGGGACGCTCGTATTCGTGGCGGCGATGCTGGCGGGTATGGCGTTGACGCGCCTCGCCCTGCAATGGGCGGGTGCCAGGACGGCGCTTAGGCCAGGAGCCGGCGAGATCCAGCAGAGCGGCTAGGCGCTGCTGGCAACGGGGCGGCCGTTGCCGCACTGCAGCATGGCCGTCCCCGATATCCGCGTGCAATGTGCCGGGCTTGCGAACGCGCTCCGCTCCCGCCTCGCCGGCCGGGATGGCGGGACCAAGGGCAACAAGCCGCAATTGCGCCGCCAGGCTTGATACTATCCTTGCCGGCCGGGCAAGTGGCGGACGCGGGGCCCCCTCAAGCGGACCGGCGAGGAGCTTAAGACCATGATCTTCCGTCAATTGTTCGACAGCGTTTCGGGGACCTACAGCTATCTCATCGCCAGCCGCCATGGCGGCGAGGCGCTGATCATCGATCCCGTCCTGGAGAAGGTCGATCGCTACATCCAGCTCCTGAACGAGCTCGACGTCAGGCTGGTCAAGGCCATCGATACCCATCTCCATGCCGACCACATCACCGGCCTCGGCGCGCTGCGCGACCGCACGCTCTGCATCACGGTGATGGGCGAGCAGACCAAGGCCGACCTCGTCTCCATGCGCGTCGGCGACGGCGAGCACATCGACATCGACGGCGTGAGCCTCGGCGTCATCTATACGCCAGGCCACACCGACGATTCCTACTCCTTCACCATGGGCGACCGCGTCTTCACCGGCGACACGCTGCTCATTCGCGGCACCGGGCGCACCGACTTCCAGAACGGCGATGCGCGGGCGCAATATGACTCGATCTTCAGCCGCCTGCTCAAACTGCCGGACGAGACGCTGGTTTATCCGGCGCATGACTATAAGGGCGAGACGGTGAGCACCATCGGCGAGGAGCGGGCCTTCAACCCGCGGCTCCAGGTGAAGTCGGTGGACGACTATGTCGAGCTGATGAGCAAGCTCAATCTGCCCAACCCGAAGATGATGGACACCGCCGTCCCGGCCAATATGCGGGTGGGGCTCGCCCAGGATGAGGTGGAGCGACGGGGTTGGTCGGTGCGCACGGAAGACCTTGCCACGCTGCTCGACCGGCGCGGCGTGGCCATCGTCGACCTCCGCGAGGACCGCGAGCGTGCCAAACAGGGGGAGATCCCGGGCTCGCTGCACGTGCCCTATGGGAGCCTCGGCGAGACGCTCAAGCCCGGCGGCGCCTTGCGCGAGCTCGGCGCCACGAAGACGCTGGTGTTCTATTGCGCCTTCGGCGAGCGCTCGGCCATGGCGGTGCAAGTGGCCCAAGAGGCCGGGCTCAAATCTGCCCGCCATCTCAATGGCGGCATTTCCGAGTGGCGGAAAGAGAAGGGCCTCATCCGCGCTTGATGAGCATGATTCGGAAAAGTGGGGGCCAAGGGAGGTGGAGATGGGAGCCACGAGTGTCGCAGCGAAAGTGGAGATCACCAAAGACGGCCCCTACATCGTCTCGGGCACTCTGCACCTCGCCCAGATGACCATCGGCGCCAACGCGGGGGCTGAGTCGGTGCGCTGGGAGCAAGGCCGCGACTATCCCGATCAGGCGCAATACGCCCTTTGCCGCTGCGGTCACAGCGGAGCCAAGCCTTATTGCGATGGCACCCACGTCACGATCGGCTTTGACGGCACCGAGACCGCAAGCCGCAAGCCCTATGGCGAGCAGGCCAAGACGATCCCGGGCCCGACGCTGTCGCTCACCGACGCCCCGAGCCTCTGCGCCTTCGCGCGCTTCTGCGATCCGAACGGGCAGGTGTGGCACCTCGTGCAAGAGACGGACAGCCCGCGCGCGGTCAAGGACTTCATCCGCCAGACCTGCGACTGCCCGTCGGGCCGGCTCGTCGCCTGGGACAACGCCACCGGCCTGGCCATCGAGCCGCATTACGAGCCATCGATCGGGCTGATCGAGGACCCGGTCGAGCGCTGTTCCGGCCCTATCTGGGTGCGGGGCGGCGTGCCGGTGATCGGTGCCGACGGTTTCCGCTACGAGATTCGCAATCGCGTCACCCTGTGCCGCTGTGGCGTGTCGCAGAACAAGCCGTTTTGCGACGGGTCGCATGCCAAAGTCGGGTTCAGCGACGCAGGCGACGGGCGCTCGAAGACTTAAGCGAAAGCAGCCTGGTTGATGGTGGGATCGCTTCTTGCCCCACCGCGACTCTGTTACACTTCCCTCGCGCTTCAGTCGCCAAAAGGGGGGAAACTATGTCAGCCCAAGATCTTCTCGTCATTTTGCTTGTTGGTCTCATCGCCGGATGGCTCGCCGGCCTTATCGTGCAAGGTACAGGATTTGGCATCATCGCCGATATCTGCATCGGCATCGTCGGCGCCTTGATCGGGAGCTGGCTCCTGCCGGCTTTGGGCATTCACCTTGGCGCCGGCATCGTCAACGCCATCATCGGCGCCACCATCGGTGCGATCCTGCTGCTGATCATCATCCGGCTCGTCAATCGCGGCGGCCGTTGGTGAGGCGGTAGCTCGCTTGGGCCGCTTTCGGCCCTCGCTAGTGACATGACGGTATAGGGGTTCGACCGCCCTCTAAGGGGTCGATAGACGTCTCGCGCGGAAATCGGCAACGACCGCGCGGGAGCAGTCTTTCTTGTGCCGATCGGCTCCGTCAGGAGCAACGCTGCCGCGCGTCAGTTTCGGCGGCAAATGCGTCGGTCGTGCGCTTAGAGCGTTATCGCGTGAAATAGAATCGCGACCGCGCTTCTCGCTTTTTGTTGGTCGAGGCCGGAGAGGATGCGCAAGGCGTCAAGCGCTCCGGTCGAATTGCCAGCCATTGAACCAGACCCGACCGGCCAAGCGCTTATGCGGTCCGGTCGGGCGTGATCTGCCCTCGAAACAGGAAGGTCAAGAGGAGGCCGGTGAAGAAGCCGCCGACATGGGCCATGTAGGCGACCCCGCCCGTGCCTGCACTCTCGCCGGTATGGCCGATGGTGCCGACGCCGCTGAACAGCTGCACGGCGATCCAGAAGCCGAGCACGACGATGGCCGGCATAGCCACGACCTGCCGGCCAAGCAGCACATTCACGCGGGCATGCGGGAACATGAGGATGTAGGCGCCAAGCACGCCGGCGATGGCGCCCGAGGCTCCCACATTCGGCACCGGGGAATGGGGCGCGAGCGCGAACTGGGCGAAGGTCGCAGCGATCCCGGTGAGGAGATAGAACAGCAGGAATTTGAGACGGCCGAAGCGATCCTCGACATTGTCGCCGAAGATCCACAGGAACAGCATGTTGCCGAGGAGATGCATCCAGCCGCCATGCATGAACATGGCGGTGAAGATGGTGATGGCCTGGCCGCCCGGGTTGGCCGCGAAGCGCGCCGGCACGAACGCCCACGCATTGATGAACGCATCACCGCCGCTGAGCTCGAGCAAGAACACGAGCACGTTCACGCCGATCAGCCCATAGGTGACGACGGGAAGGGTCCGGCGCTGAGAGTCGTCGTCGCCAAGCGGAAACATGCGAGCCGGCCCTCACTTTTCTCGCGCCACCAAGCGCCATCATAGTTGGGGCGTTGCGAGAGTCGAGTGGGCGCGACGCACTCGTCAGATCACGCCTCGTCAGATCACGCCTCGTCAGGTCATGCCGATGAAGTCGCGCTTGCCAACCTCCACGCCCAAATGGCGCAGGATGTCGTAGGCGGTGGTGGCGTGGAAGTAGAAGTTGGGCAGGGCGAAAAGCACCAGGTAGGGCTGGCCCTTGAAGCGCATCTCCTGACCTCCCACCGAGAGGACGATGTCGCGATCCTCGGAGCCGTCGATATCGGCGGCCTCGAACCCTTGCACGAATTTCACCGTCTTGGCGATGCGCGCCTTGAGCTCGGCGAAAGTCTTCTCGTCATCCTCGTATTTCGGCACCTCGGCGCCGGCCAATCGCGCCGTGGTCCCCTTGGCGAAATCGGCCGTGATCTGCACCTGGCGGACCAACGGAAACATGTCGGGGGCGAGACGGGAGCCGAGCAGGACGCTTTCGTCAATCTTGCGCGCCGTGGCGAAGGCCGCCGCCTTGTCCAATATGGCGTCGAGGCTGTTCAGCATCTGCAGTAAGGCTGGGACCGAGGCGTGATACATCGAGAGGGGCATGGTCGCTGACCGCTTTCATTGAGGGTGGAAGGCACTTGAAGCCTAACCCTCGTCTGCGCGCAACAGCCTTCGCCAGCTCCCGCGTGCGGCCGATCAGCCGGAGCTCTCACCGGACGCGGTTTTTGCGCGGGACCCACTTCAAAGACAAAAGGCCCCGCGCATGCGGGGCCTTCTATCATGGGCTCTAGGTCGAGCTGCTTGGCGGCTCAATAGTAGCCGACGCAAGCGTTATACCGGCTCCACCAATAGGGGCTGCCGGTGATGTTGGCCTGGTTGAGCAGCCAGTAGCAATCGCCATAGCCGTAATAGCCGTAGCCGCCGCCGTAATAGCCATAGCCGCCGCCGTAATTCCGGTAGTGGCGATTGCGATAGGCGTAGTGATTATTCCAATTGTTGCCGTGGTGGCCCTTCCAGTTGTTGTTGCCATTCCAATTGTTGCCCTTGCCGCTATAGGCGTAGCCACCGCTTGAGCCCGGGCCGGCGGACTTGCCGCGGCCCATCGAGCCGCTATAGCCCT
>PLBV01000106.1 GCA_003135455.1 Hyphomicrobiales bacterium | reverse complement strand
CGACATCGTCATCGGCACCCACGCGCTGCTCGGCAAGACCATCGAGTTCGCCGATCTCGGCCTGCTCATCGTCGATGAGGAGCAGCATTTCGGCGTTGCCCACAAGGAGCAGCTGAAGCAGCTCCGCGAGGACGTGCATGTGTTGACGCTGACCGCCACCCCCATCCCCCGCACGCTGCAGCTTGCGCTCTCCGGCGTGCGCGAGATGTCGCTCATCGCCACTCCGCCCATCGACCGGCTCGCGGTGCGCACCTATGTGACGCCCTTCGACCCCGTGATCCTGCGTGAGGCGCTGCTGCGGGAGCGCTATCGGGGCGGCCAGACCTTCTATGTGGTGCCGCGCATCGCCGACCTCGACGACGCTGGCGCCTTCCTCGCCGAGCATGTGCCGGAGCTGAAGGTCGGCCGCGCCCACGGCCAGATGGGCTCACGCGAGCTCGATCAGGTGATGAACGCCTTCTACGATCGCCAATATGACGTGCTGCTCTCCACCTCGATCGTGGAATCGGGCCTCGACATCCCCTCGGCCAATACGCTGATCGTGCATCGCGCCGACATGTTCGGGCTCTCCCAGCTCTATCAGCTGCGTGGCCGCGTCGGGCGCTCGAAGATCCGCGCCTATGCCTATTTCACCATCGCCGCCGAGGCGCGGCTGACGCCCGCCGCTGAGAAGCGGCTGAAGGTGCTGCAGTCGCTCGACACACTTGGTGCGGGCTTCATGCTGGCGAGCCACGACCTCGATATCAGGGGCGCGGGCAACCTGCTCGGCGAGGAGCAATCCGGCCACATCCGGGAGGTGGGGTTCGAGCTCTACCAGTCCATGCTGGAGGAGGCGGTGCGCGCTCTACGGGGCGGCGAGGGCGTGATCGAGGACCAGTGGTCGCCGCGCATCAATCTTGGCACCTCGGTGCTGATTCCGGAGGCCTATGTGCCGGACCTGCAGGTGCGGCTCGGGCTCTATCGCAGGCTGTCTGCGGTGGAGAGCCATGATGGCATCGAGGCCTTCGCCGCCGAGCTGATCGACCGCTTCGGCTCGCTGCCACTCGAGGTGCGCCACCTGCTCGACGTGGTCGAGATCAAGGGGCTCGCAAGGCGCGCCGGCGTCGACCAGATCGATGCGGGGCCGAAGGGCGCGATCATCGGCTTCCGCCATAAGAGCTTCGCCAACCCGGAAGGCCTCATCGGCTTCATCCGCGAGGAGGGCTCGAATGTGAAGCTGCAGCCCGACCACCGGCTGATCTATTACGGCGATTGGGAGACGCCCGAGGTGCGGCTCGTCGGCACCCGCGACCTGCTCCGCCGCCTGGTCGAGATCGCCGAAGGGGTGAAGCAGGCCGCTTGAGCCAGCGCTAAAGGCCTCAGTTATTGTCATGCCCGCGCCTGCGGGCATCCAGTAGCCGCTGGCGCTCGAGATTCAACTTCGGTCCGGTGGTTACTGGATCGTCGGCCGCAGCCCGTCATCGGGCTGGCCGAAGGCCATGCCCGTTGGCCGACGATGACAGCAATCAGCACACGGGCAGAAAACAGGCCTCTACACCTCGCGCAGGATCTGCCCGCGCAGCACCGCACCTTGGGCGTTGCGCGGGATCGTCTTCACCACCACGAGCCGGTCCGGGAATTTGTAGGGCGCCACGCCCTTCTCGCGCAGGAAGTCATGCAGCGCCGCAAGCGACACCGGCTGGTCGGGCTCCGGCATGACCGCCGCGAAGATGCGGTCGCCGACGATCGGATCGGGCAGCATGAAAGAGGCCGCGTCGAGGAATCCGGGGAAGCTCTCATAGAGCGCATCGAGCTCCGACGCGGCGATGGAGAAGCCGCCGTGATGCAAGAGCTCGGGGTCGCGCTTCACCTTGAGCAGGTCGCCCCCCTTGCCCTCGGCGACGGCGCGCAAGCCCGACGACACGAAGCCTTGGAGCCCTTGGCCTGGCGAGCCTTGCGCTTGAGGCACGAGCGGCGACGATGTCTCCCCATGGGGCACTGCGGGGCCCCGCAGCAAGAGGTCGCGCGGACCGAGGCCAAGCGCCCGGCTGCCGCCGCCAAGTGCTGTCTCCAAGAAGACCGTACGCGCGCCGTCTGTGCCGCTGATCTCGATCTTGCCTTTGGGAATGAGGCCTGGATCCGATCCCGCCTCGCGCCGGTGCACGAGGCTTACGAGATCGCCGAGCGGGTACAGGTCGAACAGCGGGATGCCGGCGGCGTCGAGCTCCGTTCCACCTCCGGCGAGTTCCGCCACGGACCAGACGCAGCCGGCGCGAGCAAGCTTGCAGTCGGGCGCTTGCAGCACCCCGTCATCGGCGAGCGCGGCGAGGATCGAGGCGGGCAGCGCCGTGACCGTCACCTGCGATCCAATGAGCTGCTGCACGAAGCGGTCATAGTCGAAGGGATGGTGTAGCGCGAGCGCGCCGCCGCTGATCAGCCAGGGCATCAGCCCGAGCCCGAGCCCCACCGCACCGGTGAGCGGGTAGGGGCTGAGGATCGTGTCGCGGCTGGTGAGCGACAGCGCGAGCACGGTCATCGCCCCTTGCGCGAGCAGATCGTCCTCGTGGCGGAACACCGGCATCAGCGGCGCGCCTGCTCGGGCGGTGAAGGTGATCATGGCGGGACCGGCAAGCCCCGCCGCCTTCACCGGCCCCGCATCGCCGCGGAGCCCAGCCTCGAGCGCCTCGTCGAGCGAGGTGACGCCGTCAGGAAGCTCGCTGCCAAAGCCGAGCACGAAGCGCACCGACAAATGGCTCGCGGCGATGGTGCACAGCGTCTCGGCCTGGTTCTCGTCGGCGACGCCGCAGGCGCCGAGCAGCGCCTTGGGCGCGAGCAGGGCGCAGACGCTTTCGATCTCGAGCCGCCGCCACAGCATGGGCAGCATCAACACGGTCAGGCCAGCGCGCCAGGCGGCCAGAATGGTGATCGACTGCAGGGCAACATTGGGGAGCTGGATGGCAATCCTATCCCCAGGCTTGAGCCCAAGCTCGATGAAGACGCGGGCCAGCGCATCCACCGTCGCGTCGGCTTCGGCAAAGCTGCAGATCCCAGCGCCGCCACGCGCAAGCCCGTGGCCGCCCGGCGCGTCGGCGAGCGCGATTGCATCGGGGCGCTTCTGCGCGCGCCGGCGCAACAGCCCCTCGGCGGTGAGCTTCTGGCTCTCCTCCCTGTTCTCTCTGTCGGCGACGAGGGTGCTCATCCTGGCTTTCGGCTCAATGCTGCCCGCTCTTGGGCTGTTGCGGTTCGGGCTGTTGCGGCTCGGGCTCGATCCACCAGCTGTCGAGGCGGTAGCCGTAAAGGGGCGTGATTTCGGGCCGCTTCAGCTCCCGCCAATGGGCGACCCAGTCCCGCGGCAGATGGAAGAGGGGAACCACGTAGTCGCCGGAGATGAGGACCCGGTCGAGCGCGCGCACCGCGGAGACGAAATCCGCACGGTCTTGCGCGCCGAGCACCGCCCGGATCATGGCATCGACGGCAGGGCTGCTGATGCCTGCATAGTTGAACGAGCCCTCGGTTGCCGCCGCGTCGCTGCCGAAGCGGAACGACTGCTCGTTGCCCGGCGACAGCGAGACCGGCCAGAAGTATTGGATCATGTCGAAGTCGTAAGTCTGCTTGCGCTGCTGGTATTGAGTTGCGTCAACTTGACGGATTCGCGCCTCGATTCCTACCTGTTTCAAGGCCTGGGCATAGGTGAGGAGGAGGCGCTCCTGGGCACGGGTGACCGCCAGGATCTCGAAGCTGAATGGCTCGCCGGTTTTGGTGTTGACGAGCCGGCCCGCTTGTAGCCGGTAGCCGGCCTGATCGAGCAGCGCCAAGGCCTCGCGGCGGCCTTCACGGTTCTCGCCCGTGCCGTCGCTGACCGGCAGCGCGTAGCTGCCGTCCATGACCGCTGGCTTCACCGCATCCGGGTAGGGAGCCAAGAGCTCGCCCTCGCTTGCATCGGCGGGACGGCCATGGGAGCTCAGCTCCGAGCGGACGAAATAGCTTTCCGTGCGCGCATATTGGCCTTGATAGAG
This sequence comes from Hyphomicrobiales bacterium, assembly GCA_003135455.1. GTDB lineage: Bacteria > Pseudomonadota > Alphaproteobacteria > Rhizobiales > Methyloligellaceae > Methyloceanibacter. The sequence goes on along the minus strand of PLBV01000106.1, from coordinate 6,938 downwards.
CGTGCGGTTGACCCATTCGAAGTCGAACAACCTGATCAGGGCTTGGCGCACCCTCGCATCGGCAAAGAGGGGGCAGCGCGTGTTGAAGACGAGCGCCGACATGCCGGCTGGCGTCGCCACGGGCAGCTCCTCCTTGACCACGCGGCCATCGCGGAACGCGGGGAAGGTGTAACCCTCCGTCCAGCGCGTTGGATCGTCCTCGTTGCGCAGCTGGACGAGCCCCGATTTGAAGGCCTCGAACATGCTGCTGCTATCGCGGTAATAGTCGAAGCGGATGGTATCGAAATTGTAGAGGCCGCGATTGATCGGCAGGCTCGCGCCCCAATAATTGGGGTCACGCTTGAAGGTGATGCTCTTGCCGGGCACGACCTCCGCGATGGTGTAGGGGCCGCTGCCGACGGGCACGGCGAAGCCTGTCTTCTCGAAGCTGTCGGAGTCGATCAGATGGTGCGGCAGCACCGGCATCAGCCCCATGATCAGCGGCATCTCGCGGTCATCGCTCGCGTCGAAGGTGAACCTGACCTTGCGCTCGCCCGTCTTCTCCGCGCGGGCTACCTTCTTGTAGTAGGAGCGGTGGTTGGGGCGCCCGTGATCGCGCAAGGTGGCGTATGAGAACAGCACGTCGTCGACACCGATCGGCGTTCCGTCGGAGAACTTGGCCTCAGGCCGTAAGGTGAACTCAACATAGCTCCGGTCGGAGGGCGTCTCGACGCTCTCGGCGATGAGGCCGTAAAGGCTGAACGGCTCGTCATAAGCGCGCCCGAGCAGGCTCTCATAGACGTAGTCGCGCACCCCCTCGGCCGCCGTGCCCTTGACGATCAGAGGATTGAGGCTGTCGAAGGACCCTTGCATGGCCAGCGTCACCCGGCCGCCCTTGGGCGCGTCCGGGTTGACGTAAGGCAGATGCGTAAAGTCCCCGGGTTCCAGAGGCTCCCCATGCATCGCAATGCCATGGCGCGGGGTGCCGGGCGGAAGGCCGCTTGCTGCCGGTTCGCCATGGCCGAGGCCGGGGAGCAACAGCAACAGCACAAGCACAAGCAGCAAAGAAATAGGGGCTTTCAACGGCGAGCGGGTGTGTCTATAGATGCCTTCGCATTGCAGCATGGAGTGAGCGTAACACGCCTTAAGGGAAGGCTGCGGGCCTGGTGCCACGAGGGATACCTTAGGGCAAGGATGCGAGGGGAGTGGCCACGCAGCCAAAGGCTTCGAGAAAGTCTCGTTAACGTTGCAGCCAGCCACGTCTACGCCGCAATTCGGGTATTGACCCTATCATACGGGTACGCGGGAAAAGGGGTCCAATACCGCGCGAGAATCGCGAACACCCTACCCGCGAAGAGAGGAAAGGTTGATTATGCTCTGGTCGAAGGATCGAGGGACTGCGCTGGGCTTGGCCGCGGCGAGGGGTTGCTTGCTTGCCGTCGTAGGAGTGCTGTCTTTGACGCTCGCCGCGCCGGTCACGCTTGCTCAGCAAACCCCGCCCGCGACACCCAAAGCCGCCAAGGCGCCGCCAGCTGCCCCGGCACCTGCTGCTGCTGGGGCTCCCGCGCCCGGCGCTCCTGCCGCCGGAGGCGTCGCAGCTCAAGGCGGCGAAGACCAGACGGCTTGGGTCAAGCTCTGCGAAAAGAGCGAGCAGACCGAAAACAAGGAGATTTGCCTCACCCATCATGAGCGGCTCGACGGCAACTCCGGCATGGTGCTCGTGGCTGCCGCGGTGCGCAAGATCGAGGGCGAGGAGAAAGAGCAGCTGCTCGTGCGTCTGCCCACCGCGATTGCGCTCGCGATCCCGGCCGGCGTGCAGATCAAGGTCGACGATGGCCAGCCGATCTCGCTGCAATACACCCTCTGCTACGCCACCAGCTGCCAGGCCGAGACGGAAATGACCAAAGAGCTCTTCGACACCATGCGCAACGGCAAGCAGATGGTGGTCGCGGCGGTCAATCTGCAGCGCAAGGCCATCGGCTTCCCGGTGCCGCTCGGCGGCTTCGGCAAGGCCTATGACGGCCCGCCGGTCGACAACGCCAAATATCAGGAGGCAAGGCGCCAGTTGATGGAGGTCATCCGCAAGCGCCAGATCGAGCTCGCCAACAAGGCGAACGAGGCGCAGCAGAAGAAGGAGCAAGGCGGAGGTGGCGGTCAGGCGCAAGCTGGTGCTCCGGCCCCCGCTCCGACGCCCGCCCCGAATGCGACGACGGCGCCGAAGAAGACGACGCCTTAGAGCATGATCGGCGAAAAGTGGAGACCGGTTTTCGCCAAAAGATGACTGCTCTAACAAATGGTTGGAGCGCTGTCGCGATTCAGCCTGACGCGATAGCGCTCTAGGTCCGAGCCTTACCTCATAGAACCTTGAAGCAAGCCCGCGCCATGAGAACGGCGCGGGCTTTTGCGTTCGCACACATCAGATTCGCACGCATGGGAAAGGGGGAGACTGGCTGGCAGGCCTGGCGCCAGGTCGCGCTGCCGGCGGATGCGCTCAATGCTCCTGCAGGAATCGGTAGCGGAAGATACCGTTCCTCAGATCCTCGAACAGCTCCGGCACCTGGGGATGGCGCAGCGGCTCATCGGAGGGATCAGGCACGAGGTTCTGCTCCGACACATAGGCGATGTACTCGGTGTCGGCATTCTCCGCGAGGAGATGGTAGAAGGGCTGGTCCTTGGGCGGCCGCACGTCGTGCGGGATCGAGCGGTACCACTCCTCAGTGTTGCTGAAAGTCGGGTCCACGTCGAAGATCACGCCGCGAAACGGATAGACCCGGTGGCGCACCACCTGGCCGATCTGGAACTTGGCGTTCCGCGTCACGGACATTCCTCGGAAGCCTTCCTACGTTCATCCATGAACCGATAAGACTGGAGCGCGACTGGACTGTCAACCGCAAGCAATGCCTTGGTCACCAGCTCACCACCAGCGCCGGTTCGACCACATGAACTGTTCCGGCGTCTCGCGGATCCAGGTCTCGAAATGGCGCTGGATCGCGGCGGTAATGACGCGGATGTCCTCCGCCTGATTGTTGGTGCGCGGGACCCTGAGCTCGTTGACATTGACGTCGAAGCAGGCGCGCTTGCCGATGCGCAAGCAGCGTCCGATCCAGATGCGGGCGCCGACCCTGCGCGCGATCATCGCCGCGATCGGCATGCTCTTGGCGGGATAGCCGAAGAACGGCACCGCGACCCCTTGGGCGTCGTAGAGGTCGGAGATGAAGCCGAGCCGGCCGCCCTGGCGCACATAATCCATGATCAGGCGCGCCGTCTTCTGCCCTTCTTCATTGCCGGCGGCACGGCGGCTGCCGAACAGGCCGCCGGGATAGAGGTCCTTGCGCTGAGCGCGCAGGTAGCGGTCGACGTAAGGATTCTTCACCAGCCGATAGACGCCGGCGGGGCGGACGCCGGCAAGCATTATCGGCCACATGCCGAGCTCCCAATTGCCCATATGCATGGTCACGATGAGGACCGGACCCATCTTGTCCTTGTAACGGCGAATGAGATGGCCATTGGTGACGTGCAGCCGGTCCGGCTCCTTCAGGATGCGGTCGATATTCATGGTCTCGGCCATGACGCGTCCGAGATTCTCCCACATGGCGCGCGCGATGGCCTCGCGCTCCTGAGCGCTCTTCTCTGGGAAAGCACGCTCGAGATTGGCCAGCGCGCGTTTGTGCCGCCGGTTATAGGGGGCGATCAGCCGCCACATCTTGCCCGAGATGGCGCCAGCCACGTCGATCGGGAACAGCCGGACGATGCCGATGAGGAGCCGCAGCACGAGATATTCCGCGCGGTAGCGCAGGTCGCGTAGCGGCGGGATGTCAGAGGGCTCGGCCACTGGCAGCAATCTCCTGAAGAGTTTCGTCCTCGTGGCAAATAGGGGCGGAAGCGTCAAGCCGACAGCGCGTCTCATGAGGCAAGGCGGTCTACCAGTCGGGCACCGGCTGCATCAGGCTCGGCAGCTCTGTCGGCGGCGCGAGGCCTGCGCGCATGGCGAGGCGCCGGAGCGGCGCGATCCGGTTCAGCCCATGCACGATGAGGCTCCGCGCCGCTTGCATCGGTAGGAAGTCAGTGAGGAGGGAGCGGGCGAGAAGATCGACCCCGAGCGTGCGCGTCGCGATGTCGAGCTTGCGCGCGCGGGCATAGGCCTTAAGCACGTCATCGGCCCCGGGGTCGGAGCTGCGTCGATGCGCCACCGCCACGCAGTCGGCGAGCGCCGCTGCATCGCGAAAGCCGAGATTGAGCCCTTGCGCGCCGATCGGAGGCAGGATGTGGGCCGCCTCGCCGACAAGGGCGGTGCGCGGTCCCACGAGTGACTCCGCGCTAAGCGAGGCCACCGGGAAGGAGGCGCGCGCGCCAACCTCATCGATGCTGCCGAGGAGACCGCCGAGGCGCTCCTCGAGCACCGCCCTGAACGAAGCCGTGTCGAGCCGCATAAAGGCTTCGATTTCCGCCGTAGCACCGACAAAGATCAGGCTCGAGGCATGCGGCCCCGGCAGGGGCACCGTGGTCAGCGAGCCCCCGCTTGCGTGGAGCTCGGTCGAGACGAAGTCATGGGGACGCGCGTGGCCGAAGCTCGTGGCGATGGCTGCCTGGTCGTAGCGCCATTCCTTGACGGCGATAGAGGCGGCCTCGCGACAGATCGAGCGCCGTCCATCGGCACCAACCACAAGCCGCGCGGTCATCTTCTTCCCGCTCTTGCAGGTCAGCACCACAAGGCCGGCCATCGGCTCGATCTTGGCGACGCTCTCAGGCTCGATGGCGTGCAAAACCTTCGCCGCCCGGTCCTCCAAGGCTTCGACCAGGGTAGTGTTCGCAATGTTGTAGCCGAAAGCCTCCAGCCCGAGTTCGCTCGACCTGAACTCGATCTCCGGCGCGCGGACCAGCCCGCCTGTGGCATCGACGATACGGATGGCTTTGAGCGGTGCGGCGCGGGAAAGAAGCGCGTCCCAAACCTTGAGCGCCTTGAGGAGATCGACCGAGCTTTTGAGCAGAGCCGCCGTGCGGGTCTCGCCCGCGCCCGCTCCTCCGGCCGAAGGGCCGATCAACACCACCTTTGCGCCGACATGGGCAAGAGCCAGCGCCGCGGCGAGCCCGGCGGGCCCCGCTCCAACGACGGCAATATCGGTATCAATCTCTTTGGCCAAACGCGTGCCTCTGTCCCAAACCGATATCGAATGCGCGTTCAAAAGTCGAGGCGGCGCAGAGCCTTGTGACGCCGCACTCTTGACGCCAAGACCGTCGCCATCCCGGCGACATTTCTGCAACATTTGATTGCTGCGCCAATCTATGCGGGCGGTCGGCCACCACAACAACACTCTCGTCATGAGCATCGGCAATTACCGTTTCGGCGATTTTCCGCGCCTTGGATTTTCGCTGGTTTGGGCTCAAGCCCCATTGCGATTCTGACGATCCATCTCGCGCTCCAATGAATGTTGCTTGAAAGTCTCACCCATTGGAAAAAAATTGAAAATGCTTGCTTTCAACCATTTCAATTCCCGAAAGGCCGGGATTCTGGAACCGGTTTCCACGCTCATGATCAACAAAGCAAACGATCCATATTGCTATTCACGATCTTGTTGATAGAGTTTAGAGGGTTTAATGGGAACGATTGGGCTGGTGTTCGGGCCAGCCGATCAGGCGAGGGGAGCAACCATGTCCAATTCAGCATTAGATGGCAGAGGTCTCTTACACGGCACATTGGTAGGGTTCATGTTGTGCATGGCCCAACCGGCATTGGCGGACAGCCAGCAAGATTTGCAGCAGCAAATCAAAGTTCTACAGGAGCAGTTGCAATCAATTCAGAAGCAGCTCAATGCCCAGCAGGCCGCGACAAAACAGGTACAAGCGGAGGTGCAAGCAACGCCGATCAAGCAATTACCGACGGGTGTGCAAGTTGTGGAAGTTGACCCAAATGGACGAATCAAGATCGGCCCGGTTACGGTGCAGCTTGGGGGCTACATCGAGGGCGCAGGCGTCTTTCGCTCGCGCAATGAGAACTCCGACATCGGATCGACATTTGGGGGTATCCCATTCAATCAAGTACCTAGCTCGCACGAGACTGAATTCCGTCAATCAGCCCGCCAAACTCGGCTGTCCCTTTTGGCACAATCCGCCTGGGACGAAAATACTAATCTGTCCGCATATGTCGAGTCTGACTTTAAGGGCATTGGCGTTACCTCCAATTCAGGGGAAAGTAACGCCTACATACCAAGTTTGAGGCAAGCATATTTGACCGTGGATCAGGCGAACGGTTGGCATTTGTTAGCTGGGCAGGCTTGGAGCCTGGTCACCGGCTTCAAGGATGGGCTAGTACCACGCGATGAAAACCTTCCCCTAACCGTAGTCACTCACGAAGTCGTTGGCTTCAATTGGCGACGCGATCCACAGGTGCGACTAACCAAGACTTTTAGCCCCGAATTTTCGATGGGCCTGTCGGTCGAAACCCCTCAAGCAAGTTTCGGTGGCGATGTGCCGTCCAATTTACCTGAATTAGTTACCACAGTTCCCGGTTTTGGCTCAGGAGGGGGGACACTAAATTCAGGCCAATGCGTCAATAATCTTGGCACCATCGGGAATTGCGCAAACTATTCCGTCGATGTGGCTCCAGACGTGGTCCTTAAAGCGGCGTTTGATCCGGGTTGGGGCCACTATGAGGTTTTTGGGCTTGGGCGGATCTTCCGAACGCGGACTGGACTCTTTGCGGAAGGGCAGAAGACGACACTCACTAGTAACTCGCTGATTGATTTCGGCAACAACGAGACTGTTGGGGGCGGCGTAGGTGGAAACCTAATTCTACCGATTATGCCAAAATTGCTCGATTTCCAGGCCAGCGTGCTGGGCGGCCGGGGCATCGGACAATACGGTGCAGCTCAATTCGCGGACTTCACGGTGAACCAAGTCGGCGATCCATCACCTATTCCTATGGTCCAGACGACAGTCGGTCTCGTCGCACACGCTAATCC
>PLBV01000056.1 GCA_003135455.1 Hyphomicrobiales bacterium | reverse complement strand
TGACCGAGCAATCGGTCTTCACCACCTGGCCTTCAGCCAGCCCCATGGCGCAGCTCGCATCGAACTCCCCCTTGGCGGGCGTTGGCGCCGCCGCCGGCACCGGGATCATCGTGGGCGCCGCATTCGGAGCGGCCGGCGCCGCGGCGTCCTCTGCCAGGGCAGCGCTGGCCGCACCAAAACAAAGGGCCACGGCGATCGCCGCGGCCCGCGCAATCGAAACAAGATGCCGATCAGACGTGGCGTAGATCATTGGCTGGTGGTCCCTTGGCCATTTTGCGGCGCCGGGGCGCTCGCAGACATGGCCGAGCCCAACACCGAGATCGCTTGCGCGGCCTCGTGGTTGCCGTTGAGCTCGGCTATTTCGAGGGCGGTCTTGCCTTGCGCGTCCTTTGCCGTCACGTCGGCGCCCGATTGCATCAGCAGCCCGATCATGGGCGAATTGTTGTGGGTGGCGGCGATCATGAGCGCGGTGACGCCCTTGGTCGACTTCGCATTGACGTCGGCACGGCGCTCGACGAGGCCCTGGGCGATATCCAGCGGCCGTGTGGAGCCGGGCATGAACATGGCGCCCTCGGCAGGCGAGGTCTGACCGGCGGCCACCATCAAAGGCGTGATCTTCTCCTCGCCGGCGGTGGTGTTGACGTCGGCGCCGGCTTCCATAAGCGCCTTCGCCGCCTCGTACTTGTCCTCGGCGATAGCGACGGCCATCGGGCCGAAGCCTTCCGGCCCCAGCTGCTCGACATTGGCGCCGTGGTCGACCAGAACCTTGATGGTCGGCACGTGATCGCGCATCACCGCATAGAGCAGCGGCGTCATGCCGCCATTGTCGACGCCGTTCACGTCGGCCTTCAGGTCGAGCAGCAGCTTGACCATCTCTGCCTGGCGCTGGCGCGCCGCGTTGTGCAGCGGCGGATAGCCCTGGCTGTCCTGCTGGTTGACGTCGGCGCCCTTGCCGACCAGGAATTTCACCCGGGTGGGATCGTTGGCGATGATGGCGTTGCTCAGTTCCTGGGTCAGGTCGGAGCCTTCAGCGAGCCAGCGCTCGAGCTTCTCCTGCGTCACCACCTGGTCAGGCGAGGCCAAGTCCGGCCGCGGCTTGAAGTCTTGCTGGGTCAGCTCGATGTAGTTGCCGTGGGACGGCAGGTCGCCAGGCACGAGGCAGCGGCTGCACTGCACGAGCGGCACGCCGTAATCCTTGAGGATCGTCTCCACCTCTGCCTTCTTGTCGTCGAGGGCGAAGTCCAGCATGTATTTCAGAAAGGCGTCGGTCTTGCGCACGCCGATGGCCAGGTCGAACTCGAGCGGCACCCGATCTTCCATGAGATTGACCGGCTGAATGTTGATCGGCTCGCCCTTGGCCTTGACCCAGCCGGCAAACGGTCCCCACACCGCCGCGATGTCGAGATCGCCGTCCACCACCTGCTGCACCTGATACCAGGGCTGATGCTCCACCTTTAGATCCGCGTCGTGAGTGACCACGTGCAGCGACACATTGTTGACGATGCCGTGCTTGGCCAGCACCTCGCGGATGCCGGAGGTCTGGAACACGCCGATCTTCAGTTCCTTGAGTCTCGGGTCATCGAGGCTTTTGATGTCGAGGTTTTTGTCGCTCCGGGTCGCAAGCACGTAGGTTGTGCGATAGATCGGGTTAGTCGTGAGCATACGGCCGTAATTAGCGGGGACGTCAATCATCACGTCGCACATCGCGGCGTCGAAAGTGTCCCGAGTCAAGGCGCGCTCGAGAAACGGACGCCAATAGAAGCTGACTCTCGCGCCCATGGCCTCGGCAAGCAGGTTACCGAGTTTGTTCTCGAAGCCTTCAAGCTTGTCGTTTGAGAACGGCATGTTGCCGGGGTCGGCACAGATCACAAACCGGCCGAGCTTCTTGCCCTTGTAAACCGCCTTGGCTGCGGCCCGGGTGGCGATCTTCTCGCTCGGGGTGAGATCGTCGAATTCTTTGCTCAGGTCTCGCTTCATGTCGCCCTTGGCGGCGAGGACCTGGCCCGAGGCCATTCCGAAAGCAGCAAGGCAAAGCGCTAACAGAAGGGGGCGCAGCGACATGCGCAGCGATATGGGCAAGGACAGGGGCATGGGCATGGGGGGCACTGTCTCGCTTGCGTTGGCTTGGGGTTCGTCATCTTCGTTGGTGTTCGGGGACGCGGGCGCGCAGTTCAACTCGCGGCGTTCAACCCGGGTTATCGGAACACCCATAATATTGGAAAGGACGCCCGATGCCACAAGGGCACCGGGCGTCCCATTAGCCTAGCGGGTCTAGATTATTCGAAGACCCGGAAGGTGTTCAGCTCGCCGCCCTGGGGAATCTTGTCCAGGTTGGCGGCCTTGGTCATGGCCGTAGCACCGATGGCGCCGAACTTGTCGGTCAGATCCAGACCAGCGGTAACCGGCACACCAATCCAGCCGCCGATGCCCGAATAGACGCCGACATACTGCTTGCCACCGAGCTTGTAGGTGATCGGGTTGCCGATAATGCCGGAACCGAGCCTGCGGCTCCACAGGATCTTGCCGCTCTTCCGGTCGAGTGCGCGGAAATCACCGCCCAAGCTACCGTAGAACACCAGACCACCGTCAGTGTTCATCGTGCCGCCCCAGTTGGGATACTGATCCGCAACTTCCCAGTCGGACTTGCCAGTCAAGACGTCAAACTTCTTGACCTTGCCAGTCGTGCCGGGCTTCTCAGGATACATGTACACGTTCGCGAACACGTAGACCGTGCCCTGGTTCGTGTGCGTGCGCTCCTGCGGCTCAAGCTCCATGCACCAGTTGTTGGTGGGCATGTAGAACTTGCTCGGCTCCTTGGGATCGACTGAACCAGGCTGCTGGTCCTTGCCCCCCATGGCCGACGGGCAAGCTTCGACGTTACGACCACGCTCCAGCGGAGAGTGCTCAAGCACCTTCACCGGACGGCCCGTCTTCATGTCGATCTTCTCGGCCCAGTCCACGGTCACATATTTCGTGGCGCGGAGCAGGGTGCCGTCAGTGCGATCGAGCACGTAGGCAAAGCCGTTACGGTCGAAGTGGCTAAGCGTCTTGTGCTTCTTGCCGTCGACGTCCATGTCGGTGAGGATATTCTCGTTCACACCGTCATAGTCCCACTGATCGAAGGGTGTCATCTGGTAGGCAAAGACTGCCTCACCGTTATCAACCTTGCGGCCGAAGATGGTCATCGACCACTTGTTGTCAAAGTTGCCGTTCTGGCACTCTTCGTTGGTCTTGTCGGGGCAACGATAGGCCGGGCTCCACAGGCCGGGGTTACCGGTCGAGTAGTAGACCATCTTCAGCTCGGGGTCGTAGGTGTACCAGCCCCAAGCGGCGCCGCCACCAATCTTCCAATCCTCGCCCGGGAAAGTCTTGATCCCGAGATCGGAACCAGCCTGACCGAATTGCGGGTTGGCTTTGTTGGTATCGGCCGTCAGGCAGACGTCCTTGTCAGAACCAGTCGAGTGGCACTGCCAAGCGATGCTGCCGTCTTTCAGGTTATATGCCGTCACGCGACCGCGTGCAGCGAACTCGTCGCCGCCGAAGCCGATGATGACCTTGTCGTCGGCAATCAGCGGAGCCGGGGTGATGGTCTCACCCTTCTCGGGCCATGCACTCTTGACCACCCAGACTTCCTTGCCGGTCTGGCCGTCGAGGGCAATCACGAAGCCGTCGAGGGTCCCAAACACGAACTTGCCGTCGGCATAGGAACCGCCACGGTTGACCGTGTCGCAACAAGCGCGCGGAACAGCGGACTCATCACGGTCGGTCTTCTTGACGTAGTTCCAGATTTCTTTCGGGTTGTCCGCATCGGTCAGATCCAAAGCCTGCACCACGTTGCAGTTGACCATGGCCGGGCAGCCGCTGATCATGTACAGCATGGGCTTGCCACCGACGTCCTTGATCACGAGGGGCTGACCCTCATGGCCACGGAGCGCGTTGGTTCCCTGCAGCCAAACCATCTGCAGCTTGCTGACGTTACCCGTGTTGATGTCAGCCAAGTTGCTGTGACGGGTCATCGCGAAATCACGGCCAGGGGCAGGCCACTGATCCGGATCCTTCATTCTTGCCAGCTGCTCCTCATCGGAGCCGGCAATAGCTGCCCCCGAGAGACCCATCATCAACGCGATGAGCCCCCCGGCGACAACGCCAGTTTTCAGGTAGTTCATTTGTTTCTCCTCTCCCTAGCTACTCAGTTCACGTTCACCGAAGCTGAGTTGTTCGAGTCTGTTTGCGTTTCTGTTGCGCTTCTCCCCTGAGCCGAACGCTCAGACGAGCATCGATCCCTTGCGAGATTGCAATTTGTCACGTTGGATATGTTGGAGGGCTGCCCAAAAGCGGCAAGGCTTTTCAACGCGCCTCGCGCCCGCTTCTGGCAGCGGGTTCCCTGACGACCACATCACGCAGTGACACCTCACGAGGATTCACAGCTTATCGCAGAGCATGGCCGTTATCGAATCTTGATGGAAACGAACGGTCAACCCGTTGGCAAGCCGCCCGCTCATAATTGCCAAATGTCTTCGCTTTGCAAGTGAAAAGTTCTCCGTACGGGAAAATGAGTCGAACCTCATCGCGTTTCACTGCAGTGCGTTAGGCGTACGAGCTTAGGCGGCACCTAGCGCGCGTCGAGATGGCAGGTTTTCATTGTGCGCTGCAACCGTTCGGGAGGGGTGACGCCTTCTTTCCCGACGCGTGGCCATCCGTCGGCGGATCGAATCACCCTTGTCGCCGCGTGGCGCTACCTGCTCCCCTTCCTCTCGATCCGACCAGGGGCTCGGCTTCCGATCATGGGCCGATCATGGGCGGATCAGGACCACTCCCCCTTGGGACCTCGCGCCGGCGTCGCCGGCAGGTGCTGGATAGCGATGCGCATGAGCTCGGGCAGCGTGCGCACGCCGAGCTTCGCCTTCAGCTGGGTGGAGGTGTTGGCCACCGTCTTGTAGCTGACATGCAGATGCTCGGCGATGACGCCGTAAGGCTTGCCCTCGGCCACGAGTGCGAGCGTTTGCAGCTCGCGTACCGTCATGCGCTTCAAGGGATTGGTCGTCCCCCGCGCCTCCATGAAGGCGACCTCCGAGGCGAGGTCGTGGCTGAGATAAGGCCTGCCGTCGCGCACTCTCTGGAAGCCGTTCAGCACCTCCTCGGGGGAGGTGTCCTTGAGCACGTAGCCGGTTGGCGCCCATCTCCAGCGCGCGGCTCGCGATGACGGGATCGCTGTGCATGGTGAAGACGAGGATGGGCGTACGCTGATCATGCAGACGCAAGCGGCGGATGAAGGAGAGCACGCCCAGCGCGCCGGTGCGCATGGCAAGGTCGACGATGATCACGTCGGGGCGCTCCATGCGGTAAAGACGGAAGCCATCGGCCAGGCTCTGCGCCTGCGCGATATGCTCGACGCCGGCGTCCTCCAGCAGCTGCCGGTACCCTTGCAGCACGATGGGATGATCGTCGATGACCAGGGCGCGGGTCACGACAGCACTCCAATCAGCTCGCGGCGTTGGGCGCGCGGCGCGGTGCCGCGTTCGACGGGAATCTCGATGCGAATGGTGGTGCCCTTGGACGGCGCACCGTCGATCGCGCAGCTGCCGCCAAGCGAACGCACCCGCTCGATCATGGTCGACAACCCGAAGCCTTTGAGCGTGTCTTTGGCCATGCCCTTGCCGTCGTCTCTGATGCTCAGGCGAATGGTGTTCGCCTGCGGCTTGCGGCCTTGGCCGCGGGGCCCGAGATCCTCGACGAGATCCATGGTGATGGTGCCGGCCTTGCCATGGCGGATGGCGTTGGTGATCGCCTCTTGCACGCAGCGATAGAGGGGTGAGGTCGATCGCCTCGCCATAGGAAGACGCAAGTGTCTCTAGGGATTGAATAATCTCGGTGTCCGGGTGGCGGCGCTCGAAGCCCGCGACGAGCTCGTCGAGCAGCTCGGCAAGCCCGACGCGGCCAAGCGAGCCAGGCCTGAGCTTCTTGATGAGAGCCCGGTTCATCAGCTTCAGCCGCTCGGCGATGGAGAGGATCTCCCCCACGCGCCGCGAGATCTCGGCGTGGGGTCCGTCGGCGACTTGCTCGGCGAGGTTCTTCACCGAGGAGGCATTCGCCGTGATGCCGAACAGGCAGGGGCCGGCTTCGTCATGCAGCTCGTTGGCGATCTCGCGACGCTCCTCCTCTTGCACCGAGATGAGCTGCTGATAGAGGCGGCTGTTCTCGTCGCGCGCCGTATCGAGGGCACTGGCCAGCATATTGAAGCGATTGGTGATGACGGCGAGCTCCTTGACCTTGGGCGCCCTGAGGCGCGTGGCGTAATGGCCGTCCTCGAGATTGAGCATGCCGAGGGAGAGATTGGCGAGCGGATCGAGGACCCGGCCGAGCACCACAAAGAGCACGCGAGAATCAAAGCGTCGAGCAGGAGCCAGACAAGGGCGAGCGAATAGAAATCCTGCCAGGCCTCCGCGATCTCATCGGCCGGCTCACCCACGATGACCACGGGGTTGCCCTCATCGGCGGCGACGACGCGCACGGCGCGGCCGACGAGCCGCGGACGCACCAAGGCGGCAAACCAGGCGGGCGCCGTACGCGTGGCGGCGGCGTTCTCATCCCGCTGGGGCGACACCACGGTGAGCTGGCCCATGGTGTCCATGATCAGGATGCGCACGTGGCGGAGATGCTTCAGCTGCAGGGGGAGCTGCTGGTCGAGCTGATCGAGCTCCCCTTGCGCGGCGAGGTCCTTGATGGTGGCGCCGACGAAGCGCTGGGCGACCTCGAGCGAGGCTTCGATCTCAACCCGAGTGGCGGTGCGGGTGTTGAGGATCGACACCGCACCACCGGCGACCGCGGCGAGAAGGTTGATGGCGCCCACGGCGACGAGAAGCTGGGTGCGGACTGGCCTGTCATACCAGAGCCGTTGCAGGAGCGCGCCAGCCACCCGTACGTGGTCCACGCCTTCGACCACCGACCCGAGCGCGCAGGCCCCAGAATGCTCAGTCCCGAATTCATTGTGCCCGCGTTATGGGTCTCTTGTTTCATGGTCGACGTGCCGAGCTTTGGCAGGGCTGACCCCGCAAACTAAGCACTGCATATGGAAGGGGAGAAAAAGCAAGGTCAAGGTTGGCAATTCGATTGCCAAATTATCCCGGTCACACTTGGGAAGGCGGGTAGAGACGGCAGGCCGGCCGGGCACTAGCCTAAAGACGTGCGCGGATGTAGCGGCTCAACTTCTCAGCGAAGGATGCGGGCGGACCCGGCAGGCGCGGAACCGATCGCATCACAGCACATTTATTGGGCACTTCCCCTAAAACATGGAGCGGAAACGCCCCATGAAGACAGCAACCTTTGCGGAGCACGAGCCGATCCTCCGGCAAGTCCGACAGGATGCCCGGCACCAAGGCGGCTAGGCCACGACGCCCCGCCAGAGTTCAAGCTGAATTGGAGGCAGGACGGCTTGCGCAGAGCAGCCGGCAAGCATGCCCCTCTGTCGTTCTGCGCCGATTCGAAAGCGGGCGTGAGCCTCGCGCCGGTCGGAAACTTGTGCGCGTCTGCTCATGAGCGTTTCAGTTCGACATCAGCACTTAAACATCAACCCAAGGAGTGCGAGCGATGAGACTGGCGACCCTGACACGCGTGACTGTGTTGCTTGGTACGGGTTTTCTCCTGGCTGCCGCGGCACAAGCTGCCGATGAGAAGGGCGCCCCGCTGGATGACGCCAAATGCCAGGCCGCTTGGACCATGGCATCGCCCAATGGCGACACCCTGTCGAAGGATCAGGTGGTGCCCTATGTCCTCAACTACACCACGGTCGACACCGACGGCGACGGCAAGGTCACCGCGGACGAGTTCAAGTCCGGCTGCGGGGCGGGCTACGTGAAAGACTCGTCGACCGTCAAAGACATGAAAAAATAAGGCGCGACGAAAGTCCCGCCAAGTTGCCCGATGCGTGCCGGGCGCGCTCAAGGTGCGTCCGGTATGGTTTTATATCTTAGGGGCAAAATATCTTAGGGGCGAAGTGGCGCCGCTTCCCCCACTCGCCTTTATGGCCCCACTCACCTTTTATGGAATGACGGCGACGCCCCAGGGAAGCCGCTCCACGGGCACCGATTTCTCCGCCTTGAGCGACGCCATTTCGATGACGGTCGCTAGATGTCCTTAGGCTCCGGTGTGGCCGCCGTCTTCGAACCCGCTCGGCAGTTTGATTTTTGTCAATGCCTGGCCGCCCATAATGAGACTGTCATCGCCTAGCAACGATGCCGCCCTAACATTGCCCGGAGGATCTCAAATGAGTTTCAGCCAAATTCGCCTCGAGCTCGCCCGCGATCATGACTTTCCCGACGGAAGCAGCGAGCGCGGCTATGAGTTCACCGCGCCACTCGCCGACGACGGCAGGATTTCGCCGACGGAGTGGAAGTCCGATCGTGATCGCTGCCGCGTGCGCCGCTTTTGGGACCGCCAAGACGACGAGATCGGGCATCTGGTGCGCAAGCCCGGCGGGTCCTGGGCTTTTCATTACGACGTGATGGGAGATGCCGACGATGAAGAGACGGGATACCGCTTCGGCGACCATCGCTTCGTGCCCGGCGAGTATGTCTCCATCAAGGAGCATGACGACGTGCTCCGGACGTTCAGGGTGACCTTCGTGCGGCCGCTGGAATGAGGTTGCTGGCGACGCAAGTCCGGACCTCGCGCGGTCGTCGATGACCATCCGCAATCTCGACCATGCCTTGCGTCCGCGCTCGGTGGCGGTGATTGGCGCAAGCTCGGAGCCGGGCTCCGTCGGCGAGACGCTGACCCGGAACGTGCTCGCGGGCGGTTTCTCCGGACCCGTCTATCTCGTCAATCCTAGCCATCGGGAGATCAGCGGGAAGCCGTGCTTTCCGACGGTCGAGGCGCTGCCGGAGCCGCCCGAGCTTGCGGTGATCGCTTCGCCGCCCAAGACGGTGCCCGCTCTCATCGGAGCGCTGGGGGCGAAGGGCACCCGCGCCGCCGTCGTCATCACCGCGGGGTTCGGGCCCGATCTCAAGCAAGCTATGCTCGACGCCGCACGGCCCTACTGTCTCCGCATCATCGGCCCGAACTGTCTCGGCATCGCGGTGCCCGCCCTTGGGCTCAACGCCAATTTCGGCATGACGAGGCTTGCGCCCGGCAAGCTCGCCTTTCTCTCCCAGTCCGGCGCGCTGGTGACCGGCGTGCTCGACTGGGCCGCCGCCCGCGGCATCGGCTTCTCCTATGTGGTGTCCATGGGAGACATGACCGATGTGGATGTGGGCGACCTGCTCGATATGCTGGCCTCCGACGTCTCGACCGAGGCCATCCTCCTCTATCTCGAGACGATTCCCGCGGCGCGCAAGTTCATGTCGGCAGCGCGGTCTGCGGCGCGTGCCAAGCCCGTGGTCGTGATCAAGTCCGGGCGCCACAAAGCATCGGCCCGGGCCGCGGCGACCCATACCGGCGCGCTCGCCGGGAACGACGCCGCCGTGGAGGCTGCCTTCCGGCGGGCGGGGCTGGTGCGCGTTGGCGATCTAGAGGAGCTGTTCATCGCCGCCGAGACGCTGACCTGTCTCAAGCCCATCGCCGGCAATCGGCTGATGATCGTGACCAATGGCGGCGGCGCCGGCATCCTCGCCGTCGACGATTTGATCGACTCAGGCGCAGAACTGGCAGAGCTTGCTCCCGACCTCGTCACCGAGCTCGACCAGGTGCTGCCTGCCAATTGGTCGCGCGCCAACCCCATCGACATCATCGGCGACGCCAAGCCCGACCGCTATGCCGCCGCCATGGACGCGGTGCTGGCACACAAGGGTGACGACGCCATCCTCGTCATGAATTGCCCGACCGCGCTTGCCTCGTCGAGCGACGCTGCACAAGCCGTCATCGACACCGTCGCATCCCACCGGAAACAGGGCCGCGTGCCCCCTATCCTGACCAGCTGGCTCGGCGAGACGGCGGCAGCCGAGGCGCGGGCAAAGTTTCAGGAGGCCCGCATTCCGACCTACCAAACGCCGAGGCAAGCGATCAAAGGCTTCGGCTTCCTTTGGCACTACGCACAAGGGCAGGACGCCCTGATGCGGACGCCGCCGCGCGAGGCAGATCTCTCTAAACTCGACAACGAGGCGGCGCGGAGCGCCATGCGGGGCGCGGCCAATGACGGCCGCGCACTCCTCACCGAGCCCGAGGCCAAGGCGGTGCTCGCCGCCTATGGCATCGAAACCGTCCCGACCAGGGTGGCGACGTCGGCGGCGGAAGTCGAGGAGATCGCGCGCGAGCTGCTGGAGCAAGCGCCGTCCGTCGTGGTCAAGGTCCTGTCGGAGGATGTGCCGCACAAATCCGATGTGGGCGGGGTGAAGCTCGGGCTCACCTCCCCGGCAGAGGCCCGCGCCGCCGCCGAGGCGATCTTGCGACGCGTCGCCGAGTTAAGACCCGAGGCGCGCATCATCGGCTTCACCGTGCAGCCAATGATCGTGCGCCCCGACGCGCAAGAGCTCTTGATCGGCGTCTTCGACGATCGCCTGTTCGGCCCGGTGATCCTGTTCGGCGCGGGCGGCACGGCGACCGAGATCATCCGCGACACGGCCGCGGCGTTGCCGCCTCTCGATGTGGAGCTGGCGCGCGACCTCATGGCGCAGACGCGCGTCTATAGACTGCTCCAGGGCTATCGCGACCGGCCGGCCGCGGACCTCGCCGCCATCGCCGACACGCTGGTGCGGTTGTCGCAGCTCGTTGTGGACTGCCCTTGCATCCGCGAGCTCGACATCAATCCGCTGCTCGCCGACACGAAGGGCGTGATCGCGCTCGACGCCCGCATCCGCATCGAGCCCAGGGAGGTTGAGCTGCCCGGGCCCAATCCGCGGCTCGCGGTCAGGCCCTACCCCAACCAATGGGAGACGAGGGCGGAGACGGGCGACGGCGTGGCGGTGTCGATCCGGCCGATCCGACCCACCGACGAGGCGCTCCTTGCCGCCTTTCAGGCCAAACTGTCGCCGGACGACATCCGCTTTCGCTTCCTCGCCCCGCGCAAGGAGTTCTCCCACAAGACGAACGCCCGTTTCACCCAGATCGACTATGGCCGCGCCATGGCCTTCATCGCGCTCTCGGAGGACCAGAAGGAGCTGCTCGGCGTGGCGAGGCTCGAGGCCGATCCCGACTATGTTTCAGGCGAATACGCCATCATCGTGCGCAGCGACGTCAAAGGCCAAGGTATCGGCTGGGCGCTGCTCAGCCACCTCATCGGGTATGCCGAGAGCGAAGGCTTGCGCGACCTGCATGGCGACGTGCTCGCCACCAACAGCCGCATGCTGCAAATGTGCCGCGATATGGGCTTCGACATCACCCCCGAACCGGAGGATCTCGGCTTGCGCAAGGTGAGGCTTACGCTGCCCGTCGGGGGGAAGGCCGCTCCGAGCGCTCATTCGGCTTAACGGGCCTGCACGACTGGGCGGCCCGCTCCTGACCCCCTCCCCCCTTGCGGGGGAGCAGGGAGCAAGGTGCGGTTTCCGTCGTTTCGACCAAGCGGTCTCTCAGAGCGGCGGAGACAGATGCGTGGCGAGGTCGTGGTCCGGGACCTTGGTCAGGTCTTTCTGCAGGTCCTTGACCACGCGGCTGGCAAGCGGCTTGGCGAGACTGTCCTTCAGCTGCGACAGCACACGCGCCGGGGCCACCAGCACGAGCTCGTCGAACTGCCCGTCCTCGGCGGCAAGCGCGTCCGCCACGCTGCGGATGAAATCTTCTTTGGCGGCGGCGTGCAAATCGCGGCGCGGCTCGATGGCATGACGCTCCGCGTTGGCGCTCTCCCTGACCCGCGCCGGGCGGTCGACGCCGAGGTCATGGGACTCGGCATGGAGCTCCGTCGAGACGAAATTCGAGATGGTGCGGAAGGCACCGTTTAAGTCGCGCTCGACGAAACGCGCCCGTCCACCATCGGCGATGACGTACCACAGCCTCTTTCGCTTCATTGTCTGGCTCCTGTCCGCGCCTGGCCCGAGTTGCGGCCGGCGCGAGTTTGATTGCGGCGACGGTACACGGCATAGCCGTGGGCGACCAGGGCCACGCCCCAGCCGATCAGCGGCCAATAGAACCAGTACCGGTCTGGCGTGACCAGCAGGTTCACCACGATCAACAGCACGTTGACCGCGAGATAGACGAAGGCGTGGATGAAAAATGCCCGCACCCTCGGGTCGATGAAGATCGCCTCACGTCGCGGGGTCCGCTGCAACAGTAGGGCGATGTCATGGGCGGCAAGCCCAATTCCCCAGCCGGCAAGAACCCAAATGAACCAGATGTGCGAGGGCGTCCGCATGAGGTTCAAGGCAGCGAGGCCGATATTGGCGACGATGAAAAGGCCGAGGTGGATGAGAAATCCACGCATCGCTGGATCCGGACGCGTCATCGGAAAAGTCCCTTCCTGGTTTGCGTGTGGACAAAGAGCGCGCGTCTTTAAAGCGAATTAGCCAGGCCCTGCCGATGCCGGTGTTGATCGAGATCAACATTAGAGGAGAACGCGTGGACTAGCATTTGGTTGGGCGCGTTCGTGAGCGCGCTCGCGCCACCAACATTTTGAGGGAATAAAAGCCATGCCTCAATGGATCAAATGCACCGAGAACAAGAGCGGCGAGACGATCTATGTGAACATCGCGCGCGCCATGTCGCTCACGCCGGGACGCAAGGGGGGTACGATCATCGCCTTCCCCGGCGACAAGAACGATTACGTCGCGGTAAGCGAGCCGCCGGAAGACCTGATCGAGATCGAGGCCGATCACGATCCCAATCATGAGCATGGTGCCGGCAAGTCCTGCCCCTGCAACTCGCGTGCTATGGCCGATCACGCAAGCTCATAATATAGGCAGCGAAGTCGGCGAGCTCGTTCCTGGTGAGCGGGATTGTCGGCATCGGGTGCTTGGGCAGCACGATATGGGCAACGATGTCGCCCGCCGTCTGCGCCTGCTGGTTGGCGATCTCGGGGAAGCTCGGCACATCGGCATTGGCGCTCTTCTGCTCGGCACCGCCGATGAGATGACAGTTAGTGCAGAGCTTCTCCGCCAAGACCTTGCCGGCGACAGGATCAGGCATGCCCGGCGCCGGCGCGCCGAAGGCAAGGCCCGCGGCTAGCAGGAGAATGGCGCCCAGGGCGATGCCCGAGGCGGTGATCTTCGCGTTCATTCTAACCCTCACTTCGACAGAAATTGCGGTACCGGCGCTAGTGCGCCATCAGCACGGGGACGGTCGTGTGCTGCAGGATATATTCCGTTACGCCGCCCGTCACCCGCTCACGCAGCCGCGAATGGCCGTAGGCGCCCATGAGCAGAATGACATCATCCCACAAATCGGCCTTGGCAAGCAGCAATTCTCCAGCCAGCCGGTCGCCAGCCTCGACAAGCTCGATATAGACATCTGGGTTGTGCAGGCGGAGATGGCGATGCGCCGCCCGTAACGACGCGCCGACCTTGCTCTCCTCACCGATGGCCATCACGCAAATATAGCGCGCCTTGGCAATGAGCGGCAGCGCGGTGGCGAGCGCCCGCGCCGCCGCGGCGTCATCCTTCCAGGCGATCAGCAACGTCTCGCCCGCACTTTCGATGATCTCGCCGGTGGGCACCACGAGCACCGGGCGGCCACTCTCGAAAAGGGCCGCTTCGCGCGCGGCCTGCCAGAACTCGGTCTGGTACCGGCCGGCATTGCCGACCACGGTCACGTCGGCGAGGCGGGCGTGGCGGGCAAGGCTTAAGCCAAGCTCGCCGTCCAAACCGGTCAGGGCGGCTTGCACCTCGGGGAACTGACGGGAGTAGATGGAGAAGGCCGCGAGCGCCCGGTCCGCATTCCCTACCGCCGGCCGCTCGAGCGTCGCCGTGCCGCCTTGGGCGTAGCTCGCGCCAGCCGGGAAATCGTCACCCGCCGGGACCTCCAGCGTCTTGGTAAGGTAGACGCCCTCGACTTGGGCGCCGAAACGCTTGGCGAGTGTGAAGGCCCCACTCAGCGGCCCGGCGCAACTCGAAGCCTGCTCGCCGCTCACCGGCACCAGAATTTTGCGCCAAGAACACATGCGGCCGGCTCCGCTATCCTCGCGACCGTCGCGCGCTTAGCTGCCAAGCGCCGTGAGTTGCTCCAAGTCGAGCACACGCACGCAGCGTGCTCCGTCGAGCTCTATTGCGCCAAGGCTGCGGAGCTCGGCGAACATGCGCGAGACCGTCTCAAGGGTAAGGCCGAGATAGTCGGCGATGTCGTGGCGCGGCATGGCCAATTCCACCACTCCCCGGTTGCCCGTGCGGTTGCCCATTTCCAGCAGGAAGGCCGCGACCCGCTCCAGCGCGTTCTTGCGGCCGATCAGGAGGAGCTGCTCCTGGGTGTGCCTGAGGCCCTTCATGGTCACGTGCAAGAGCTCGCGGATGAAGGCTCCTGACCTGACGCCCGCGGCGATCAGGCCCTGCCACTTAAACGCGACGAGCTTGGTGGGCACCACAGCTTCGGCGGAAAAGTGCCGCACCTCGTCCGGCTCGAAGCCGAACAGATCACCCGCCATGTGGAAGGCGCTGATCTGACGCCGCCCATCGGGCAAGAGCTTGGAGGCCCGCACCACGCCGGCCACGACCAGATAGATGAGACCGGCAGGCTCGGCTTCGCCGTAGATCTCGGAATTGCGGGCAAAACTCATGGGAATGCCCGCTGGCCCTGCGTCTCTTTCCCGATCGGGCAAAGCCCAATCCACATCCACGCTGAAGGGAAAGCTCGGCCGGCTTTGAAATGATTGGGAAACTGCGGTTTGCGTCAGCATCGTCCGATCCTCCCGGGCTACCTGACTCAAAGTGTTATGCTCGGGCCTTGGCTTGCGAAACCCGTGTCGTCTCCTTAGGGAATTCTACGTAGGCAGGGGCCCTGCCGCCGGCACTTGGCCCGCAGGCACTTGGCCCGCAGGCTCAAGGACCAACCTTCAAACTTCGTCGACCGCACCTTCCGGCCATAGCAGCCAATCGCGGGCCTTCTCCACCTCGTCGGGGCGGAAATAGCAGACCTCGCAGTCAAGGAACGGCGCCACGATCGCCGACCACAGCGCGAGCCATTTGGCATCGGTCACGATGGCGCAGCGGCTGAAATCGCCCAGATGCCTGAGGCTGAACTTCAGGTCATGCCAGAAAGCGTGAACATCCATGCCTTCGAAATCCTTGATGATTTCCAGCACGCGGACCCGGCCGTGGCGGGCGATGAAGGATTCGAGCTTCTTGGCGATTTGGTCGAACTCGGCCGTGGAGACGCGGTCGGCGATCACGATCTCGACCGCGGCGAGATTGTCCATTTCCTTATATGACAGCATGGTCAGGCGCGTTGCCTCTCCTTCAGGTCGAGCTCTCGCTGTCCTTGGACTCCAGACCGGCGAACGTCGTCCGGATAGCGTCGAACAGAACGCCGCCAAGGAGCGGCTTCTCGATCACCTTGCTCACGCCGGCCGCCTCCGCCTTCGCCATCAGGCGCTGGCTTTTTTGACCGACCATAAGGACCACGGGCATACCGACTTTCTTCAACGTGCTGGCCTTGTCGCCGTCCAGCCGCAGGAACACGTCCTGGTCGAGCACGAGCAGTCCCGGCCCAGTCTGGGCCACGCCGCGCGCCAAGGATAGCTCATCGCAGAGCTTGGCGGTGTAGCCTTCGAGCTCCAACGAGAAGCACAAGGAATCGGCCAGAACTCCGTCCCCTACGGCGATGAGGATCGTCCCGAGCACTCCACGACCTTCCTGCTTACCTGACGCGCTTAGTCCACGCAGCCTTCAGTTGTGACACCGAGCAAGATAGACGGCGTGGCAATCCTGGCTTTGAGCTGCATCAAAGGGACGGTCGAACCACCGATCAGGCGGAGAGATGGGCGAGCAGGGCCATGCGGATCAGCTCGGACAGGCTCTTGGCCTGCATCTTGGTCATCAGATTGGCGCGATAGACCTCGACGGTGCGCGGGCTGATACCGAGGTTAAAGGCAATCACCTTGTTGGCATGTCCGGCCACCAGGCCTTGCAGGACTTGGCGCTCCCGCTCGGAGAGCGAGGCAAGCTTGGCGGCGAGTGCCGCGCTGTCCTCCGACTGGCGGCCTTCCTTACGGGCGCGCTGCTCGGCCATGCGGACGGCGCGCAAGATGGCCTCCTCCTCGAACGGCTTCTCGATGAAATCGACGGCGCCCGCCTTCATCGCCTCCACCGCGAGCGAGATGTCGCCATGGCCGGTGATCACGATGATGGGAAGGCTGGCCTGTTTGGCGCCAAGCTCGCGCAGCAGCTCCAATCCGGTCATCCCGGGCATGCGCACATCGGTGATGACGCAGCCGCCTTTGACGCCGGGAAGCGCCGCCACGAAGGAACCGGCCGATTCGTAGAGGCGGACCGGGATGCCGGCGGTACCGAGCAGAAAGGCGAGCGACTGGCGCACCGCCTCATCGTCGTCAACGATATGGACCACGAAATTATCGGCCATCGCTGCTGCCCGTTCCCGTTGAAGGCTCCAAGGTGAAGCGGAACAGGGTCCCGCCTTCGGGATTGGGCTCCGCCCACATCTCTCCTTCATGGGCCTCGATGATGCGTTTGGAGATCGACAATCCGACCCCCATGCCGGTGGGTTTGGTGGTTACGAAAGGCTGGAACAGGCGCGAGACGATGTCCTCGGCAAGGCCGGTGCCGGTATCGGACACGCTGATCTCGACCATGCCGCTTTGCGTCAACGCCGTGGTGACCACCAGCTCCCGCCGCTCGCAGCCATGCATGGCCTCGATGGCGTTGCGGATGAGATTGAGGAGGACCTGCTGGATCTGGATCTTCTCCACCAGCACCGAGCCCGCTTGTGCATCGAAGCGAAAGATCGGCCGCACGCCCTCCTCCTTGGCACCTACCAGCGCAAGCGCGCTCGCTTCCTCGACCAGCTTGTTGATATTCTCAGGGCGCCTCTCGGTCTCGCCACGGGCGACGAACTCGCGCAGCTGGCGAATGATCTGGCCGGCGCGCAGCGTCTGCTTGGTGGTCTCGGCGAGCGCGTCCCGGATCTTGGGCGTGCTCGGGTGCTCGACGCCTTCAAGCAGGCGCCCGCAGCCTTGCAGATAATTGGCGATGGCCGAGAGCGGCTGGTTCATCTCATGGGCGAGCGTGGAGGCCATCTCGCCCATGGCGGTCAGGCGCGATAAGCGCGCGAGCTCCGATTGCAGCTCCTGCAGCTTCTGCTCGGTCGCCTGCCGCTCGGTTAGGTCGCGGATAAAGCCGGTGAAGTAGCGCTTGTCGCCGGACCGCATCTCGCCGACCTCGAGCTTCATCGGGAAGGTCGACCCGTCCTGGCGCTGGCCGGTCACGACGCGATCGATGCCGATGATACGGCGCTCGCCCGTCTCAAGATAGCGGGTGATGTAACCGTCATGGTGCTCGCGAAACGGCGCCGGCATCAGCAGGCTCACATTCTGACCAACCACGGCGGATTGGCGATAGCCGAACAGGCGCTCGGCAGCGGCGCTGAAGGACTGGATGGTGCCGCTTGCGTCGATCACCACGGTAGCGTCGGGCACGGCATCGAGGATCGAGCGCAAATGCGCCTCGCGCGCCAGCAGCGTCCGCGCCATCTCCTGGTCCCGGGTGCGGATGCGGCAGAGCTGCTCGCCGAACCGGGAGATGCCGAGGCCGACGACGGCAAAGATGGCGCCCTCGATCAGCGCTGGCTTGGTGAGCCCGTCGGGGGCGCTGGCGAAGACGAGGCCAAGACAAAGTCCGAGGCCGGTCGCCAACAAACCGGGCTTGACCCCGCCAAGGCCCGCGGCCAGCAGGATCGCCGGGATGAACAGGAGGAACAGCGCCTGACCGTGCAGCCATTGCTCAAGCGCCGCATGGATGCCGAACAGCACGGCAATCGCGATCCCCGCCAGCCAATAGGCGGCGGCGGCGGGAGGCGGCTTGAGAATGCCGTTCCTCAGTCGCGCCAAGCCACCCGCTTCCGATTGAAGTGCCATGCTGAAAGCCACCCTGCCTCGACTTTATCGGTCCTGCTCAGGCTGGGCCACGCCTGGGTCTCGCCGGATCTGCTCGAGCGCTATCGCTTCAGGTTGAGTCGCGACAGCGCTTCTCACTTTTTGTTGGAGCATGATCTTTTGACGAAAACCGGTTCCCACTTTTCTAAGATCATGCTCGATGCGGCCGACGGTTGCCGCAAATCAAAGCCCTGGGCCAGGAACGGTGTCAATTGGCCCGCGGGTAGACCATGAACAAGAGGTCGCCGCAATGGAATGGATTGACGGCATAGGTTCGGTATCGGCTTTGGCATAATGTGGAACCGGATTCACCCCTAGGCGTCCCACGTTGCAAGGAGGCTAGAAGACATGGCTGTGAACGATGCCGACATGCCGACCAGTGAGCTCGGCGACGATGCGCAAGAGATCGCCAAGCACATCCAATCCATCCGCCAGGACCTCGAGAGCCTTGCCGGCGCCCTGGCGCGCATCGGCGGCCATCAGTTGGACCGCGCCAAGAGCACCGCGAGCGACGCGGCTTCCGAGCTGGAGGGGACGATCCGGCGCAACCCCCTCTCGGCGATCGCCATCGCCGTCGGCATCGGCTTCCTCTACGGCGTGCTCACCCGACGCTAGAGCGCTACTCGCGTCAGGTTGAATCGCGACAGCGCTCTAGCTTTTTGTTGGAGCATGATCTTTTTGCGAAAACCGGTTCCCACTTTTCTAAGATCATGCTCTAGTGCCCGGACGCGGCGTCGCGGCCCTTGAGGCTCAGGATATAGGCGACGACGTTGCGCATGTCCTGCGGCTCGACGACGATGTTGGGCATGGTGGGATGGGAGGTCTCCAGCCAAACCCGAAGCGCCGTACCATTGATGCCGGGCCGGTCGGCCACCTCCCGGAAGCGGGTCGCCTTGGCAAGCGGCGACTTCTCCGCCGAGATGCCGTGGCACTTCGAGCAGACCCCCTTGGCGTAATCAAATCCGGCCTGGGGATCACCCTCGTCCCCGACCGGGGGCGGCCGCGCTGGCCGCGCCTGAGGCGGCGAGCAGAAGGCTCAAGCTCACAAAGAGACGTTTCATCGCTGAACTCCACTGCTTGCCGCGTTGCGTCGGCCGACATTCTATCCCTATTAGAGGGGATTGCCGCGGCGTCCTTGATGCGGGTCAAAGGTGGCGATCGCAGACCTGATCTAGCGGGGTTGCTGGGGAGCGGCGACCTCATAGCCAAACTCCGCGGCGGACGCTGTGAGCCAGGCCCAGAAGCTGGTAGCGAAGGTCGAGGGCATAGCGAGGTCGTAACTGGGCGCCTCATCCAGCTGCCAGAGCACGCAATCGATCAGCGCAATGGGCGTGGTGGCTGCATCTCCAGGGGTAAAGGCGCGCGGGTCGAGGTCGAGCATGCAGCCCTTGGCGAGCACGGCCCGGGCTCGGGAGCCCGACACACGCAGGACAGCCTTGCCGCCTGACTGGTCGACGGTTGTGGCGGTCCCGGCAAGCGCTTCAATCAGGGTGTCCAGCGAGGCGCTTGCGGCATCGCCTTCGGCAACAGCGAGCCATTGGTCGGGCGCCGTGCCGATGAGCGCGAGGCCTTGCTTCGCCACGCGCTTGGGACCTTGCGGCAAGGTCAGACCCGTCAGCCCCTGCACCATTTCTGCGACCTGCGCGGATGCACCCCGCCGGGCGGAGAGCACGCAGAGCCGCATGTCCGGCCGCTCGGTCAGCACCACCGGCCGTGGTCCGCCGATGCATTTGCCATAGCGGCCCGGCACGGCAACGGCAGCAAGAGGGCTAAGTGGGGCGAGCTTAGGCACGGGTCCGCTCTCCCTTCGGGTCGACGAACACGGGCGCGCACACCACGCATTCGACGTCCTGTCCACGCAGGAGGTCGACGGCGCGGATACGTTCGCCCAACCGGTCGGTCCCACGCTTCAAGAAGCCCAGCCCGATGTCGTGGCCAAGCTCGGGCGACCAGGCGACTGAGGTGAGATGGCCCTCGTCATTGGCGGCGACATAGCCTGAGCCGGCAGCAAGAAAATGCGAGCCCGCCGAGAGGATGCGCGATGGCCGGAGCGGCATCACCCCCACCAGGATGGGTCGCTCGACGCCCTGCAGCGCCGGACGCTCCGCCATCACCCGGCCGATATAGTCCTTATCGCGCGCCATCATGCCGCCAAGGCCGAGGTCGCGCGCCGTCGTCTGGCCGTTGAACTCCGGGCCGGCCACATGGCCCTTCTCGATGCGCAACACGTTGAGCGCCTCGGTGCCGTAAGGCACGATGCCATACTCCTCGCCCGCCTCGATCAGGGCCCGCATCAAGGCATCGCCATAGCGTGCCGGCACCGCGATCTCATAGGCGAGCTCGCCGGAGTAGGAGACGCGGAAGAGACGCGCCGGCACGCCGCCGCAGACTTCGAGCGCAGTCACGCCCATGCGGGGCAGCGCTTCATTGGAAATGTCGAAGGCGGGATCAACGAGCTTTGCGAGCACGTCGCGGGCGCGCGGGCCGGCGATGGAATATTGCGCCCATTGGTCGGTCACCGAGACGAGCTTCAGATCGAGATTTGGCCACAGCACCTGACGGCAGAACTCAAGATGCTGCATGACCTTGGCGGCGTTGGCGGTGGTGGTGGTGGTGACGAAGTGCTGGACCCCGAGCCGCGCGACGGTGCCGTCATCCATGGCGAAGCCGTCCTCGCGCAGCATGACGCCATAGCGTGCCTTGCCAACCGCGAGCATCATCATCTTGTTGATGTAGACGCGATCGAGGAAGGTGCCCGCGTCGGCGCCCTGAATGTCGATCTTGCCGAGGGTGGAGACATCGCAGACACCGACGGCGCGCCGCACCGTCGCGGCCTCCCGCGCCACGCTTTGCTGCCAGCGCTCCTCCCCTGCCTTGGGATACCACTGGGCTCTGATCCAGAGCCCCGCCTCGGCCAAGACCGCGCCCTGCTCTTCCGCCCAGGCATGGGACGGCGGCAGGCGCTTGGGGCGGAAGTGCGAGGCCCTATGCTGGCCGGCAAGCGCCCCCAAGGTCACGGGACCATAGGGTGGGCGGAATGCCGTCGTGCCGGTCTGCGGGATCGAACGGCCGGTGATCTCGGCCATGATGGCAAGCCCGTTGACGTTGGCGGTCTTGCCCTGGTCGGTGGCCATGCCGAGCGTGGTGTAGCGCTTCAGATGCTCGACGGCGCCGTAGCCCTCGCGGTGGGCCAACTCGATGTCCTTGGTGGTCACGTCGTTCTGCAGGTCGACAAAGGCTGGGCCTTTACCGCCGCCCACGCGCCAGAGCGGGACATGGGCCGTCCCCTCCTCGACTTCGACCCCAGGCAGAGCCGGCGGCGAGGCGTCAAACCCCGTCTCTTTCGCCGCCTCGGCGCCGAGCCGCGCGCCATCGGCGATCGCTTCGGCGAGCGTCAGATGTCCGGCTGCCGCGCCGCCGACGCTCATGCGGGGCGGGAGCGGGCCTGGGACAAACGCACTTATTGAATCATTCCAAACGGGTCGGCCGCCCAGATGACAGGTGAGATGCAGCGACGGGTTCCAGCCATTGGCGACGGCGAGCAGGTCGCAGTCGAGTTCGATGGCGGCGCCGCTTGCGTCGCGCACCGTGACGCCGCGGAGACGATGGCCGCCGTGTGCGCGCTCGACCGCGCCACCTGGGATAACCCGCCAGGGAAAGCTGCTCGCGAGCAGCGCTTGGTCCTCCCGCGTGTCGACGACGGCCTCGATAGCCACGCCAGTCGCGGCGAGGGTCTCAGCCGTCCTCCACCCGTCGTCGCAACTTGCGAAAACCACGACGCGTTTTCCCGGCGCCACGCCGAAGCGATTGACGTAAGCGCGCACGGCCGACGCCAGCATCACGCCGGGACGGTCGTTGTTGGCAAAAGCCATGGTCCGCTCGATGGCGCCCGAGGCAAGCACCGCGCGCTTGGCCACGATGTGCCAGCTACGCTGGCGCGGCTGGAACTCCTGTGGCACCGCCAAATGGTCGTTGACGCGCTCGACGGCGCCATAGGTGCCCTGGTCGTAGACGCCATAGACGGTGGTGCGCGGCATCAGCCGCACGCTGTCAAAACTTGCAAGCTCGGCAAGCGCGCGCTCCACCCACTCCGCCGCTGACATGCCGTCGATGCTGAACCTCTCGGCAAGCAGCCGCCCGCCGAAGCGGAAATCCTCCTCCGCCAGGATGACGCGAGCGCCAGCGCGCGCGGCGGCGAGCGCCGCCATCAGCCCCGCAGGCCCAGAGCCGATGATGAGCACGTCGCAATGGGCGTAAGCCTTCTCGTAAAGATCGGGGTCGGGTTGCAGCGAGGCGCGCCCCAGCCCCGCGCCGCGGCGGATCACCGGCTCGTAGAGGCGCTTCCAGAAGCGCGCCGGCCACATGAACGTCTTGTAGTAGAAGCCCGCCGCCAGGAACGGGCTCAAAGCCGAGTTGATGGAGAGAAGATCAAGTGAGAGCGATGGCCAGCGGTTCTGGCTCGTGGCCTCCAGCCCCTCATAAAGCTCGACGGTGGTCGCCTTGCTGTTGGGCTCGGCCCGCGGCCCCCGCCTGAGCTCGACCAGCGCGTTGGGCTCCTCGGGGCCGGCGGTGAAGATACCGCGCGGGCGGTGATATTTGAACGAGCGGCCGACGAGATGCACGCCGTTCGCCAGCAACCCCGATGCGAGCGTGTCGCCCGGACGCCCGGTATAGCTCCTGCCGTCGAAGCGGAAGGAAAGGGGTTGCGACCGGTCGATGAGGCCGCCGGTCTTGAGCCGAAAGGGCTCCTGCGTTTGGCTCAAGGACGTCATCAGCCCGTCCCGTCGCGCTTGACGAGCTCGGCGCTCGCGATCGCGTGGGTGCGCGTATCGCGCACGACCCTGAGCCAGGAGCGGCAGCCGCCGGCGTGATACCAGAGCTCGGCATGGGGGCCGGCCGGATTGTCGCGAATATAAACGTACTCATAAAAGGCGCTTGCCGCGTCCTTTGCTGCCGCATCGGGGCGCACGAGATCGGCGGCACCGAGATAGGTGAACTCGGCCGCGTCGCGCTCGCCGCAATAGGGACATTTGATGCGCATGCTCTGCCGCTAATGGAGATTGGGTTGGGCGCCCATGCCCTTCTCGTCGAGGATCGCGCCACGGGCGAAACGGTCGAGACGAAAGGGGCGGATCAGCGCGTCGGGCTCATCCTTGGCGATGAGATGGGCAAAGCTGGCACCCGAGGCAGGCGTCGCCTTGAAGCCGCCATAGCACCAGCCGCCGTTGAAATAGAGGCCGCCGATCCCGGTCTTGTCGATGATGGGCGAGCCGTCCATGGTCATGTCGATGATGCCGCCCCAATTGCGCAGGATGCGGAGCCGCGCGAGATTGGGGAACAGCGCGCAAGCGCCCTCCGCCACGTCCTCCACCACCGGCAGATTGCCGCGCTGGGCATAGGAGTTGTAGCCGTCGAGATCGCCGCCGAAGACGAGGCCGCCCTTGTCGGACTGGCTGACATAGAAATGGCCGGCGCCGAAGGTGACGACATTGTCGATGAGCGGCTTCAGCCCTTCGCTGACAAAGGCCTGGATCACATGGCTCTCGATGGGCAGCCTCAGCCCGGCGAGTGCTGCGACGTGGGAGCTGTTGCCGGCGACCGCCAGCCCAAGCTTGCCCGCGCCGATGAAGCCGCGCGTGGTCTGCACCCCCCTCACCCGGCCCTGCTCGATGCTGATCCCCGTCACCTCGCAATTCTCGATGATGTCCACGCCCTGCGCATCCGCCGCGCGCGCATAGCCCCAGGCAACGGCGTCATGGCGCACCGTGCCGCCGCGCCGTTGCATCAGCGCGCCGCGGATGGGAAATCTGGCATTGTCGAAATCGGCAAAGGGCAAGAGCTCGCGCACCTGGTCGCGGCTGAGCAGCTCGGCATCGGCGCCGGAGAGCCGCATGGCGTTACCACGCCGCACATAGGCGTTTCGCTGGGGGTCGGAATGGTAGACGTTGATGACGCCGCGCTGGCTCACCATGGTGTTGAAGTTGAGCTCTTGCGCCAGCCCCTCCCACAGCTTGAGCGAGCGCTCATAGAAGGCGATGTTCTCTGGAAGCAGATAGTTGGAGCGGACGATGGTGGTGTTGCGCCCAACATTGCCCGAGCCGAGATAGCCCTTCTCCACCACCGCGACATTTGAGATCCCATGCTGCTTGGCGAGGTAATAGGCGGTGGCGAGGCCGTGGCCGCCGCCGCCGACGATGACCACGTCATAGGCGGGCTTGGGCGCGGGTTTGCGCCAAGCGGGCGTCCAGCCGCGATTGCCGGCGAAGGTCTGCGAAACGAGGTTGAAAAGCGAGTAGCGCAAGCTTCTTGGGCCCACTCAGCAATCAAGCGTCGTGCGCCGCTCCCACTCGGTCAGGTGGCTCGCATACTCGTTCCAGTCGGCGTGCTTCAGCTTGAGATAGGCCGACACAAAGGACTCGCCGAGCCCGGCCCGCAGGATGCTCGAAGTGTCGAGCGCGCGCAGCGCATCGAGCAGATTGAGCGGCAAGCGTTTGGCGTCCTTCACCGTGTGGCCTTCCGCATACATGTCGATGTCCAGCCGCGGACCAGGGTCGCGCTTGTGCTCCATGCCGTCGAGCCCCGCGGTGAGCACGGCGGCCTGCAACGCGTAAGGATTGACCGAGCCGTCGGCAAGCCTGAGCTCGAAGCGTCCAGCCTCGGGGATGCGGATCATGTGGGTGCGGTTGTTGCCGGTATAGGTGACGGTGTTGGGCGACCAGCTCGCGCCGGACAGCGTGCGCGGCGCGTTGATGCGCTTATAGGAGTTGACGGTGGGATTGGTGATGGCGGCGAGCGCTTCGGCCGAGTGGATCAGCCCGGCGATGAACTGATAGCCGAGCGCCGACAGGCCCATCGGGTCTTGCGCGTCCTCGAACAGGTTCTTGCCCGTTTCCTTCGACCAGAGCGAGACGTGCACGTGGCAGCCATTGCCGGTCAGATTCGAGAACGGCTTCGGCATGAAGGTCGCGCGGAGCCCGTGCTTCTCGGCGATCGACTTGACCATATATTTGAAAAAGGCGTGGCGATCGGCGGTGCGCAGGGCGCTGTCATATTGCCAGTTCATCTCGAACTGGCCATTGGCGTCCTCATGGTCGTTCTGATACGGGCACCAGCCGAGCTCCAGCATCGAATCGCAGATCTCGGTGATGACGTCGTAGCGGCGCATCAGCGCCTGCTGGTCGTAGCAGGGCTTGGCTTGATGATCGCTCAGGTCGGAGATGGTCTGTCCGTCGGCGCCGATGAGAAAGAACTCGCATTCGACGCCGGTCTTGAGCTCATAGCCCTTGGCCGCGGCGTCGGCGATCACCCGCTTCAGCACGTTGCGCGGCGCCTGGGCGACGAGCTTGCCGCTCATATAGGGGTCGGCCGCGAGCCAGCCCACCTCTTTGCGCCAGGGGAGCTGCATCAGGCGGTCCGGATCAGGGATCGCGAGCATGTCGGGATCGGCCGGCGTCATGTCGAGCCAGCTGGCAAAGCCGGCAAAGCCCGCTCCCGACTTGGCCATGCCGCCGATGGCGGCCGCCGGCACGAGCTTCGCCCGCATGGTGCCGAACAGATCGACATAGCTGATGAGGAAATATTTGATGCCGCGTTCTTTGGCGGCCTGCGCGAGATCCATAGCCATGCCTTCGTTACTCCCCGACTTCAGAGCGAACCGCCCTCTTTACCTGGTATCCAATTCGTGCCGGCGAGCGGCACCTTCGCCATCGCCGCCGCCTCGACGGTGAGGGCCACGAGGTCCT
This sequence comes from Hyphomicrobiales bacterium, assembly GCA_003135455.1. Classification (GTDB taxonomy): domain Bacteria; phylum Pseudomonadota; class Alphaproteobacteria; order Rhizobiales; family Methyloligellaceae; genus Methyloceanibacter. The sequence continues at coordinate 13,550 of PLBV01000056.1, read as the reverse complement.
CGGGCTCCAGATTGTGCACGTGGCTCTTGCCGCAAGCGCGCGCGATGGTCTGGGTCTCCAGCGTCAGCACAGCAAGATAGTTGGCGAGCCGGCGCCCGCCCGCGATGGGGTCGAAGCGCTGCATCAGCTCCGGATCTTGCGTGGTGATGCCGGCGGGGTCGCGCCCCTCGTGCCAGTCGTCGTAGGAGCCGGCCTGGCTGCCGATCTTGCGGTATTCCTCGTCGAGCTCGCGCGCATTGTCGCCAAGCGCGATCAGCGCCGCCGTGCCGATCGAGACCGCGTCGGCGCCAAGCGCCAAGGCCTTGGCCACGTCGGCGCCGTTGCGGATACCGCCCGAGACGATGAGCTGCACCTTGCGGTGCATGTCGAGTTCCTGCAATGCCTGCACCGCCGGGCGGATGGCGGCGAGGATGGGAATGCCGACATGCTCGATGAACACCTCTTGCGTGGCCGCGGTGCCGCCCTGCATGCCGTCCAGCACCACAACATCGGCGCCCGCCTTCACCGCGAGCGCGGTATCGAAATAAGGGCGCGCGGCGCCGATCTTGACGTAGATGGGCTTCTGCCAGTCGGTGATCTCGCGCAGCTCCTCGATCTTGATCTCCAAATCGTCGGGTCCGGTCCAGTCGGGGTGGCGGCAGGCGGAGCGCTGGTCGATCCCCTCGGGCAGCGTGCGCATCGCGGCCACGCGGGGCGAGATCTTCTGGCCGAGCAGCATGCCGCCGCCGCCGGGCTTGGCGCCCTGGCCGATGACGATCTCGATGGCGTCGGCTTGGCGCAGATGATCGGGGTTCATGCCATAGCGGGAGGGCAGGATCTGATAGACCAACATCTTGGAAGACTGGCGCTCCTCCTCGGTCATGCCGCCATCGCCGGTGGTGGTCGAGGTGCCGACGGCCGAGGCACCGCGGCCGAGCGCCTCCTTCGCCCCGCCCGACAAGGAGCCAAAGCTCATGCCGGCGATAGTGATGGGTATCTTGAGGTGCACCGGCTTCTTGGCGAAGCGCTCGCCGAGCACCACGTCGGTGGCGCAGCGCTCGCGATAGCCCTCGAGCGGATAGCGGCTCATGGAGGCGCCGAGGAACAGGAGATCGTCGAAATGCGGCACCTTGCGCTTGGCGCCGAAGCCGCGGATGTCGTAGATGCCCGTCGCCGCCGCACGATGGATCTCGGCGATGGCGTGCTCGTCGAAGGTGGCCGAGGTACGCGGCGGCGTATGCACCCAGCGGCTTTCCGCGCCCATCAATAAGCCCCCAGATTGTCCATGTGGAAGTGATAGAGGGTGCGGCCGGAGCCGAAGCGGCGGAACTCGCTCAGATCCACTTCGCCGCCCATGCCCGCTTCTTCCAGCAGCTTGCCCAGCTTGTCCTTGTGTCCGTCGGAGATGGGTTTCTCGATGCAGTCCGACCCGAGGCTCTTCACCTCGCCGCGAACGAAAAGCCGCGCCTCATAGATGGAGTCGCCGAGGGCCTCGCCCGCATCGCCCAGCACCACCAACGTGCCGGCCTGTGCCATGAAGGCCGACATGTGGCCCACCGAGCCCTTGACCACGATCTCGATGCCGCGAGCGGAGATGCCGCAGCGGCCCGAGGCATTGCCGTCGATGACCAGCAACCCGCCGCAGCCCGCGGCGCCGGCCGACGCCGAGGCATCGCCTTTGACGCGGACGGAGCCCGACATCATGTTCTCGGCGACGCCCACGCCTGCGCTGCCATTGATGATGACGGTCGCCTGCTTGTTCATACCGGCGCAGTAATAGCCGGCATTGCCGTCGATCTCGACGGTCACGGCTGCGTCGATGCCGGCGGCTATGGCGTGGCGCCCGCGCGGATTGATGACGCGGAAATAGGTCTCGTTGGTGCCATCCCCCAGTCCATGCAGCATCTGATTGAAGTCGCGCAAGCTCGTAACCTCGAGATCGACCACCGGCATCAGTGGTGCTCCCAGAAATAGACCGTGGCGGGCTCGGGCTCCCAGACCTTGGCCTTGTCGATACCGGGAAGCCCGGCAAGCGCGCGATATTCGGAGCCGAAGGCGACATAGTCGTCGGTCTCGGCCATCACCGCGGGCTTGCAAGCGATAGGGTCGCGCAGCACGCCAAAGCCATTCTCGGTGCCCACGACGAAGGTGTAGAAGCCGTCGAGATCGGTAAGCGACTTCTGCAGCGCCTCACCCAGACTAGCGCCCTCGCTCATGCGCCAGGTGAGATAGCCCGCCGCCACCTCGGTGTCGTTCTCGGTCTCGAAGTGCAGGCCCTTGCGCTCGAGCTGCCGGCGGAGCCCGTTGTGGTTGGAGAGGGAGCCGTTATGCACGAGGCATTGATCGCGGCCGGTGGAGAAGGGATGGGCGCCATCGGTGGTCACCGCCGATTCCGTCGCCATGCGGGTATGGGCGATGGCGTGGGAGCCGGCCATGTGCGCGAGATCGAAGCGCTTGGCCACCGCGTCGGGCCGACCGACCTCTTTATAAAGCTCCATGCGGGTGCCAGCGCCCACCACCTTCACGCCGCAGCTTGAACCCTCGATCGCCTGGCGGGCCTTATCTTCCGACGCCGTGGGCAGCTTGAATACAGCGTGGGTGGCGTGGGTCTCAACGGTGACGGGAGCGCCGATCGCGGCCTCGACCTTCTTGGCGAGAGCGGCAAAATCGGTGTCCGCCGACGCGGCGCGAAGCGTGAGCTTCACATGCTCGCGATTGCCCGAGCCATAGATGGCGAAGCCCGCGCTATCCGGCCCGCGATCGCACATGGTGCCGAGCATCTTGGCCATCAGGCTGCCAAGCTCAGGCTCAAGCGCCTTGTTCTTCAGAAACAGCCCGACGATTCCGCACATTTCAACCTGCCACTTCTCCCTGAGTGCTCCCCAGAAACTAGCCGCTCAAGCGGAACGGTGTCAACTGTCCAGAATATTAATTTCCTGCTGAGAAATTGAGCAGACGGCGTCAGCCGCGCGGGTAGATGATGATGGACAGGTAGGTCATGGGGAGCTTGGTGAGCTCCTCCGGACCGTGCAGAGCGGCCGCGTCAAAGAACAGCGCGTCGCCGGGCGCCAGAGGGTAGGCCTTGTCGGCGTGACGGTAGAGCACCTTGCCGGTCAGCATGTAGATGAACTCGACGCCCGCATGCTGAAACATGGCGTAGGGCTTGGCTTCCTCGGTCAACGTGATGAGATAAGGCTCGACCACGACCTCACCGGAAATCGAGTGGCCGAGCAGCTGATATTGATGTCCGGCCTTGGTGCCGCGGCGCTCGATGGTCACGCCCTGGCGCGCCAGCACATAGGAGCAGTCCCGCTGCTCCTCGTAGCTGGCGAAGAAGGTGGTGAGGGGCACGTTCAGCGCGCGGGCGAGCGCCTCGAGGCTTTCGATCGAGGCCGATACCGCGCCGTTCTCGATCTTGGATAGCATGCCGGCCGAGAGGCCCGCCTGGTCGGCGAGCTCGGCGCCGGTCAGATCGAGCTTGCGACGAAGGCTGCGGACCTGGGCGCCGATCGACGCGGCGATGGAGCGAGAGGCGGCCGGCTGCGGCGCGAGCGATCCCGTCGTCAGCGGTTCGTCTTTGGTCTTGGGCTGCTTGGCTTTGGACCTTTGGGCGCTAACCGGCCGTGTTGCCTTCTTCTCCGCGGTCATGGAAGCCCCTGCTCGGCGCGCGCTAAGGTCTATTCATCGCTCAAGACTGACCTCATCCTCGTTCGCGAGCATTGAGTCAATGTGTGACGGCATAGGAAAATCGGTGGCTCTCGGCATTCTCGCCATTGGCGACCTTAATGGCAGTCCCGGTCAATTCGGCTGGTCGCTTTTCGCCCTTAGGGCCTTTGGGCATCGCTGATTTTCATGCGCCATCGCCAGGCGGCTACACCTGCCCATATGGCCTCAACAACGCCGAAAGGCCACGCGCCCTGTAGGAAGCCGTATGCTGATGCTAGGACGCACGAGCCTGCGAAGGCCAGAATAAACCACGGGCTGCGATCCTCCAGCGCATAGAAGATCAGCATGGCCGTAACAGCTAGCAGGCCGAATAAGGTGAGCGAATCCATTGGCTAATAATCCGCGCTCAAGCGTGGAGTCAAGACACTGCCCCTATCCAAACTGAGGCACTCCCGAGCTTGGCGATGCTAGCCTGTTTTATTCATGAGAGGCTTGTTTGAGGCTTCCATGAAGGATGTTCGCAGCGAACAAAAGTAGCGCCCTATCACTCACTGGAGTCCCAACATGGTCACTGCGCCGCGAATGGGTGTCAGATCGAACGAGGGATCGAGCTTTTCTTCATCGAGCCACTCGTCCGAAACGTGATCAAGCCCGAACAAAGCGCGCGGGAACCTCGGGTAGAGGATTGTTCCAAGCAGGGCATCGGTCAATGTCGTCGCAGCCTTCGGAGTTTTCTTCCAGCGCTCAGCGATGAAGCCCGAGAGCCGCTCATGCGCGGTTGCAAAAATCGCATCATGGAACCGCGTAGAGCCTTCCGGAAAGTGCTCAGCTTCAGAGATTGCCAGTCGGCACATGCCGATCGCAGGAGCCCATAGCAACAGTTCCATGAACCGGCCACAGAACAGCACGATGGCTTCAGTGGGATCGGCCGCGTAATCAGCTGGCGTCTTGAGCTTGTCGAGATAAAGTCCACGCACCAGCTCGATCACAGCCAGATACAGCTTCTCTTTGCTTTCAAAGTGCGCATAGAGCGTGCGCTTGGAGGTATTGGCACGCGCTGCGATCTCGTCCATCGACGTGCGCTCGAAACCCAATTCCAAAAATCCGTCAACCCGGCTGACGCCGCACGCCCTTGCGTGCTGGATTGCTGGTGGAGATGCTTCATGAATAAAAGAGGCTAGGTGTCTCGGACGACAATGAAGTGCACCCGCGCGTTTTCCAACGAAACTGCGATCGGTCACTGCACAAATGCTAGGTGACAAAATCTGCCCAAAAAAAGGGCATATTCGGTTAATAAACGCATACATGTTGGACTGGCGAGAAACTTTCTTTCCTGTTAGTGTGGTTTGGGGATTAGACGGCCCGAGCGCCGCGGTTCGGAGGGGGAAATTATGGGTGCAGATTCCAAGCAGACCACGGCTTCCGAAGAGCTGAAATACGCTTCAGCAGGGCTCAAACGCGAGACTGGCTGGTGGGGCGCCTTCGTCATCGGCCTCGCCGGTACGATTTTGGTGACCGGTATCGCCCCGGTCATGGTGACCTCGCTCGGCGCCTCGTCGATTCCAATCACCATTTTCATCACCCTTACGGGCTGGCTGCTCTGCCTCATTCTGGCTGAATTGGCGGCCATGATGCCCGAGCGCACCGGCGGATCGCCATCCTACGCCTATCCGGCCTACAAGGACCGCTGGCCGCGTTTCGCGGAGCACATCAACGGCTTCACCGCCTGGGCCTACTGGCTCGGCTGGTTCCCGGTCGCGCCGTTGAACATGATCCTCGCGTCGTTCTACATCGCCGACCGCTTCAAGCTGAACACGACGTCCGGGTTCACCCCGATCCACACCTTCATCGCCTGGTGGACCGTGGCGATCGCGGTCGGAGGGATCCTGCTGCTGTTCATCCCCGCCTACCGCGGCCTGCGCTTCGGGACGTTCTTCGCGACGGCGCTCGCGCTGCTGTCGATGATCCCGCTGACGTTCCTCGCGATCGCGTGGATCTTCCATCCCTCGGTTGTCGACTTCCACCAGCTGACGGCGTTCAAGGCACCCGACGGCGGCGGCTTCTTCGCCTCGCACTTCGGCCACGGCTGGTTCACCATCTACATCGCGTTCGCCTTCCTGCTGACCTGGAACGTGATCGCCATGGAGGCGGCCGCTTGCTACATCGGCGAATGCGCCAATCCGGATCACGACGCCAAGATCGCGATGAACCTAGAAGGCGGTTATGGCGTGTTCATCTACACGCTGATCCCCATCGCCTTCATCGTCGTTCTCGGGTCCAAGGCGCTCGCCGATCCCGCGCTAGCCGACCCGAAGACCATCTTCGTGACCTTCGCCGGCAAGGTCTTCCCCGGCATTGGAGGCGAGCTCCTCAACTGGATCATCGCCTTCATGCTCATCATCGCGCTGGCGCTCTCGGCCCTCAACGCCATTTTGGGCTCGGGCCGAGCCCTCTATCAGATGGCGCTCGACGGCGAATTCCCGACCTTCTTCGCCAAGATCAACGAGCATGGCGTGCCGGCGCGGGCCATGGCCTTCAACGTCTTCGCATCACTCATTATCGTTTTCCTGGGCGGCGCGGTGGAGATCTACAGCTTCTCCAACGTCGGCTACACGGTGTCCTTCCTGCCGGTGCTGATCGGTTACTACCTGCTGCGCAAGGACAAACCCCATCTGCGGCGGCCCTTCAAGCTGCCGGAGTTCATGAAATATGTCGCTCTGGTTTTAGCCGTGATCTACTTCATCTTCTGGCTGTTCGGTGGCCTCTGGTACTCGAAGCTGGGCAATGTCCAGATCTATTACTGGCTCGGCTGGGCGACGCTGCTTGCTTACCTCCCGCTGTATTGGTACCGGGTCTACGTCGAAGACAAGCGCAGCCCTGCTGTGGGAGGCAAGCGCAAGCCTGCTTGAAGGGGGCGGCCGGACGGCCAGTCGTTGCCAAGGCGACCGGAGCGCGAATAACGCTGGGCAGGTGATCGGCGCCCGCCACGCGAGGAGTGGGATCGTCGCGCAAGGGCGCTGCCATGGGTGCGATGCCATTGTCGTGGCCGCCGAGCCACCGCGTCACACCTTGACGTCACCAGGCGTGCGCCGCTAATGACGCTGCCTCCACTCGCTCCCACGATCGGCACACCGTGGAAGAGATCGCCGCTTTCCTCGCCCGTTTCCCCCCGTTCGATCAGATTGTCAGGGACACTCTGCTGCGCATCGCCGCGTCGGCGACGCTTCGGTCCTACTCCGCAGGCACCGACATTCTGGTCGAGGACGGCCCGCCAGCGGCGGAGCTTTTCGTCATCCGGAGCGGCTCGATCGAGCTGCGCCACCAAGACGAGGTGGTGGACATCCTCGAGCCCGGGGAGAGCTTCGGCCACCCATCGCTGCTGACGGGCCTGGCGGCGGCGTTCACCGTCCGGGCGCACGAAGACACCACCTGCTACCTGATCGGGCGGGAGCCGGCGCTAGAAGTTCTTGGCCGGCCTGCCGGGGCCATCTTCGTTGCCCGGACCATGCGCGAGCGGCTCACCCGTACCGGGCACACCGTCCATGGCCTGCCGGAGGTGCGCACCGTCCACATCAGCAAACTGATGACGGGGCCACCGGTGTTCTGTCCTGCGGAACGATCGGTGCGAGAAGCCGCCAGCTTGATGAGCGCGCACCACGTCTCGGCGTTGCTGGTCGCAGCGGGCGGCGCGTTCGGCATTGTGACCGACACCGACTTCCGTCAAAAGGTGGTGGCGGGCGGCGTCGCGCCTGAAGCGCCCGTCACCGCGATCATGAGCCGCCCGCTCCAGACCGTCCGGTCGGATCGATATGCGGTTGATGCCGCGCTCGACATGCTCTACGCGGGCGTCCAGCACCTGGCCGTGACCGATTCGCGGGGGGCGATCATAGGGCTCGTGTCCGCCGGCGACCTCATGGCACTGGCCTATTGGAGCCCCTTTGCCTTCCGGGCCGCCATCTTCAATGCATCCGGCGAAGCGGCCCTCGACACCGCGACCAAAGAGCTTCCCGGACTTTTCGCGGCTCTGGTCCAGGCCGGACTCAAAGCCCCGGACATCGGACGCGTCCTGGCGCTCAACTGCGACGCCGTCACGACACGCCTGCTCGATTTCGCCATTGCCCGCCACGGACCGGCCCCCCGTGCCTGGGCCTGGCTCGCGCTGGGGAGCGTGGCCCGCCGGGAACTCACGCTGGCCTCGGATCAGGACAATGCCCTGGCCTACGCCGATCCCCCCGACCCTGAGGTGGACGCCTATTTCGAGCGCGTTGCCCAGGACGTGAATGCGGGTCTGGCACGCGCCGGGTTCGGCGCCGACATCTCGGGTGTGGTGGCCGGCAACGCCCTTTGGCGCATGTCCGAATCACAATGGGTTCAGACCTTCCGGGACTGTCTTGAGTCACCCGACCGTTCGCATCTGGTCCGGGCTGCGGTGGCGTTCGATTTCCGGCATGTCGCGGGTGGATTGGAGGTCACGCCTCCACTGGTGGCCGTGCTCAGAGAGGCCCGCGATTATCCGGGCTTCCTCGGCCAGCTCGCCCGAACCGCCACCGACGTCCCTCCGGCATTACCACACCGGTTCTTTGTGAGGCGATGGGAACGGCAGGAGGTGGACCTCAAGAAAGGCGGGGTCGTCCCGATCGCCAACCTGGCACGGTTCCACGCCCTGGCGAACGGCATCACCATCTCCGCCACCCTCGACCGGCTCGTTGCCGCGGAGGGGCTAGGAGCCATCAACAAAGAGACCGGCCAATCACTGCGGGAGGCCTTTGCCTTTATCTGCCAGGTTCGACTGGATCACCACGTCGAGCAGATTCGTGCTGGCCTCCCGCCCGACAATTTGATCCGTCCCGACCAGCTGCTGCCGCTCGCGCGCGCAGAACTGCGCGGGGCGTTCCAAGCCATCGGCCGGGCCCAGCAGCAGCTCAACCGATTCGTGCCCGCCGGGATATGAGCGTCCTAAGCGATCAGGACCTCTAGCTCACCCAATACCCGCACGCGGCCGACCTCCCGCGGCTTGTGCAGGTGGCCGCAAATCACCGGGGGGCGCCCCAAGATCTGCCATGCCTGCCCCACCGCCACGGCCGACGGATCGGGAGTCAGGTGAAGGAAATGGTATATGAAGGCCGGCGGCGTGTGGCACACCAGTAAATCCACCCGGCCCACCCCCTCGAACCGGGCGACATCGGCCATGGTGACCTGCTCCTCGGGCCACCAATCCACGCCATCCCGCCGTTCAGCCCGGTCGATCACGGAGTCTCCGCCCCCGAGGAAGGCGACCCGCCGCCCGTCCAGCTCCAGCACCGTACCACGGGGAACAAACACCAGGTTGGGCGCCATCTCGGTCGGCCGGCCAATCCCCCGGTAGGACGGCTCGTGGTCGTGATTTCCGGTGATGTAGTAGACGCGGCGGGCAAGCGGCGGAACACCGCGCCCGGTCGGATGCAAATCGTCACGGTGGAGGCCGAGATCGCCGACCTGAATTGCCACCTCCACTCGGGCCGGGAGCTCCGCCACCGCCCCTGCGAGGCGGTCGAACGCCCGATGCACGTCGCCGATGAACGCGATCATTCTCTACGGCCGGCCCGTCGCCGGTCAATTCGCGTGACTTCGAGGCTTGGCCTTACCAAACCACTCATCCCGAATCCGTCCTTCTTGGATCGGCCCTCGCACATGTCCGATTATAATGAACGCGTGGATCAAGCCTAAGCAAGATGGATTCTCCGAACAATACTGACACGCGCACCATGATTTAGCCGGCCTGCTTGGCCTCGATCACCAGATAGACCGGGACAGGTGCCAGCCGACGCACGCGATAGGGCTCTTGCGACCATGACATGTTGGCGAGGAGCCAGTGCTGCGGCGGGTCGGCGGCCATTACGATCGCATCGGCGCGGTGCCGGCGAGCCTCGGCCAGGATCCGCTTGGCGGCATTGCGCGTGCTAACGACCTGGCCGCTAGCCCTGATGTCGCGGCGCTTCAGCCAGGTGACGGCGCCCGCCGCGCAATCGTGCTGCTCCTGCAATTCTCGTTTATTGGGCTTCAGCCCGGGATGGGGCACGCCGACGCTCGTACCCCAAATGCGGGCGATCGAAAGCACATGGACCTCGGCTCCGGCCCTCTCGGCCATGCGCCGGGCGAGCTCCAGCGCGGCCCGCGGGATGGGGCGCCCCTCCGAGGCGAGGATGATAAATTTGCCCGTGAAGTCATCGGGCGGGGGTGGCTCCGGCGGCGTGACCCAAAGCCAGCGCAAGGGAAGGACGAAGCTTGTCATGTCAGTCGGCCTTGCATAAGCATATTTCATACTCGGAAAGAAACATTTTGCTTAGGAATTTTGGGCGCGCGCGAGGCTTGCAGTGACGAAGCTCAGCGCCAGTAGGCCCTCGAACCAGAACTGCCAAAGCCCATAGCTCGTCGCCGCCATCGTGGCGGTGAGCGCGAACAGGGCCAGCAGGTAGGGTTGCACGTCGGGGGGCATGCTCTCGATGGAGCGAAAGACGCTCCAGCCGAGCAGCAACAGAATGACGACGCCAACGAGGCCGAGCTCATAAATGTCGTGCGGGTGCCACGCGCGCAGCGCGCGTTGCTTGGTCGGCGTGCCTGGCGCGACCGCAACGCCGGCCCCTTGGGGCGCTGGCTCGATGCCGGTGAGGTCGACCTGCATGGTCTGCTCGGCGGTGGTGGCGCCCGCGCCCAGCAGCGGGTGCTCTTTGATCTTCTCGGCCACGCTCTCCCAGATGGCCACGCGCAGCTTGGCGGTTTCGAAGAGCCAAGGCGCGCTCTCGAGCCGCGCGCTCCCCATAGCCAGCGCCCCTAGCGGCGCGAGCAGAACCAGAGCGCACCACACCAGCACGACAGCCTTGCGGGCCCATGCCCCACCGAGCCAGGCGAGCAGACCCACCACCATCGCCGCGAGCAGCGCCACTTGCGAGGACTGGTGGTGGCTTGCGAGCAGCACGCAGGCAGTGAAGACGGCGGCAAGCACGGCATAGAGGTAAAGGCCAAGCCGCGCGTTCCACTCCTTCGCCAACAGGAGACCGGGTATGAGCAGCACACTCGCGACGCAGGTCGCCCGCGCGCTCCGGCATCGGCGACCAGGCGGCGAGACTGAGCGTGACCGGGGCCACGAGGTCGGCCTTAAGCGCGGTGGGGTTGCGCCTTGCCTCGAGCGCGCCCCAAAGGCCAAACAGGACGAGGCAGAATGGCGTGCTGCGCGGAAAGACGATGGCAATGAAGGCCGCGGCGCCAAGGAGCGGGCCCGGTAGACGGCGCTCGAGCTGGGCGAGAAAGGTCCGGACCTTCGTCCAACGCTCGTCGATCTCGACCAGTGACGGCACCCTGCCACTCCTCGTCGCCAGCACCCCCTTATGAGCGGGGAGCTGTCGAGGCAACAATACCTATTCGAGCCAATGGGCAAAAGCGCCGCGTGGGCGTCCCTAGAACCCTATCGCGTCAGGTTCCAATCGCGACAGCGCTTCCCACTTCTTGTTGGAGCATGATCTTTTGGCGAGAACCGGTCCCCACTTTTCGCCGATCATGCTCTTCTTTGACGCATAATCCTTTGGCGAAAACCGGTTCCCACTTTTCGCCGATCATGCTCTTTCTTGACGCATAATCCTTTGGCGAAAACCGGTTCCCACTTTTCGCCGATCATGCTGCCAGCAAGGCTACCGCAGTCCCGACAATGACGAGAAGGCTGAGCAGGATTTGCCAGAAGAGCGGCCTTGACCGGAGCCGTCCGGCAGTGGTTGAGAGCTCGCGCAGGATCACATAGCCGCCCATGCTCCGCCGGAACCAGCCTCTGACCTCTCCCGGCTGGCCGAAATGCTTAGGCACGCGCTTCCAGCCGGCGAAGAGATTGCCGACCAGCCCGAGCATCGACCGAAAATCAACGGCGATCAGCCCGGAGCGATCCTGAAAGATGAAATCCTCGCCGGCGAAGAAGCCGGGGTCGACGCGGCCGATGGGCTTGCCCTCCAGGCGCACGGACCGGCCGCGGATGGGCGAGGCGGCGGGATCGCTCATCAGCGCCATTACGGTGGCGTCGCTGGGGGCGCCGAACGGATAGCGACGCGGAAGCGTCACCAGCACGCCAATAGCCACCGCCGCGGGCGCCAGCGGCCAGGCGCCGAGCAGCCCCACCACCAACCCCGCCAGGCGGCAGCAGGAACAGCATGAGCTCGGCGAGGAACCGCAGGCGAAGCCTCCCCCGGCTGAGATGCGTCCGCTCGGCCGCTGCCTCGACGTCGTAGTCCCCGATGCTTTGCCCCTTCTCCTTGGCAATTCGCCCAAGAAGCGCGATGCGGCGCCCCGTCAAAGGGTGGGTGGAATTGAGCTCGATGAGCTTCGCCCAGGGATTGTAATAGTCGAACAGCATCGCCTCGGCGGCGGAGCCGGGGCTGTCCGCCGTGCTCTCGGCGACGAGGCCCAACGGTCCGGCATTCTTCACGTCGATGACGCCGAGATGGCGCGTGCTTCGCAACAGACTCTGCGTCGCTTGCGTATCCTCGACCTTGACGATGCCATAGGCGATCTTGACGAGAGCGCTGGCCAGGTGCCTCGGCTCCACGCGGCTCGCCGAAAAGGAGTCGGCCAGATATTCGCGCGTGCGGCTGAGATAGAACAGCAGATAGATGCCGATGTAATAGCAGACGAGCGCGGCCACGCCGACGATGGCGCCCTTGCCTTTCTTGTCGCTGCCGTCCACCCGTATCATGCTCGCGTAGATCTGGTAGAGGACCTGCACGACCATGCCGGCCATGGTCATCAAGATGAAATCGCGATTGACGATGTGGCCGAGTTCATGCGCCACGACGGCCTTTGCCTCGTCCTCGCTCAGGAACTCGAAAATGCCTTCGGTCACGATGATGCGGGCGTTGCCGCGCAAACGGCCATAGGTGAAGGCCGTGGGGTTGCGGTCAGGAATGAGGCCAACGCGCGGAGGGCTGAAACGATAGTCCTGCGCCACCTGATGGATCAGCTGGTGCACGCCGGGGTATCGCTCCTTGACCGTCGCGTCATCGAGAAATGCGAGCTTGTTGAACCATCTGAGCGTGAGGTCCGACACCCAAGGGCTGATCAGCCAGAGCAGGAGATTGGCGGCGACGGTGATGGCAATGGCGACGGGAAGGTTGACCGCGCCCGTCGCGACCATCGCGGCCAAGACGAGGCCGATGACCATGCCGACCAGAATTCCGAAGGTGATCAGGGAAGCAAAAAGCAAACGAGCCACGATGATCCCTCCTGGAGCGGCAATGGCGGCCGGTTAGCCGCGCCTCGCGAACGATAGCGCTAGCGCCAACATAGCCTGGGCGCTGGCGAGCTGCCCCTAAATTTCAACCAGGCCAGAAGGATCGGGCCTCAGCCGCCGCTCGGTGCGTCTTGGAACTCCTCGCGCAGCAGCTCGAGCCTAAGCCATTCTTCTTCTGCCGCCGCGAGCTCGGCCTGAGCTTTGGCGAGCTCGGCTCCCGCCGCGGCGAAGCCCGTACGGTCGCGGGCATAGAAATCCGGGTCGGCGAGCCGATGCTCCAGCCGGCGGATCGCTTCATTGAGTGAGGCGATGCGGGCGGGCGAGGTCTTCAAGGCATGTTGCTCGGTGGGGCTTAAGCGCTTGCGCGGTTCTTGCCCGCGTCGCGCTTGTGGCGCCGGTCGCGCCGTGCTCGGAGAAGCGGGCTTGTCTTGCGCCAATATGCCGACGCCATGGCCGCGCTGCGCCACCATGTCGGAATAGCCGCCCGCATATTCGATCCACCTCCCCTCCCCCTCGAAGGCGATCACCGAGGTGACGGTGCGGTCGAGGAAGTCGCGGTCGTGGCTGACGAGGAGGAGCGTGCCCGGATAGGCGGCGAGCATCTCCTGGAGGAGGTCGAGGGTCTCGAGGTCGAGGTCGTTGGTCGGTTCGTCGAGGA
>PLBV01000054.1 GCA_003135455.1 Hyphomicrobiales bacterium | reverse complement strand
GCGCTCGACGGCGACGCCGACCGTGTGCTCATCACCGACGAGCGGGGACGCCTGATCGACGGCGATCAGCTGATGGCAGTCATCGCCGAGACCTGGCTGAAGCGTGGCCGGCTTGCGGGCGGCGGCGTGGTCGCCACNNCCACCACCGGCGACGGCTTCGTCGCCGCGCTGCAGCTGCTCGCGGTGGTCAAGCGCACCGAGCGGCCGGTGAGCGAGGTGTGCCATTGCTTCGAGCCGCTGCCGCAGATCCTCAAAAACGTCCGCTATAAGAATGGCGGCCAGCCGCTCGACAATGTCGCGGTGCGCCGGGCCATCGACAGCGGCAAATCGAGGCTCGGCAAGTCGGGCCGCCTGGTCATCCGGCCCTCGGGCACCGAGCCCGTGATTCGCGTCATGGGTGAAGGCGACGACGAGAGGCTTCTTAGCACCGTCGTTTCGGAGATCGTGCACGCGCTCACCGACGCCGCCTGACCGCCGCGGACCCGCGCGCACCTCTCGTAAAAAACCAAGCCTGCTCAGCCACTTCCCTGAGCCGCGGGCGTGGGCGCCGGAGGCCATTCAAGGACTTCCACTTGCGCTGTGCCGTAGCGGCACCTCGGTTAGGGCTCCATTAACCACCCCCATCCCATAGTCCCGAAATGAAACAGCCTGGCCGGCCAGTCCTGGCGAAGGTCTGATCGCCAGGCTGCAGACAAAGGGGATAGAGATGGGAAACATTCGCTCGATTATCGCCGCACTTGCTCTTGTCGTGAGCGGGACGGCAGGGGCCGCCGCTGCTGATCTAGGCCTGCCGCCCCCGCCCCCAATGGAGCCGGCCCCGGCACCAACCTGCTGCGGCGGGCCATGGTACCTGAAGGGCTTCATGGGCATGGCCACGCCCAATGTGGGCAGCATCTTCACCGACGACTTTAGGACCAACACCTTCACGGTTGAGCATGAGGACATCAAGAGCTCGCCGTTTTTCGGCATGGGCATCGGCTATGACACCGGTCATTATCTGCGCTTCGACCTCACCGGCGAATATCGGGGCAAGTCCGCGTTCTTCGCCCAGGACAAGTATCCTGGCGGCGACGGCACCTTTCACACTGGCCAGCCCGTATTCAATCCTGGCACGAACGAATACACGGCCGACATCGAAAGCTGGGTCGGATTGGCCAACGCCTATATCGATCTCGGCACCTGGCATTGCGTCACGCCTTACATCGGTGGCGGCGTCGGCTTCGCCAACGTCTCGGTGCTGGGCCTGAAGGACGTCAACGTGCCGAATAACGGCGTCGCCTTTGGCTCCAATGGCACCGACACCAATTTTGCCTGGGCCGTCTATGCCGGCCTTGCCTATGACGTGACCCCTGCCGTCACGCTCGATCTCTCTTATCGTTACACCGATCTCGGTGACGTCAAGAGCGGGCCCGTCACGACCTATCAGGGCGACTTCGCCTATAACGGTCTAGAGATCAACCACATCACCTCCAACGACCTGATGCTCGGCGTCCGCTGGAAGTTCGGTGGCAGCCCGGCTCCCATGCCTGTCTCCTACAAATAGCCCCTCCATCACACCGCAAGCTTTAACCGCCCGTCCTCGCGACGGGCGGTTTTGTTTGCCCCGCAGGCGGAAAAGCCTTGGCCCTCGAAGCCCTTGTGCTGCCGCCGCACTTGACGCTCGGCGGTGCTGAAAGTATGGGCAGCCTTCCGCCATCGGATCGCGACGATCCGGAAGGAGTGTGTCCTCCCTTGACCCTGCCCGAGAAGCCAAGCCGGCGACCAAATAATCCCCGTTTCTCGTCGGGGCCATGCAGCAAGCACCCGGGCTGGTCGCTTGCAGGGCTTAGCGGCGCGCTGCTCGGCCGCAATCATCGGGGGCCCGAGACGAGGGCGAGGCTGGAGCTCGCACTCGCCAAGACGCGCGTGCTGCTGGAGCTCCCGTCCGACTATCGTGTGGCCATCGTGCCTGCCTCCGATACCGGCGCGGTCGAGATGGCGCTCTGGTCGCTGCTTGGCTCAAGAGGCGTCGACGTGCTCGCCTGGGAGGCCTTCAGCCTGGACTGGGTCAACGACATCGTCGAGCAGCTCAAAGTCGAGGATGTGCGTGCCTTGGTTGCCCCTTACGGCGACTTGCCGGAACTCAGCCAAGTGGAGTTCGACCGCGACGTGGTGTTCGCCTGGAACGGCACGACATCGGGCGTGCGCGTTCCCGATGCGGAATGGATCCCGGCCGATCGCCAAGGCCTCACCATTTGCGACGCGACGTCCGCCGTCTTTGCCCAAGAGATCGACTGGCGGAAGCTCGATGCCGCGACCTTCTCCTGGCAGAAGGTGCTGGGCGGAGAGGCGCAGCACGGCATGCTGATCTTGAGCCCCCGCGCGGTCGAGCGGCTTTTGACCTACACGCCGCCCTGGCCGCTGCCCAAGCTCTTCCGCATGACGCGCGACGGCAGACTGATGGCCGACCTGTTCGAGGGCTCGACCATCAACACGCCGTCGATGCTGTGCCTGGAGGACTATCTCGGCGCGCTCGCCTTCGTGGAGAGCGTGGGCGGGTTAAAGGGCACCATCGCCCGCTCCGACGCCAATGCCAAGATCATCGCCCTATGGGTGGAGCGTACGCCCTGGGTCGAATACCTCGCGCGGGCGCCAAGCACGCGCTCCAACACCTCGGTGTGCTTGAAGGTCGTCGACCCGCAGGTGCAGGCGCTGCCCGACGATCAGCGGGCCGAGTTCCCCCGGCGCATCGCTGCGCTCCTCGACGCGGAGGACGTGGCGAAGGATATCGGCTCCTATCGCGACGCGCCGCCCGGCTTGCGCATTTGGGCCGGCGCCACGGTGGAGGCAAGCGACGTCGAGGCGCTGATGCCCTGGCTCGACTGGGCGTTCGCGCAAGTGAAGCTGACGCTCGCCGAGGCGGGTTAAAAAAAGGCCTCTCCCCCATCACTGGAAGAGAGGCTTCAAAGCGAACCGAACCCTAGGTCGTGGCTTCGCGTTTGCGAAAGTCGGACCTGTGCGGCGGTCTATTCAGGCCACACATAGGCGACGATGCGCCCGCGCGCATAGCGCCCGACGCCGACCGTCCGGTTATGATTGCCGGAGACGAGCGTCACCGAGTTGCCGCTGACCTCTTTCACGATGCCGACGTGATGCGCCATGACGGCGAGCGCGCCCACTTGCGGGCCCGACAGCTTCTTCCCGGCATGGAGGCAGGAGATGGCGGTGTTGCCGCCGCAGCCGCGCTTGCCGCTCTGTTGCAGCCAGAGATTGACCGACTTGGCGCACCATTGCCGCTTCCATCCGGTGGGGTTGGTGCCGAGATCGCGCAGGGCGTGATTGAGCCAGGGGGAGCCCGCATAGCGCATGGCCCCGCTGATCCCCTCGAGCCCGCTCAAGCTAGTTGCGGGTTCGGCTTTGGCGGGGATGGCCATGAGGCCGATGAGCGACGCCAGAAGAAGAGGTACCCTCATGTTTTTGCTCCTATTTTTCTTGTTCGTAGGGGGAGCCATGAGGGGTGAATCCGGCCTCAGTACGATCAAAGCCGGCAGCTTTGGGATCAATGAAGGCAGGGGCTGCGACCGATCGGCCCGGGCGGCCCATTTCCCGCTATTTGTGGCGTCGTTCGCCCTCTCGCCACAGCGCCACCCGGTTCCTCTTCTCTTCTCGTGGCCCGACGAGGGGCCTTGGCCAGCGTCCCGCGCTCGACCCTCGCCTCGGCTGAGGCCTTGCGATATAAGGCGCCACCACAGCTCGATACCCTTCGAGCTCGGGGCCGGCGCTATGAAGGTTCGCGAGATAATCCGGCTGCTTGAGCGGGAGGGGTGGGTGCTCGTCGCCACGCGCGGAAGTCATCGGCAATATCGTCACCCATTGAAGCCCGGCCGGGTGACTGTCGCGGGAAAACCGTCCGATGATCTTGCTCCGGGCACACTGAACAGCATTCTGAAGCAGGCTCGACTGAAGGAAACGGAGTCATGCGCTACGCCGTCGTCATCGAAAAGGCCGAGAGCAACTACTCCGCCTATGTGCCCGATCTGCCGGGCTGCGTCGCCACGGGTTCGAGCTTGGAGGAGGTGGAGCGGGAGATCCGCGCCGCGATCCGCTTCCACATTGAGGGTCTCGAGAGCGATGACCTGCCGGTTCCCTCCCCCACGAGCCTCGCGGAGTATATCGAGGCGTAGGCCTCTCCGATTGCGGCGACGGACGAGGCCTCGCCTCGCCGCGAGCGCCGCGCTATAAGCACACACGGCCCTGCCACGCGCGGGGCCGTTCGTGCGTCGCTCTCCAGGTTGCAGAGGATTTTCGCAAGTGGCCAATGTCGTGGTCGTCGGCTCTCAATGGGGCGACGAGGGCAAGGGCAAGATCGTCGACTGGCTGTCGGAGCGCGCCGATATCGTGGTGCGCTTCCAGGGCGGCCATAATGCCGGCCATACCCTCGTCGTCGACGGCACCATCTACAAGCTGTCGCTGCTCCCCTCCGGCGTGGTGCGCAAAGGCAAGCTGTCGGTGATCGGCAACGGCGTCGTAGTCGACCCTTGGGCGCTCGCGGACGAGATCGCGCGGGTCGAGGCGCAAGGCGTGCGCATAAGCCCGGAGAATTTACGCGTCGCCGAGAATGCCACGCTGATCCTGCCGTTGCACCGGGAGCTCGACGCCTTGCGCGAGGCCTCCGCCGGCGACGGCCGCATAGGCACCACCAAGCGCGGCATCGGGCCGGCTTACGAGGACAAGGTCGGCAGGCGCGCCATCCGCGTCATGGATCTTGCCGACCTGCCGAGCCTGAAGCCGAAGATCGAGCGTATCCTCGCCCATCACAATCCACTCCGCCGCGGACTGGGGCAGCCTGAGATCAGCGCCGACGACCTTTGCCTTCAGCTCACCGAGATCGCGCCGAAGCTTTTGCCTTACGTCGATACGGTGTGGGATCTGCTCGACCGCGAGCGGCGCGCGGGAAAACGCATCCTGTTCGAGGGCGCGCAAGGGGTGCTGCTCGACATCGACCACGGCACCTATCCCTTCGTCACCTCGTCCAACACCGTGGCGGCGCAGGCGGCGACCGGCTCAGGGCTAGGTCCAGGCGCCATCAATTATGTGCTCGGCATCACCAAGGCCTACACCACGCGGGTGGGCGAGGGACCGTTCCCGACCGAGCTCAAGGATGAGACCGGGCGACTGCTCGGCGAGCGGGGCCAGGAGTTCGGCACGGTGACGGGCCGGCCGCGCCGCTGCGGCTGGTTCGACGCCTGCCTTGTGCGGCAGGCGCGCAAGGTCGCCGGCATCAACGGCATCGCGCTCACCAAGCTCGACGTGCTCGATGGGCTCCTCAAGCTCAAGATCTGCGTGGGCTACCGGCTCGATGGCCAGGACATCTCCTACCTGCCGGCGGCGCAAGGGGCTCAAGCCCGCGTCGAGCCGATCTACGAGATCATGGAGGGATGGCAGGAATCGACGCGCGGCGCTCGCTCCTGGGCCGAGCTGCCCGCCCAATGCATCAAATATGTCCGGCGGCTGGAGGAGCTGATCGAGGCGCCGGTGGCGCTGCTCTCCACCAGCCCCAAACGCGAGGACACCATCCTCGTGCATGACCCCTTCGTGGATTAGAGGGAAGGCGCATGGCCGAGACCTATCCGTGGAAACTGGCGTGGATTACCGGCGCCTCGGGCGCCATTTGTAGCGAGGTGACCAAGCGGCTCGCCGCCGACGGCGTGACGGTGGCCGCCACGGCGCGCTCGGCCGATAAGCTAGCGGCGCTAGCGGCCGCGAATGACCGGATCAAGGCCTATCCCGCCGATGTGCTTGAGCCGGACGCGCTGAAGGCCATTGTCGCCGGCATCGAAAGCGCGCTGGGGCCAATCGGCTTAGCGCTGTTCGGGGCCGGCATGTACGCGCCCTTCGACATTCGCAACATCGACCTCGATGGCTTTCACCGCACCATGGCGCTGAATGTGGACGGGGTGATCAATGGGGTGGCGGCGGTGCTGCCCTCGATGCTTCAGCGGAAGAGCGGCCACATCGCCATCATGGGCTCGTTGTTCGGCTATTCGGGCTGGCCCGGCAATGGCAGCTACGGCGCCAGCAAGGCGGCCCTCATCAATCTCGCCGAGAGCCTCAAGCTCGATTTGGAGGGGACCGGCATCGATATCACGATCGTCAATCCGGGCTTCGTCGACACGCCGCTCAATGCGTCTTACGACCAGAAGAAGAAGCTCTACGTCATCTCGGCCGACAAATGCGCGCGGCGGATTCTGGCGAAGCTCGGCGACAAGCCTTACGAGATTGCCTTCCCCTCCAAGGTCGAGGGCTTCCTCAAGACGGTGCGCTCGCTGCCCCGGAGCCTTTCCTTCCCGCTCATCCGCTGGTTCACGCGCCAGACGGAACAGCCATGAAGCCGATATTCGAGATGCTTGCCGGTTATAACGCTTGGGCGAATAAGCGGCTGTACGATGCGGTTGCCACGCTGTCGGACGAGGACTAACGCGCCGATCACGGCGCGTTCTTCGGCTCGGTGCACGGAACGCTGAACCATCTCCTGACCGGCGACTATATCTGGATGCACCGCCTGACCGGCGAGGGACCGAGCCCGACTCGGCTCGACGCTATCCAGCATGACGACTTCGGCCATCTGCGTACGGCCCGGCAGGCGGAGGATGCGCGCATCATCGCCCATGTCTCCTCGCTCACGCCCGAGGATATTTCCGGCACCGGGCGCTATCGCACTATCAGCAATCCCGGCGACATCGAGGAGGAGCTGTCGCTGGCGCTGCTGCACGTGTTCAACCACCAGACCCATCATCGGGGGCAGGTGCATTGCCTGCTCACCAAGATCACCGACGAGGCGCCGTCGCTCGACTTGATCCGGTATCAGCGCCAGACCGGGATCGGCCTGATCAAGGGCGCCGCGCCTGCATCCTCGGCGCCGCAACGTCGAAACCGGCGCTAGCGACGTTCCATCACGCGTCGGTCAGAAGCTCGCGGAAATAGCTGTCCAGCAGGCGATCGTGGCGGTCAGCCAGGGCGCGGGCATCAGCGAAGATCGCAAGCCGTTCGCCAAAGGCCTTCTTCACCTGCGCAGACGTCAGGAACGGCGTCTGGTTGAGCAGCGGCGCGCCGCCCCGCGCGCTACAGAAGTCGTTATAGACACGCAGGAACGCCTCCCACTCCTTGCCGCCGGTCGAGGCCGGATCGATCGAGAGCGTGCCCCCATCCCAGCTATAGGAGAGGAGCGCCTGCCGGTCTTGGACGATGGAATAGCCGACGCTTGGCAGGTCGCAGCGATAGCCGGTCTCCTTCTCGTAATCGGCGCAGAAGTCGCAATAGTCGTCGAGGATCTTGAAGAAGCTCGCCTCGCGGAACGCCCACATGCTGAACAGATATCGGTTGCGGCCGGGATCGCGCGGATAGTTGATGATCTGGGCGTGCGGCCAGGTCGCGTCGCTGCGCACCACTCGTATCAGCCCCTGGCGCAGAATGAAGAAATGCAGCTGATCGCCAAGGGAGCGCAAGGTCCGGTTGGCCGTGCGCCGTCTGATCCACAGCGCGATTGCCGGCCCATATTTGCGCCAGAAGCGGTTGCGGTAGGTCCAGCGCCGGCGCGATTTGGGTTCCACGTCAGGGTTGTCCTTCCTGAGCTCGACCAGCACGCGGCGCGCGTACGGAAAGATGTAATACATCACCGCATAGCCCTGTGCCTTGAACACCGGGAAGCGCTTGCGGAACTCGGGCAGCCCCATGGAATAGTGGCGCACGCTGAGCGCGGTGGTGCGGCGCACCTTGATGGTCACCTCGAAGATGATGCCGAAGAGGCCGTAGCTCGAGCGGATGAGCTGCATCTCGTCGGGGTTCTCCCGCTCGGTGATGGTGCGGACCTCGCCGTCAGGTGCGACCAGGCGGACGCCGATCACGTAGGAGCTGATCTGGCCGTAGCCGCCGGGGAAGGAGCTGTCCTTGGTGGCGGCGCAGGCCATGGCGGCGAGCGTGACGTTGCCGATCTCGGTGGTGACGTGGAATTGCAGGCCGCGCTCCTTCAGCGCGTTGGACACCACGATATAGGTGGCACCCGCCTCGACGGTGACCGTCTCCTCGCCGAATAGGAGGATGCGGTTCATGGCCTTCATGTCGACCATGGTGCCGCCGTCGTCGCCATTCATGCGGGCGGTGGAGTGCATCGAGCCCGCCGGCCGCACCGGCGAGGGGAAGCGGACCTCGCCCGTCATGATCTCGATGAGGTCCTCGACGGAGGTAGGCGTGACCAGCACCTTGGGCCGGTACGTCCAGGTGCCGTCCCAGCTCTGAATGGTGACGTCTTGCTTGATGTCCATGAACTTCCCCCGGGAAGGCGCAAGGCCCTCGACGACCATAATGTAAACCGGCGCCAAAAGGCAGCCAGCTGCAAGCAGCGAGCTGCCAGCAGCCAGTCTCGCCGAAGGCATAGAGATGGGCCAGGTTCGGCATGGATTTGATGCAGATCAACGAGGTCAAACAAAAAGCTAGAGCGCTGTCGCGATTCAACCTGAAGCGATAGCGCTCTGGCGGCGCTTGCTCGCGCCGCGAAGCTGGCTCGCCACGAGGCCGGGGGCGAGCGCATTGAGCAGGAACAGAGCCCTGAAGATGGCGGGCTTCACCACCACTCGCCGCCGCCGCTCGGTCCCGTCGACAATGGCGCGGGCCGCGTCCTCGACCGACAGTGTGGGCACCAGGATCGGGTTGACGGCCGGCACGTGCTCGCGGCTTCCGGGGTTATGTTCCCAATAAGGGCTCTCGACCGGCCCGAGCACGACGAGGGTCACGCTCACCCCTGTGCCTTTCACCTCGCTGCGGAGCGCCTCGGTGAAGCCCGCAAGGGCGTGGCGCGCGGCAGTGTAGGCGCAAGCATTGGGCCAGGTGAGATAGGAGGCCGGCGAGGTGATACACGCGATCGTGCCACTCCGGCGTGCGAGCATCTGTGGCAGGAAGGCGCGTGTGAGGTTAAAGGCCGCGAGATACGGCACCTCGATCATGGCCAGCGCCTCCTCCGGCGTCGTCTCGATCAGCGGCAGCCAGCGGCCGGCCCCGGCATTGTTGATGAGGATGTCGGGTGTGCCCGCCTCGCGCGCGATCCTGGCGCTGACCTCATCGATGGCCTTCGCATCGGAGAGGTCTACGGGGAAGGCGGTGGCCGTGCCGCCCTCCCGCCGGATATCCTCGGCCACGCGGCCAAGCCGCTCGGCAGTGCGCGCAAGCAGCAGCACGCGGGCGCCGCTTGCGGCGTAGCGTTTTGCCGTTGCCTCGCCGATCCCGCTCGAGGCCCCGGTTACCAGGACGAGCTTGGCTACCATTGATCTCTTCACGCTTTGTCGCCCTACTGGGGCAAAAGGACCGAAGTCACAAGCCCGCTTCTCGCCTCAAATCGACGCATGGACTGTGGCACAAAGGCTACAGGAGGGAAGAACCTCTGACTTGGCGGGTAAAGCTGCTAGCAAGCGCCTCACGTCGGGATATCTTACCGCATCTTGCTATTGCCGGGGGAGGCCTCTCATGAAGTCGCTTTTGCGCGTTGGATTTGTTGCAGTGTTGGCGGGGGGGCTTTGCGTGGCCCTCGAAGCGCCAGCGAGCGCCGGCGGGTGCTCGAAATTCACCGGAACCGCCGACGGCTGGGATAAGCCCGACGCGGTCGGCGGGGCCCAGGCGGCTTTGGCCGGTGCCATCGCCGACTTCAAGGGCAAGAACAAGGGGGCGGTCCTCAGCGTGAGCGGAATGCGCGCCAAGCCGCAGCCCTATTGGCGCGACGCCGTCGCGTCCGACCTTTACGTCAAGCCCGACGTCGTCACCGCCAGATCCTACACCGTGTGCTGGCACGGCGTGGTCTCGCCGGTGGTGTGCACCTCAGGCGCCAAGGTCTGCTGGTAGCCCGGACTAGCCCGGACCGGATCAGACGGCATTCTGGAACAGCCGCTTCGTAGGCGCACGAGGCGAGCATAGGCGCGGAAAATAGGGCGGGGCGCGCTCTCGGCCCCCGTCTGAAACGCTCTTCGCGTCGGTAGGTCAGGCGTGGACGGGCATCACGATGCCCGCCACCGCCGGCCGCTTCATCATGAAAACGAGCGGCAGGATGGCCAGCGTCACGAGCCCGATGAACCAGAAGAGGTCCACGAAGGCGAGCATCTGCGCCTGACGTCCGATCTCGTGGGCGATGGCGGCCATCGAGCCCGGCGAGCGAGGCTCCAGACCTTGGGTGGCGAGGCCGGAGAGATAAGGCGGCACGGCGGGGTTGAACGGATTGATATGGGTGATCAGGTTCTGCCAGTGGAGCTGGGACTGGCGCACGAACAGCCAGCTCACCACGGCGATGCCGATCGAGGAGCCGATGCCGCGCATCAGGGCATAAAGGCCGGACGCCTCGTCCAGCTTCAGGTTCGACATGCTGCCGAAGGCGACCGAGGTCAGCGGCACGAAGAACAGTCCCATGCCGATGCCGGCGATGATGCCAGGCCAGGCGATGTTCCAGGCGGCGGCCTGCAGGTTGAGGCTCGCCATCAGCATGGTGCCGACCGCCGACAGGATGACGCCGGCGGCAACGAGGATGCGCGGATCGATGATGCGCAGCAGGTAATTGCCGGTGATGCCGAGCGTGATGGCGCTCGCTATTGCGCGCGGGATGAACAGCGTGCCGGCCGTCATGGGCGGATAGCCCATCAGGCGCTGGGTGAGCAGCGGCAGCAGCGCGATGGTGCCGAACAGGGTGACGCCATAGGCGGTGATGGCGAGCAGGCCGGCGAGGAAGTTGCGGTCCTTCAGTAGCGACAGGTCGACGATGTTGTCGGGCTTGTTCCAGCCCCGCATGAAAAAAATCGTGCTGGCAAAGAAGGTGACGGCCGTGAAAATCTGGATGAAGCGCGAGTTGAACCAGTCCCGCGTCTGACCCTGGTCGAGAACGAGCTGCAGCGAGCCCACCGCGAGCACCAGCAGCCCAAGACCGACCCAGTCGGTGCGCAGATATTTGATGTTCGTCCGCGGCAGATGTCCCATGGCGAGCAGCAGCGCGAACAGGCCGATCGGCACGTTGATATAGAACACGGCGCGCCAGACGAAGGTGTCGGTGAGCCAGCCGCCGAAGGTGGGCCCGAGCACCGGCGCGACCATGATGCCGAGGCCGAAGATCGCCAAGGCTTGGCCGTGTTTCTCGCGCGGGAAGGCATCGAGCAGGATGGCCTGGCTCAAAGGCACCAGCGGCGCGCCGCAAATCCCTTGCAGCAGCCGGAAGGCCACCATGCTTTCGAGGTTCCAGGCGAGCCCACACAGCGCCGAGGAGACGACGAAGCCGACGATGGAGAAGATGAGCAGCCGCCTCCGCCCGAGCCTCGCCGACAGATAGCCGGTGAGCGGCATCACCACCGCGGCCGACACGAGATAGGAGGTGAGCACCCAGCTGATCTGGTCGGAGGTGGCGCCGAAGCTGCCGAGCATGTGCGGGATCGCCACGCTCACGATGGTGATGTCGAGCACCTCGAGAACCGCGGTGAGCACGACGGCGACGACGAGCGCCACGGAAGGCCGCTTCGCCGCCTCCTCAACGATTTCAGACAGGACCGTCTTGCGCGGGCCGCGCGGGCCCCGCGCCGATGTCGTCCGGGTCATTTCCCGTCCTGAGTCGTGTCGATGCTCACCGAGGCGCTGGCGCCGACGCGGAGCGGCCGGTCGGACTCCTTCGGCGGGTTGGTGATCTGGATGCGCACGGGGAAGCGCTGGGCCACCTTCACCCAATTGCCCGTGGCGTTCTCCGGCGGCAGCACCGAGAAGATCGCGCCCGAGCCGGCGCTGATGCTCTCGACCGCGCCGTCGAAGGTGATGTCGGGATACATGTCGAGGCGGATTTTGGCCTTCTGGCCCACCTTGATGCGGGCGAGGTCGGTCTCCTTGAAGTTCGCATCCACCCACCAACGGTTGGCTTCGATGATGGCGAAGAGCGGAGTGCCGGCCTGGACCGTGGCGCCGGCCCGCAAGGTGACGTTGGACAGCCAGCCGTCAGCCGGAGCGGTGACATGGGTCTTCACCCGGTCATGGGTGGTCTTTTGCAGCTGCGCCGCGGCGCCGCGGAGCTGCACCGTGGGCGTGGTCACGGTCAGCGCCTTGTCTTGCGCCTTGGCGAACTCGTCGTCGGCATCCTTGTAGGCCTGCAGCGCGTCGAGCCAGGCTTTCTCCGCATTGGTGAGGTCGGCCGATGGCGCCTCTCCGTCGCTTTGCGCGTCCTTGGCCTTGCGATAGGTGGCAAGGGCGTCCTCGAGCGCGGTGCGCTTCTCCTCGAGCTTGCTCGCGGCGGCCTTCAGCGCGTCGGCGGCGGTGCCGGCGGCGGCGGCGGCGGCATCGAACTGGGCGCGGGCGCCGCGAAGCTGCGCATCGTAAAGGGTGGGATCGATATCGAACAAAGGATCGCCGGTCTCCACCTTCTCGTCGGTGTGCACATAGACCTGGATCACGGGCCCGGAAACCTCCGCCGAAACGCGCACGATATTGGTGCTGACGTATGCGTTCTCGGTGGAGGGGTAGAGCTCGCTATAGCGCCAATAGGCGAAGGCGCCACCGACGGTCGCGGCGATCACGGCGAAAAGCGCGATCCAGCGGATGGCGGCGAAGGCGCGGGCGGAGCGCGTGGATGCGTCGGTCGAAGCGTCCTGGTTCACGTATGTCCTACCTCGGTTGCGGCGTGGGGAAGGAGGGATGCCGGCCATCGGCGGTCATATAGCGAGGAATTCAAGGTCAAGCACGGCAGAATGATGACGAGGCTTAATCTGCTTGGCCGCTGCCCGCAAGATATCCGTTGTGTTGATTAGGCTAATCCGACGGACAAGCGAAAGCGTAAGAGCTGTTTGAAACTTCGCTAAGAAAGTCGCGGAGCCGTCCCGCGATGACATCTTGGCCAAGGTTTTGGGGCCGCTTTTTACATTTCAGGCAGCTTGCCTTGGTGAGGGATCGGCTTACAGTGGGCCAACTCAAAGGGCGCCCCTTGGGGGCATCGCGCTGAACAAGCCGATTGGCGCCCTGAAACTCTAGTCAAAAGTTGGTCTTAAGTGATGCGGCGCGTTGGGACCCCGAGGTCCCGCTTTGCGTAGCGCGCGATGCCGATCTCGCGCGCCAATGGAATAACTCGCAAAACCGGGAGGAGCGAAGCATGACGAATTCGACATTGATTGCACGGCTGATGGGCCCTGTGTTGCTGATCATGGGCATCGGCATGGCCTTGGGACTATGGATGAATCCAGAAGTCCATTTGGGCATGATGAAGGAGTTCATGGGTAGCCTGCCGCTCATCATGCTCGTCGGTGTTCTTGCCCTGGTCGCGGGCCTCGCCATCGTGAACGCGCATAGTTTGTGGGTCGCGGACTGGCGGGTGATCATCACCATCCTTGGATGGCTCGCCATCCTTCGGGGCGCAGCGAGCCTGCTCGTCCCGATGAAGGTTCACTCGCTGGGCGAGATCATCATGGCAGCGACGTGGGGCCCAACCATCGGCGCGGTCGTCATGCTGGTGCTCGGCGCCATTCTCACCGCCATGGGCTATGAAGGCCTTTGGAAAGAGGAACGCCGCACGACGAGGCCGGCAAGCAGCCCCGCCGCACGCGGGCCGAAACGGCCGCGACGGAAATAGGCCCGCATCCGCCAAGGTGAGTTGATTGGGGCGTTGCGCGCGCCTACATTCAAGTCGTTCCGAGGGGAGCCCCGGGAAGGGGCTGAGAGTCCGCTGCCTTTGGCCTCGTCCAAGGGCGCCAGCGGTGACCCTTCGAACCTGATCCGGGTCGTGCCGGCGAAGGGACAGGAACGCGCGTAGCGCTTCCGCTCGACGCCTAGCGTCCCGGCATCCCGTAAGCCGAAGGGAGCGCCCGATGAACAAGCCAATCTTGCCGTCCGACCTCGCCGCGCCGCACGTCACCACCGGGCCTTTGCCCGGCAGCCGCAAAGTCTATGCGCAAGCCCAAGGTGGTGCCGATGTCGCGGTGCCGTTGCGGGAGATCGCGCTTTCCGGCGGGCCGGCCTCAAGCAGCGAAGCGGTAGGCCAAAACAATGTCTTCCGCGTCTACGACACGTCAGGGCCTTACACAGAGGAGGGCGTGGAGATCGACGTCAGGCGCGGGCTGGAGCCAAAGCGCCGCGCCTGGATCATCGAGCGCGGCGGGGTCGAAGCCTATGCGGGGAGGGCGGTCCAGCCCGAGGACAACGGCAATGTCGGGGGGGCGCACGCGGCGCGGCCCTTCGCGGGCGCAGCTCAACCCTTTCGCGGGCTTTCGGGCCACCCCGTCACCCAGCTCGAATTTGCGAGGCGAGGGATCATCACCAAGGAGATGGTCTATGTGGCGCATCGCGAGAATATCGGACGGGCGACGAAGGACGCCGAGGCCGAGGCGCGTCTCGCCGACGGGGAGAGTTTCGGCGCCTCGCTGCCCCCTTTTGTGACGCCGGAGTTCGTGCGGTCTGAGGTTGCCCGCGGCCGCGCCATCATCCCTGCCAACATCAATCACGGCGAGCTCGAGCCGATGATCATCGGCCGCAACTTCCTCACCAAGATCAACGCCAATATCGGCAACTCCGCCGTCACCTCTTCGGTCGAGGAGGAGGTGGAGAAGATGGTGTGGGCCACCCGCTGGGGTGCCGACACGGTGATGGACCTTTCCACTGGGCGCAACATCCACACCACGCGGGAATGGATCATCCGCAACGCCGCCGTGCCCATCGGGACGGTGCCGATCTATCAGGCGCTGGAGAAGGTGGACGGCGATCCGGTCAAGCTCGACTGGGACGTCTATCGCGACACGCTGATCGAGCAGGCTGAGCAGGGTGTGGACTATTTCACCATCCATGCCGGTGTGCGGCTCGGCTACATCCATCTCACCGCCGATCGCGTGACGGGGATCGTGAGCCGAGGCGGCGCGATCATGGCCAAGTGGTGCCTCGCCCACCACAAAGAGAGCTTCCTCTATGAGCGCTTCGAGGAGATCTGCGAGATCATGCGCCGCTATGACGTGTCGTTCTCGCTGGGCGACGGGCTCAGGCCCGGATCGATCGCCGACGCCAACGACGCCGCGCAGTTCGCCGAGCTGGAGACGCTCGGGCAGCTGACCAAGATCGCCTGGGATCGCGGCTGCCAGGTGATGATCGAAGGGCCCGGCCACGTGCCCCTGCACAAGATCAAAATCAATGTGGAGAAGCAGCTGAAAGAATGCGGCGAGGCGCCGTTTTATACGTTAGGCCCGCTCGTCACCGACATCGCGCCGGCTTACGACCACATCACGAGCGCGATCGGCGCCGCCATGATCGGCTGGTTCGGCACCGCCATGCTTTGCTACGTGACGCCCAAGGAGCATCTCGGCCTGCCCAACCGCGACGACGTCAAGGCTGGCGTCATCGCCTACAAGATCGCGGCCCACGCCGCCGACCTCGCCAAGGGGCATCCGGGCGCGGTCGCTCGCGACAACGCGCTATCGGCCGCCCGCTTCAACTTCCGCTGGGAGGACCAGTTCAACCTCTCGCTCGATCCGGAGACAGCACGCAGCTACCACGACGAGACGCTGCCCAAGGAGGCGCACAAGCTCGCCCATTTCTGCTCGATGTGCGGGCCGAAATTCTGCTCCATGGAGATCACGCAGCAGGTGCGGGATTACGCTGCCGCGCTGAAGGCAAAGGAGCAGGGCATGGCGGAGATGAGCGCCAAATTTCGCGCGCTCGGCGGCGAGGTCTATGTGGAGGAGGAGCAGAAGGCGGAAGCCGGCTTCGGCAAAGGCGGCGACGGCGCGGCGTAATCGCAAGCGACCTGACCAAGGAGGGATCATGGACGACCAAACCAGGGAAAAATATCTGGAGATGGCGCTCGTCGTTTTCGGCGTTGTCTTTTTGCTGGTCTATCCGCTCGGCGTGATCTGGCCTTCGGGCTGGATCTGGCACGGCGGGCAGGGCAATTACTATCTTCAGATGATCTGCGGCATCTATGCGGTGCTGGGCTATCCGCTGCTGCCGGAGGGCTGCGCGGGTGGTTCGAGACGTTGATCGTGGCGAAGGAGGCGGGGGTCTCCTTCGAGGAGGTCCGTGACCGGCTCGAGGGGACGGAGGAGGACGAAGCTTTCCGCGAGTGGAGCGCGGCAGTGACAGCGTCGGTTATGGGCTATAGTTCTCTTCCCTCCAAAAGGACGATGAATTGATGGCCAAGGTTACATATCAAATAGTCGAGCATGACGGCGGCTGGGCCTACAAGGTGGGCGAGGTGTTCTCCGAAGCCTTTCCCACTCACGAGGCCGCGGTCTTCGCGGCGAACAGGGCCGCGGCCGAGCAGAAGGTCCCCGGCGAGACCGGGGCCATCGAATATGAGGACGAGAAGGGGAAATGGCACCGGGAGCTGGACCCAGGCGACGACCGGCCTGCCACCGAGGTGGTCGACGAGGAGTAGCGCCGCTCGGGCATTTTTGTTGGAGCATGATCTTTTCGGAAAACCGGTTTTCCACTTTTTCGGATCTTGCTCGGGCCTATGAGCTCCGGTCGTTGAGGTTCCGGGAGAGGGCCTCGGCCCGCAGCGCCTCAGCGCCCAGCCAGCGCTCCAGCACGGCGATCACATGCGCACGCTCGTCCTCGTTGAGCGCGCGCCCCTTCGGGATGTCGTGCCATTTGGCGAGACATGAGCGGCAACAGGTGGCGGTCGCATGCTGGGCGATGAAGACGGGATGGCCGCGATAGGGCGTCTGCTTGCCGTCCTTGGGCGGGTTGGCCGGCGCCAGCCGCTGGTCGATGAAGTCGCGCGCGTGCTGAAGCACGGTCGCCAGGCCCTTCTCGTCCAGATAAGCGCGTTCCTGGGCGCCAAGATGGAAGCGCCGGCGGAACGCCGATCGCGGCAGCTCGGCAAAGATGGCGTCGATGTAGCGCATGGGTTGGTCGGTGGCGTGCGGTGGCCAATGCAAGAAAGGGGACCGTTGCGGAGCCCTGACGCAACCGTAAATACCGAAAATTCGAGGGACGGTGTTAGGGCCGCTTTCGGCATGGCGGGCGCGCAAGCCGTTCGCCGCCTGGACCTCGCCGCTGCCTTGCGCCAAAATTGGGCCATGACGAGGGTCGCTGCGCTCCTCTATTTGGCGCTCCTTGCGCTCGTTCTGCCGGCGGTTGCCACGGCGGCAAGCAAGGACGCCCAATCGCCCCAAGCAGCGCCTCCGATGAGCGAGGTGGAAGCGGGCGCGCATGCGGCAGCGCTCGCCGCCGCCGGGCCTGAGCCCTTCGTCGATACCGTCTGCCCGCTGATCGAGGAGCAGGCCAAGGCGCGCCGTCTTCCGCCCATGGTCTTCGTTCGCTTGATCTGGAAGGAGAGCCGCTTCGACCCGCAGGCCGTCAGCCCCAAGGGCGCCCAAGGCATCGCCCAGTTCATGCCGGCGACAGCGGAGGACCGCGGGCTCGACGATCCCTTCGAGCCCAGGTCGGCGATCGTCCATTCTGCAAGTCTGCTCGCCGATCTGCGCGACGAGTTCGGCAATGTCGGCCTTGCCGCCGCCGCCTATAATGCGGGCGCGGAACGGGTGCGGAGCTGGCTTTCGGGAACTTCGCACCTGCCGTGGGAGACCGAATCCTATGTCTCCTTCGTCACCGGGCGCGCGGCGGACGAATGGAAGCTTGCCGAGACGGACTTGCCCGACGCCCTCAAAGTCGACGACTCCTCTGTGGTCGAGTCGTGCCGCAAGCTCGCGCCTTTGGTCGTGCGGGCGGTCTATGAGACTGAGCCGCTGACCGCGAGCGCGGCCTGGAGGCCTTGGGGCGTCCAGGTCTCCACGGCCTTCTCCAAGGCCAAGGCGCTTGCCTGGTTTGCCCGGCTTAAGCAGCAGCACGCGTCGGTGCTCGCCGATGCGGAGCCCTTCGTGCTCCCTGAGCGCAATTTGAGCCGCGGCCGGCGCAACCTCTATATGGTCCAGATCGGTGCTGACAACCGCGACGACGCCGACAAGCTCTGCGCGCGACTGCGCTCCAGTGGCGGCGCCTGCATCGTGCAGAAGAACTGAATGCGTCACGCGCGGGTGCGCTTCATCAATTTCGTGTTGATATCGCAGGCTTCAGCCATCAGCGGTGTCAATCCGATCCACAGCAACAGCGCAACGCGGGGCTCGAGGCGGCGCCGATGCCTTGCGCCGTCATCACGACGCCGAGGCCGACATTGACGCGTCCGGTGCCGTCGAGGATGCGGCGCGGCGCGGCGAGCGCCATCTCCGCCAAAACGTAGAAGACCGCCTGGAGCCCAAAGAGATAGCCGAGACCGCCGCCGGGCAAACGCTGCAAACACATTGCCGGCGTGATTGAACGCCTCGTTACGGCCGAGCTGATGGGCATAGCCGGCCTGCCTCACGAGGCCGAACGTGATGCCGGCGATGGTCGGCACGACGGCTGCGCCTGCAATTCCCGTGGTGATTTGGGACGCTGCCGTCGCCGGAAAGCTCGGCATGAACAGGATCGCCATTGAAGCAGCGCTGATGGTGAGGGCCGAGCCGATCATGATGGCGCGCTTGGCGTGGGTGGCGTCGACCAACGCCCCGAGCGGGGCGGTAGCGACCATCCCGGCATAGCCGCCGATGGTCATGACCAAGCCGATACTAGGGCTTGTCTTCAGTTGAG
>PLBV01000006.1 GCA_003135455.1 Hyphomicrobiales bacterium | reverse complement strand
GCCGGGGCGTCGTTGATCCCGTCACCGACCATCGCCACTATCCGGCCCTGGTCCTGCAGGCGACGTATCTCCAGGACCTTGTGCTCGGGCAGGACCTCGGCCAGGACCGTCGCGATGCCGACCTGCCGGGCGACTGCGGCTGCGGTCCGCGGGTTGTCTCCGGTGAGCATGACGACGTCGAGGCCTAGGGCGCGCAACGCCGCGACCGCGGCCGCGGAGTCGGGCTTGAGCGTGTCCGAGACGGCGATGACGCCCGCCGGCCGACCGTCGACCGCGACCAGGATCGGCGTCTTGCCGTCCGTTGCCAGCGGCATGGCTATCCGGTCGAGCTCGGCGGTGTCGATCCCGTCGCCGGCCAGCAGCCGGGCGTTGCCCACCAGCACGGAGCGACCGTCGACCCGGGCCCGGATGCCGTGACCGGTCACCGAGTCGAAGTCGCTCACCGGCGCCACTGCCAGCCCCCGGCTGCCCGCTTCGGCGACGATGGTGGCCCCCAGGGGGTGCTCGGAGGACGACTCGGCTGAAGCAACGAGGCGCAGCAGCTCCCCCGGGTCGGTCCCAGCCACCGGCAGGAGGTCGGTCAGGGCGGGGCGGCCCTGGGTGAGGGTGCCGGTCTTGTCCAGGACGACCGTGTCGAGCCGCTGCGCGGTCTCCAGGGCCTCGGCCGAGCGGATCAGGATGCCCTGGGTGGCACCCTTCCCCGTCCCGACCATGATCGACAGCGGCGTGGCCAGTCCCAGCGCGCAGGGGCAGGCGATGATCAGTACACTGACGGCTTCCACCAGCGCGTAGGCGAGCTGCGGCGGCGGCCCGAATAGGAGCCAGGCAAAGAAGGCGGCGAGAGCGACGAGAATGACCGCCGGGACGAAATAGCCCGAGACCGTGTCGGCGAGGCGCTGGATCGGCGCGCGCGAGCGTTGTGCGCCTGCGACCATGGCCACCACCTGGGCGAGCGTGGTCTCCGCGCCGGTGCGGTCGACGCGCATGTCGAAGCTGCCATTGCCGTTCAAGGTGCCGCCGGTGACCCTATCGCCCTTCGTCTTCTCCACCGGCAGCGGCTCGCCGGTGAGCATGGACTCATCCACCGCGCTTCCGCCGGCAATGAGCGTGCCGTCGATGGGGATATTGCCGCCCGGGCGGACGCGCAAAATATCGCCGACATGCACGGAAGCGAGCGGCACCGTCTCGGTCTTCCCATCCGGCCCGACGCGCAAGGCCGTCTTTGGCGCAAGGTCAAGCAGGGCGCGGATGGCGCCGCCGGTGCGCAGTCTCGCGCGAAGCTCGAGCACTTGTCCCAGAAGCACGAGCGCGACGATGACGGCGGCCGCCTCATAATAGACCGGCACCGTGCCATGGGCGTCGCGCATGGCGGCGGGGAAAAGGCCGGGTGCCAGCGTGGCGACCAGGCTGTAGAGAAACGCAGCACCAGTGCCGAGCGCGATGAGGGTGAACATGTTGAGGCGGCGCGTGCGAAGCGAGACCCAGCCGCGTTGGAAGAAGGGCCAGCCGCACCAGAGCACGGCGGGGATGGCGAGCGCCAATTGCAGCCACTGCTTGGCGTGGGGGGAGAGGAAAGGCAGGAGGTCGAGCCCAAAGACATGGGAGCCCATGTCCATGACGAGGAGCGCCAGTGACAGGGTCGCGCCGACCGCGAGTCTCCGCGTGAAGTCCTTGAGCTCAGGGTTCTCCTCCCCCTCTGCCGCCACGCCCATGGGCTCGAGGGCCATGCCGCAAATCGGGCAGGCGCCGGGCCCCTCTTGCACGATCTCCGGATGCATGGGGCAGGTGTAGAGGGTGCCGAGCGGCAGCGGCTTGGGTTCGGCGCCCTTGTCGAGATAGCGGTCGGGCTCGGCCGCAAACTTGGTGCGGCAGCCTTCCGAGCAGAAGTAATAGGTGTGGCCGGCATGGGCATAAGTCGGCTTGCCGGCATGGGGGTCCACCAGCATGCCGCAGACGGGATCGGTCGCCATGTGGCTTTCCATGCGCGTCATCGGCGCCCACCTTTGCTGTGAGATTGCTTCATGCGCGCCTTGCGCGAAGAGGGGAATCCAGGTCTCGATAGACAATATAAGCGCGATTGTGCGCTTTCCGTAGTGCGTCAGGGTGGACCGGCACAGGACTAACGCTCATGCAACAGGGAAGGGCTGTCTTTCTCGCGCTGGCGCTTATCGGTGCAGCCGCGGCCGGTCTTGTCACGGGCTACCTAATTTGGGGCTGGCCGCAGGACTGGTACCGGGCCGATCTCGCCAAGCTGCCGCAGGGCGCCGAAAGCGATCTCATCCGCTACGGCGCAAAGCTCGTGATCGAGACGCCGCGCTCCATCGGCAAGGACGCGGTCGACCCGCAATTGCGCTTTGCCGGCAACGACCTCGCCTGCACCAGCTGCCATCTCGACGCGGGGCTGAAGCCCTTCGCCGCGCCCTTTATCTCTACCTTCGCCACCTTCCCGATGATGGCGGACGATCAGGTGCTGACCCTGACCGAGCGGATCAATGGTTGCATGCGCCGGAGCATGAACGGCAAAGACTTGCCGGCGGGAAGCCATGAGTTGCAGGCGCTCATCGCCTATGTCAAATTCGTGGGGGAGGGGTCGCCTGAGGGCGTGCGCGTCGCCGGCATGGGTCTGAAGCGGTTGCCGGAACCTGAGCTCGCGGCGGACGCCACGCGTGGAACCGAGGTCTATGTCAAGCTCTGCGCCAATTGCCATAAGGCCGACGGGCAGGGCGAGCGCAGGCCCGCACCCGGCATCGGCTACTCGATCCCGCCGCTTTGGGGCGACCAGTCCTTCAATGCGGGCGCCGGCATGGCCAAGGCTGCTTACGCCGCGTCCTATATTCATGCCAACATGCCGTTCGGTATCGATTACCGATCGCCGGTGCTTACGGTGCAGCAGGCCTGGGACGTGGCGGCCTATATGACGGCGCAGCCCCGGCCGCCGGCGCCGCCAGAGGCTGCCTCGTCGCTGCGCTAGAGTTCTCGTCCGGGCGCAGGCGAACCGCTCAAGTCGCTGAGACCAGAGTCCGATCCTCGTCTGTCGAGCG
Organism: Hyphomicrobiales bacterium; assembly: GCA_003135455.1. Taxonomy (GTDB): domain Bacteria; phylum Pseudomonadota; class Alphaproteobacteria; order Rhizobiales; family Methyloligellaceae; genus Methyloceanibacter. Next base: position 1,839 of record PLBV01000006.1, on the reverse strand, counting down.
GCGCGTGGCCGCGCCGGGCCGGTTGTCCACCCGCCCGGTCTAGGCTACGGATAGGTCGTGACCAGCACCTCACTCGATAACGCTTTGAAACATCGCTCACATCGCGTCTGCGTCGCTCCCATGATGGAGTGGACCGACCGCCATTGCCGCTATTTCCTGCGGCTCATCTCGAAGGAAACCTTCCTCTATACCGAGATGGTGACGGCGGAGGCGATCCTGCGCGGCAACCGGGAACGGCTGCTTGGCTTTGATCCGGCTGAGCACCCAGTCGCCTTGCAGATCGGCGGCAGCGATCCCAAGAGCCTGGCCGCCGCCGCGCGGATCGGCGCCGATCTCGGCTATGACGAGATCAACCTCAATGTCGGCTGTCCGTCGGACCGCGTGCAGTCCGGACGCTTCGGCGCCTGCCTGATGGCGGAGCCCGCGCTGGTGGCGGACTGCATCGCCGCCATGGGCGCGGAAGCGGGCGTGCCCATCACGGTCAAGTGCCGCATCGGTATCGACGACCAGGATACGGAGGAAAGCCTCGACCGCTTCATCGATGCGGTGGCCGAAGGCGGCTGCACGACCTTCATCCTGCATGCGCGCAAGGCCTGGCTCCAGGGCTTAAGCCCGAAAGAGAACCGCGACGTGCCGCCGATCGATTATGGGCGGGTGTATCGGGTCAAGGCGGGGCGGCCGGGGCTGACCATCATCGTCAATGGCGGCATCGGGACGCTCGACGAGGCAGTCGCCCATCTCACCCATGTGGACGGCGTCATGTTGGGTCGGGCCGCATATCAGGACCCCTATCTGCTGGCGGGCGTCGATTCTCTCCTGTTCGGTAGGGCGGAAGTGCCGCCGTCACGGCTGGAGGTGCTCGACCGCTTCATGGCTTACGCGGAGGGCGAGCTTGCCCGCGGGTCGCGCCTCAATCAGTTGACCCGCCATATCCTCGGGCTGTTCCATGGGCAGAAGCGGGCGCGGAGCTTCCGCCGGCTGCTCGCCGAGGGTGCGCATCTCGACGGTGCCGGCATCGAGGTGTTGCAGGCGGCGCGGCGCATCGTCGCCGGCGAGAGCCGCCACGCCATCGCCGCGGAGTAGAGGCAGTTTCAGCTGGTGCGGCGGGAGGGCTGCTTGCGCTCGATGAGGGCGAGCAGGCCTTGCACGTCGAGGAAGCGCGCCGTCTGCGTGCAATATTGGCGATAGGGCGCGCCGTAGAGTTGCTTCAGCCAGTCCTCCTCGACCATGGCCATCATGACATAGGCTCCAACGATCAGCGTGCCCAGAGCGATGGTGAGCAGCGAGTTGGCGCCAATCGACAGGCCGACCAGCCCGGCAATGGAGGCGGTGTATTGCGGGTTGCGGCTGAAGCGGTAGAGACCGCCGGTCACGAGGCCGTCGGCGCCGCAATAGGTGTTGCCGAGGCCGAGATTGAAATAGCCGCAGACCGTGATGCCCAAGCCGACCAGCCCGAGCGGCAGGCCGGGGATGAAGCGGGTCCAATCGAGAAGTGGGGTGCTGTTCCAATCGAGCGCCGCGACGATGAAGGTCGCGAGCCAAGCGCCGCGGAACAGCGACCAGAAAATTATGCTCTGCCAGCTCCCGGCTTGCGCGGGCCAGATGCGGAAGGGCTGCGCCAGCAAGGTGCGGAGCAGCAGGAGATCGAGAGTGACCCCTGCCATAAGCGCTGCGATGAATACGATGAGCGTCATGTCGACGCGAAAGAAGCAGATTCGTTTTGCAGAAATGCGACAGTTAGCTGACGACTTGACGACGGTTGGCTTCGCCGGAGTGACGGAGTCCGTCAGATCTTCTGATTGTAGGCGCCGACCTCGGGCTGCTTGGCGAGCTCGGCGT
>PLBV01000071.1 GCA_003135455.1 Hyphomicrobiales bacterium | reverse complement strand
CCTGCGCCATTGACGATGCAGCCAATCTCGCCGTCCAGCCCGATATAGTTGAGGTTGTGCTCGGCGGCCTGCGCCTCGCGCGGATCCTGCTGTGAGGAATCTTGCATGTCGGCGACGCTAGGGCGGCGGAACAGCGCATTGTCGTCGAACGACATCTTGGCATCGAGCGACAGCACCCGGTCGTCCTTGGTGACGACCAGCGGATTGATCTCCAGCATGGTGGCGTCGCAATCGCGGAAGGCGCGATAAGCGTTCATGATCGTTGAGACCGCGCCCTGCACCTGCTTGATGTTGAGGCCGAGCTGGAAGGCAAGCTCGCGCGCCTGGAAAGCCTGGAGGCCAACCGCCGGCTCGACGATGACCTGCAGGATGGCGTCGGGCTCGCTCTTGGCGATCTCCTCAATGTCCATGCCGCCGCGCTGGGAGGCGATCACGCGGATGCGCTCGGCCTTGCGATCGAGCACATAGCCGAGATAGAGCTCGCGCTCGAAAGGCTCAGCCACTTCGACATAGACCCGCTGCACGGGCTTGCCCTCGGGCCCGGTCTGGATGGTGACCAGACGCTTGCCGAGCAGCTCCTGCGCCGCTGCCCGCACCTCGTGATAGGTCTTGCAGATCCTGATGCCGCCGGCCTTGCCTCTGGCGCCTGCATGGATCTGCGCCTTTACCGCCCAGCTCCAGCCGCCGAGCTCGGTCGCCGCATAGACCGCCTGGTCGGGGCTGAAGGCGACAGCACCCTTTGGCACCGGCACACCGAACTGTGCCAGCAATTCCTTGGCTTGATACTCATGCACGTCCACCTTGCACCTCCCTGTGCGTCTTCTTGGCGGGGCTTCGTTCCAGAGCCGTCAGCTCAGTTTGCCCTTTACCAATCCGTAGGCTTCCTCGGTCACTCCTTCCGCACCGGACAAGAGCGTCTCCAGTTCCTTCAGCTTAGCGTCCGCGAACGCTTTGTCAGTTATCATTTTCACGTTGGTGTAGACATTTAACGCAGCGCTTCGCAGTGCAGCATAAGCGGCGAGCACTGCAACACCGGCGTCGCTGATCACGTTAAGGTTGCCCTTCTGCGCCGCCACCGCGCCGAGATCGACAACCTCGCGGGCGGCGCGACAGCATTTCAGCGGAACCTCGGTCGCCTCTTTGAGCGCCGCCTGGATGGCTGCTGAGCGCGCGGTCTTCAGGGCGTCGGTCTCTTTCGCCATGCCATAGGCAGCCATCACCTGATCGAAGGCATGCACGTCGTCCTGCACCATGCCGGTCAACGCTGCACGCAACGCCTCGGACTTGGCGAGCACCACCTTCATCTCGTCCTCGACCTCGCGATATTTCTGTTTCCCGATGGTGAGATTGCACACCATGCTGACCAGCGCCGCTCCCTTGGCGCCCATGATCGCCGCAGCACTGCCGCCGCCCGGCGTAGCGCTCTGGCTTGCCAGGCCATCGAGAAAAGCTTCGATCGAGCTGTCTGTGATCTTGCTGGTCATCGTTCCTCAGGCCATCGCCTTGGCGAGCGCATAGATCTCCTCGGCGTCGAGCACCTGATCGGAGCTTTCGAACAGCTGTCCGATGCAGGCGCGATGCAGCTTCAATTTGAGGCCGCCAATACCGAGCGCCCCGAAGCAGAGCTTGCCGTGCCGCTCCTTGCCCTTGTCGGTCGCCTCGATCCCTTCGAGGCCAAGCGGCGGCTGCGCGTTGACGTCGGCGACCGCCTCGATAGTCGGACTATTTTGCCAGTCCGACGTTTTCAGCAACTCGATGCCGATGGCGCCGGCAGCGAACACGATTTGCGCTCCGGCGACGTCCTTGGCGCGCGCCGGTTCGTCGGCGCCCTCGACCGGCGTCACCTTCACGCCGAAGCGGGCTTCGATGGCCTTGGCGGCGTTTTCCGCCCGCGCCTTCGACCGCGAGGTGAGCGTGACATCGGCACCCTCCTCGGCCAGCAGCGCCGCGGCGCGCATGCCGACGGGACCGGTGCCGGCGAGCACCACCGCCTTCTTGCCCTTGAGCTTCGTGGCCTTGGCGAGCAGCGCCACGCCGGCGGCAGCCGTGGTGTTGGAGCCGTTCGGATCGAGCATCACCGAGACGCGAAAGGGGCCGAAGAACTTCTTCTTCACCGCGCCGAGCAGCGCCTCGCCCTTGGCCATGTCGCTGCCGCCGACGAAGATGGCGGTGTTCTGCTTTTCCTTGCCGCCACGGGTGAAGATCGTGCCGTCCACCAGCGAACCGACGTTCTCGGGCGTGACATTGGCATAGCCGGTAACATGATCGGCACCCCCGTCATAGCCGACGACCGTGTCGAACACGCTCGCGTAAGGGTCGGTGTCGAACAGGAAGAGTAGTTTCTTCATCTTGCGGGCTCCCAGCCTTTACTCCTGAACGACGTTCTGCGGCTTCCCCGCGACGAACGCCTCGATATTGTCGATCAGTTGATCGGCCAGGACCTGCATGGCTTCCTGGCTCGCCCAGGCGACATGCGGTGTCAGAATGAAATTGGGAAGCCTGAGGTCGAGCAGCACATTGCCGTCCTTGGGGGGTTCCTTGGTGAGCACGTCGAACCCGGCACCGCCGATGGTGCCGTTCTGAAGCGCCTCGGCCAGCGCCTGCTCATCGACGAGGCCGCCACGCGCGGTGTTGATCAGGATGGCGGTGGGCTTCATCATCTTGAGCTCCTTCGCCCCGATCATGTTGCGCGTCTCGGGCGTCATGGGCGTGTGCAGCGTGATGATGTCGCTCTCCTTGTAGATCGTCTCCAGATCGACAAGCCCCGGCTGGGGGAAGACATCGTAAGGAAGCACGCGCATGTCCAGGCTTTGCGCGATGCGCGCCACCGACTTGCCGAGCGCGCCAAAGCCTATGATGCCAAGCGTCGAGCCGGCGACGTCGCGGATGGGATAGTCGAAGAAGCAGAACTGCCGCGCCCGCTGCCAGGCGCCGCCGCGCACCGCCTCCTGATAGGCGATCAGGTTGCGCCGGAGCGCAAAGATCATGGCGAAGACATGCTCCGGCACGGTGTTGAAGGCGTAATTGCGGATATTCACGACGGTGATGCCGTGCTCCTTGCAATACGCCTTGTCGACGATGTCAGTGCCGGTCGCAGCCACCGCGATCAGCTTCAGCTTGGGGAGCTCTTTCAGAGTATCGGCCCGCATCGGCACCTTGTTGGTGATGGCGATGGTGGCGTCCTTCAGCCGGTCGACGATCTCCCCGACCGCCGTGACGGCATGCTCGTTATAGCTGTGCGGAAAGCTCGGAGGCCTTACCTTGGCATCGAGCGTCTCTCGATCCAGGAACACGATCGCGTGCTGCACTTAAAACCCCCAACCTCACCTTCGCGCCCGCCAGGCGTCCTGCCCGGCCCTTAGGCCCCGCGCGAAACACCTCACCATCCCGCCGGCCTCCTCAGAACGCGAGGCGACGGCGGCAAAGCCGCGACGGCGGCAAAGCCCTAAACCCCGTCGGCGAAAAGGCCCCCAGCCCGCCGTCGGCCCCTTAAGAAAGCGGATGCCTATTCAGCAGCCACCTTCTTCTCCTTGGCCTGCGCCGCACCGCGGAAATGCGCCTGCGCCGCCGCCACGCCGCTGCCGAGCTCGATCTCGATGCCGGCATCACGCATCGACATCTCGGCGCCGGCGATGCCGCCGAGCAGCATCAGCTCGTTGAGGTCGCCCAAATGCCCGATGCGGAACAGCTTACCCGCGACTTGGCTGAGGCCCGCGCCGAGCGCCAGATTGTAGCGCTTGTAGGCGATGTCGATGACCTCGGCGCCATTGATCCCCGCCGGCACCATGATCGCGCTCACCGTGTCGGAATACCATTTCGGCTCCTTGGCGCAGAGCTTCAGTCCCCACGCCGCGACCGCCGCGCGGGTGCCGCCGGCCAGGCGATGGTGCCGGGCGAACACAGTGTCGAGTCCCTCCTCGTCGAGGATCTCGAACGCCTCGCGCAAGCCGTAAAGCAACGGCACCGCCGGCGTGTAGGGGAAGTAGCCGGTAGCGTTCGCCTTGATGTGGTCGGTGAAGTCGAAATAGCAGCGCTTGCAGTTGTCGGCCTTCATCGCCGCCAGCGCCTTCTTGCTCGCGCAGACCAGACCAAGGCCCGCCGGCAACATCAGGCCCTTCTGCGATCCGCAAATGGCCAGATCCACGCCCCAATCGTCCATGCGGAAATCGAGGCTCGCGATCGAGCTCACCCCGTCCACATAGAGCAGCGCCGGGTGTTTGGCGGCGTCCATGGCGCGGCGCACGGCGGCCACGTCGCTGGTGACGCCGGTGGCGGTCTCGTTATGGACCACCATGACGCCCTTGATGTCGTGGTTCTTGTCGGCCCTGAGCGCCTCCTCGATGTGCTCAGGCGAGGCACCCGTGCCCCACTCCTCATCCTGCACGATGACCTCGAGCCCGTGACGCTTGGCGAGGTCGATCCACAGATGGCTGAACTGTCCGAAGCGCGGCGCGAGCACCTTGTCACCCGGCGCGCGCGTGTTGGTGAGCGCCGACTCCCAAGCGCCGGTGCCGCTCGATGGGAAGATGAAGGCCTGGCCGTCCTTGGTCTTGAAGACCTTCTTCAGCGCCTCGAACAGCGGCAGCGTCAGCTTCGGGAAGTCGGAGGAGCGGTGATCCTCCATGGCGACGTGCATGGCACGCAAGATCCGGTCCGGGACATTGGTTGGTCCCGGCACAAAGAGAAAGTTACGCCCCGGCCTTCTTGCTCCTGCCATCATTTCCTCCACAAAAAATCCTTGGTTTCCTCAACGCGTCTTATGTGTCGGCGCTTCCAGCGGAAAACAGGTGGTAGCGGGGCCAAGGCCTCCTGGCAACCCCCTTCAGGGCCTAGAATAAACCCGTGATCCGCCCGTCGGCGCCAAGCTCGATGGAGTTGGCGGCGGGAACTTTCGGCAGGCCGGGCATGGTCATGATGTCGCCGCAGATGACGACGACGAACTCCGCCCCTGCCGAGAGCCGCACCTCGCGGATCGGGATGGTAAACCCCGAGGGCGCACCCTTGGCGTCGGGATTGGTCGAGAAGCTGTATTGGGTCTTGGCCACGCAGATCGGGAAATGCCCGAACCCGGCCGCCTCCAGCTCCGCGAATCGGTCGCGTACACTCTTCTCGGCGCTGATGTCGGTGGCGCCGTAAATCTTTTGCGCGATGGTGCGCGCCTTCTCGATGAGCGGCATATCGTCGGGGTAGAGCGGCTTGAACCTCGAGGGCGTGGATTGGATGGTGCCGATGACGGTGCGGGCAAGGTCGGCCGCGCCCGCCCCACCTTCGGCCCAATGGTCGGCGAGCACGCATTCCACGCCGAGCTCGTCGCAAAGGCTCTTCAGAAGCGTGATCTCGGCCTCGGTGTCGCTGGAGAAGCGGTTCACCGAGACGATGACCGGCACCCCGTAGGAGCGCACATTCTCGACATGGCGCTTGAGGTTGGCGAAACCCTCTTTCAGCGCGTCGAGATTCTCGGCCTTGAGCGCGTCCTTGGCGACGCCGCCATGCATCTTCAGCGCCCGGATGGTGGCGACAATGACGGTGCAGTCGGGCTTCAAGCCCGCTTTGCGGCACTTGATGTCGAAGAACTTCTCCGCCCCGAGATCGGCGCCGAAGCCCGCCTCGGTGACGACCCAGTCGCCGAGCTTCAGTGCGGCCTTGGTGGCGATCGCCGAGTTGCAGCCATGCGCGATGTTGGCGAACGGGCCGCCATGGATGAAGGCGGGGTTGTTCTCCAGCGTCTGCACGAGGTTCGGCGCGAGCGCATCCTTGAGCAGCGCCGCCATGGACCCGGCGGCGGAAAGATCGCTCGCGGTGACCGGCTTCTTGTCGCGCGTTTGCCCGATTTGGATCTGTCCCAGCCGCCGCTGCAGATCGGCGAGGTCGGAAGCCAAGCAAAAGATCGCCATGACCTCCGAGGCCACGGTGATGTCGAAGCCCGCCTCGCGCGGGAAGCCGTTGGCGGCGCCTCCTAGAGAGGTGACGATCTCGCGCAACGCCCGGTCGTTCATATCGAGCGCCCGGCGCCAGGTGATGCGGCGGGTGTCGATGTCGAGCTTGTTGCCCCAATAGACGTGGTTGTCGATCAGCGCGGCCAGCAGATTGTTGGCGGCGCCGATGGCATGGAAATCGCCGGTGAAGTGGAGGTTGATGTCCTCCATGGGCACGACTTGGGCGTAGCCGCCGCCGGCAGCGCCGCCTTTGATGCCGAAGCAGGGCCCAAGGCTCGGCTCGCGGATGCAAATGACGGCCTTCTGGCCGAGTTGATTGAGCGCGTCGCCCAAGCCCACCGTGGTCGTGGTCTTGCCCTCGCCCGCGGGCGTCGGCGTGATCGCCGTGACTAGGATCAGCTTGCCGTCCGGCCGGTCGGCCAGCGAGGCCAGATAATCGAGCGAAATCTTCGCCTTGTAGTGGCCGTAGGGAAGCACGAATTCGGCCGGGATGCCGAGCCGGTCGGCCGCGATCTCGATGATCGGCCGCATGTTGGCGGCTTGGCTGATCTCGATATCGGATTTCGGGTGCTGGTGCTGACCCTCGGGGTGCTTGCCCGGTTTTTCGGCACTTTCACGCGGCTGCACTGACATAATCGATTGGCCCCTGGGACTTAGCACGCTGCTGCAACAGGAATGAGCAGCGTAATTCATTCACTTGCCTTCTTGCAATCGTCTGTGCAGGTTCTCGCACCCCGAGGGAACTTGTAAGAATGCCGCCAGCCGATCTGCTCAAGGCCATGTTCGCAGCGGCCGTTGACGCCGCAGCACCGGCCCATTGCGTGCCGCCGCATCTGCCGGAGCGCCCGCAAGGGCGCACCATCGTCATCGGCGCGGGCAAAGCCGGCGGCGCCATGGCGAAAGCGGTCGAGGACCATTGGCAAGGACCGCTCACCGGCCTCGTCGTCACCCGCTACGGCCACAGACTGCCGACGAGCAAGATCGAGGTGATCGAGGCGGGCCACCCCGTCCCCGACGCGGCTGGCCGCGAGGCGGCGGAGCGCATCTTGGAGCTGGTGCGGGGGCTCACCCCCGACGACCTCGTCCTCTGCCTAATCTCCGGCGGCGGCTCGGCGCTCCTGAGTCTGCCCGCACCGGGCTTGACGCTTGCCGACAAGCAGGCGGTGAGCAAGGCGCTGCTGAAGAGCGGCGCCACCATTGGCGAGATGAACGCGGTGCGCAAGCACCTCTCGGCCATCAAGGGCGGGCGGCTTGCGCTCGCCGCCGCACCCGCCAGGGTTGTGGCGCTGATGATCTCCGACGTGCCGGGCGACGATCCGTCGGTGATCGCCTCAGGACCGACGGTCGCCGATCCATCCAGCAATGCCGACGCCCTTGCCATCCTTGCCAAATACGGCATCGACGCCCCTGCGCCGGTGTTGCAGCGTTTGCGCGCAAGCGAGGAGGAGACGCCGAAGCCGGGGGATCCGCGCCTCGCCCGCGTAGAGAACATCATGATCGCCACGCCGCAGGCTTCGCTTGAGGCCGCAGCTGCGATCGCATTGCTGGCGGGCATCGCGCCAATGATCCTCGCCAACAGCATCGAAGGGGAGTCCCGCGACGTGGCGCTGGTGCATGCGGCGATCGCCCGCCAATGCGCAAGCTTCGGCCAGCCCGCCCAGGCCCCTTGCGTGCTGATCTCCGGCGGCGAGACGACGGTCACCGTGCGAGGGCAGGGCCGCGGCGGCCGCAACGCCGAGTTCCTGCTGGCGCTTGCCATCGCGCTCGACGGCCATCCCGGCATCTATGGGCTTGCCGCCGACACCGACGGCATCGACGGCACCGAGGACAATGCCGGCGCGTTGCTGGCGCCCGACAGCCTCGCCCGCGCCGCCGCCCTTGGTGTGAATGCCAAAGCGCGCCTCGCCAATAATGACGGCTACGGCTTCTTCGAGGCCATCGGCGATCTGCTGATCACCGGCCCGACGCTCACCAACGTCAACGACTTCCGCGCCGTGCTGATCGAGCGCCAAACAAAAATCTAGAGCGCTGTCGCGATTCTTTTCATGCGATAGCGCCTAGAGGCGAGGCCACTACCTCTCCCCGCGTTTTGCTCATACTATCCCGCCCTGCACCTATGGGTATCTCGGGGGCTTGCCCGCACGTTTGCGTCAAAGGCGGAGCGGATCATCCTCGACTACGCGGGTGCCGACGGGCTTAACGACGTCTTGCACAATCTTTCGGGCGTGGCCGCCGCGGGCCGCTTCCTGTGGACCGCGTCCGACGAGGGCAGGACCATCGAGTGTCTGGAACCCGACGGCGACGGCTACCGCCTGCGCCAGCAACACAAGCTCAATCGTCAGTTCCCCAACCTCCCCGACGAAAGAGAGGATCACGACGACAAGCCCGCCGAGATGGACATCGAATCGCTGGCCGTCTGCAATGGCACCCTATGGATTTGCGGCTCGCATTGCAAGGTTCGGTGGAAGACGAAAGAGGACCGCGAGAAGGAGAGAACGCAACAGCGCTTCCGGCCGAGGCCGGAGTTCAACAAGCGCGCCAGCCGGCATCTTCTCGGGAAAGTCGCGCTAAAGGACGAAGGTGGCGGGCTGCAGGACGGCGGAGACCATCTTCCCTTCAAGGAAAAGGGAAGCCTGCGCCGCGCCCTTAAAGAAAATCGGTTCTTGAAACCTTTTGTCGGCCTGCCAAGCAAGGAGAACGGTCTCGACACTGAAGGCTTCACGACGCGGGACGGAAAGAGGCTGTTCTTCGGGTTGCGCGGCCCGCTCGTCGATAGCTTTGCCGTCGTTGTCGAGCTCGAAGTGACCGGCGGTCTCAAGCTCGCCGATCGCCAGATGGTCATGCATTTCCTAGACCTCAAGGGCTTGGCCGTGCGCGATCTCGCGCAGTCAGGCGAAGAGATCCTCGTTCTCGCAGGGCCGGTGTCGGACGCTGGCACCCCGTTCCGCCTCTATCGCTGGCAGCCTTTGAGGAGCCGTGACGCTCAGTCGCCGGCTGAGTGTCACCATTGGCCTCTCGACCCCGAGCACGGCACGGGCCGCGGCGAGAAGCCGGAAGCCATTTGCCGCCTCGACCACCAGGGACGAAGCGGTCTCATCGTGCTCTATGACAAGCCGAACCCATGGCGCATCGAAGGCACCGGCTATACCGCCGATTGGATTCCGCTCGCTTAAAGGCGACGAGAACCCGCCCGCGAGTGTCCCGCACGGGCTCCCATGCTGCTTTGGGGTTCCAGTGCGGCGATCAGCCATGTGATCAGCGGCGCGAGGCGAAAGCCCATGCTCGAGGAGGTTAATTTCGCAGTTGCGAAATAGGCCCAGAGCGTTACTCTTGCGGCTCAAAGGAGCGGTGGCCAGCAAGCCCGATTCGATGAGAGCGGCGTCCCCGCGGAAGTGTCTTAAAAACGTCGCCCGACATGCATTGGCGACATGGAGCATGTCCCCTTTCGCGCCATGGAACAGCCGGAATTGGCTTGCCTATGAGGCGGGGCTGGGGTGGCTCTTAAAGCCGCCGCCCCGTTCTTTAGCGTCCGGCCCGGCAGGTAGTGGGCACCATTGCCGGGGGGCCGCGCGCGAAAAGACGCGACAGGACAGGGATGAGGGAGCAAGACGGAATGCTGAGACGCTTTGGCATTGGCCTCCTCGTCGGAGCAACCTTGTTCGCTCCAAGCCTTGCGATCGCCGGACCAGCCCTCGTCTTCGAGCCCTATAACGGCACGGTGTTCTACGCCGAGGACCCGGACGCGCCGTGGTTCCCCGCCTCGCTCACCAAGCTGATGACGGCCTACGTCACCTTCCATGCACTGAAGGACGGCAAGATCAAACCCGACGACAAGCTCGTCTGCACGCAGGAGGCCGCGGCGCAGGCCCCAAGCAAGCTCGGGCTGGCGGTGGGCGGCGAACTCACCGTCGACATCGGGCTGAAGGTCCTCATCGTCAAATCGGCCAACGACGTGGCGGTGATGCTCGCCGAGAAGGTCGGTGGAACGCAGGAGGCTTTTATAGCCCAAATGAACGAGGCGGCGAAGACCCTCGGCATGACCCATACCACCTATGTCAACGTCAACGGCCTTCCCGACGATCGTCAGGTCACCAGCGCCCGCGATCTCGCCAAGCTTACCCGCGCCATCATCGTGGAGTTTCCCGAATACGCGAGCCTCTTCGCCATGCCGCAAGTGCAGGTCGGCAAGAAGATCATCCACACCCATAACGGCATGCTCGTCGATTTCGAAGGCGCCGACGGCATGAAGACCGGCTTCATCTGCGACTCCGGCTTCAACATCGTGGCGAGCGCCACCCGCGACGGCAGGAAGCTGGTGGCGGTGGTGCTGGGTGAGGTCTCCCCCGCCTCGCGTCGCGACCGCGCTTCGGACCTGCTCGAGAACGGCTTCAAACGCTATTTCTGGAAATCGGTATTCGGGACCAGCATCGACGGGCTCGCGGTACAAGCCTCGTTGAGCGACGCGCCCGCGCATCTGCGCAACGACGTCTGCGGCGGCGGGCGGGCCAAGCGTGTCGCCGCGCATAAGGCGGGGGGCCGCAAATCCAAGGGCAGGCTCAAGGGCCTCGACGCCGAGACGACGGTGGCCACCACGCCCAGCCTCGGCAATGCAGGCGCCCCAAGCGGCGGCGCCGCGGAATGACCTTTTGTCGCGCTCTTTCCTCTTCACCCTAGATCGCGATTTCGGTTAGCTCCGTGAGGCGCTTGCGGCCTATTGTCCGGACCGCCATGCAAGCACGCACATCCATCGCCCTTGCGGCGCTTCTCGTCCTCGGCGGCGTCGTTGTCGCCCGCACCGCGGAGCCGCCCGACAACGTCGTCGCTGCCGTCGCCGACGCCGTGCAGCAATGCAAGGACGCCGAGGGCACGCCCAATGCCGACGCGGTGCTCAGCGTCGACGATGTGAATGGCGACGGCGGCGAGGATTGGATCGTCGACTATGCCAAGCTCACCTGCGACGGCGGCATCAATCCCATGTGCGGCTCGGGCGGCTGCACCTTGCAGATCTACCTTTGGGATGGCGCCACCGCCTGGAACCTCGCTTTCGATGACACCGTGCAGGGCTACAAATTCGCCAAGAACGGCGGCAAGCGCCTACTCAACGTCACCTATGGCGGTGCTATGTGCGGCAAGACGAGCGCCAAAAGCTGCCTTGTCACCTACCGCGTGGAGAAGGACGCCATCGTCCAGGTGAAGTGAGGGGCGTTACAGGCTCGGGCGCGCCGGCACGCGCGTCGTGGCCGCGCCGGTTTGCGGCTTGGCGCTGGGCGCGGCAATCGCCGCCTTGATCAGCGCCACGGCCTCATCCGAATCCCAGTCCGCCGGCCCCACGAGCCGGCCGATCTCGCGCCCCTGCCGGTCGATGAGCAGCGTCATCGGCATGCCGATGGCTTTCAGCGCCGCGAACAGCTTGGCCGTTGGGTCGGTGTAAAGTGCCAGATGCGCGACGCCGATCTCCGCGAGGAAGGCCTTGGCCTTGGCGTCTCCGCCCTTGTCGATATTGACCGCCACCACCTCGAAGTCGTTACCCCCGAGTGCGGCCTGAAGCTTGTCGAGCGTCGGCATCTCCTCCCGGCAAGGGCTGCACCAGGTCGCCCAGATGTTGAGGAGCACGACCCTGCCCCGCCAGTCGCTTAAAGGTCTCGTCGCGCCGTCGGCGCCGGCGATTGTGATCTCGGGCACCTCTTGCGGCTTGGCCCGCACCAGGAAGGCCGCCATGGGGCCCTTGTTCAGACCGGCGAGCGGGCTCTCTTGCGCTCCGCCTTGGGCCGGGACCCCTGCGTCGTTCGCGGCGGGGCTGCCCGCGGAGAGAGGCAAGCCCCCATTGCCAGCGGGGCCGAAACTCACATATACCGTGCCGAATCCGGCGATCGCGGCGAGCAGCGCCGCGACGAGGTATGGGGCCGGCGACGCGTTCCGGTCACGTCTTGTGGCGTTGCCACGAGTGGCTTTGCTGCCAGTAGCTTTGCTACGAGTGGCTTTGCTCACGACCTCCTCACAGTCTTTCGCCTCTAGGCCTTAAGCTCATGACCAATACCATGTGGGGCGGCCGTTTCGCAGGAAGCCCCGCCGCCATCATGGAGGAGATAAACGCCTCCATCGGCTTCGACAAGCGCCTCTGGCGCCAAGACATTCAGGCCTCCAAGGCCCATGTCGCCATGCTAGGCGCGACCGGCATCCTGACGGCGAAGGAAGCCTCCACCATCGCGCGCGGCCTCGACAAGGTCGCGGCCGAGATCGAGGCGGGCCAGTTTGACTTCAAGCCTGAGCTCGAGGACATCCATCTCAATATCGAGAGCAGGCTCGCCGAGCTCATCGGGCCGGTTGCCGGCAAGCTGCATACAGCGCGGTCGCGCAACGACCAGGTGGCCACCGACTTCCGTCTTTATGTCCGGGACGAGATCGACGCGATCCTGCACCTTATCGCGGGGCTTCAGCTCGCGCTTGGCAACAAGGCGGAAGCGCACGCCGCGACCGTGATGCCGGGCTTCACCCATCTGCAGACCGCCCAAGCCATCACCTTCGGGCATCATTGCCTTGCCTATGTGGAGATGCTCGCCCGCGACCGGGGCCGGTTCGAGGGCGCGCGCAAGCGTCTGAACGAGTGTCCCTTGGGTGCGGCGGCGCTGGCCGGCACGGGCTTCCCCATCGACCGCAACGCCACGGCAGAGGCGCTCGGCTTTGCACGCCCCGCCGCCAACTCGCTCGACGCCGTCTCCGACCGCGACTTCGCGCTCGAGACCTTGGCCGCCGCCTGCATCGCCGCCATGCATCTGTCGCGGCTCGCCGAGGAGATGGTGCTGTGGACCTCGCCGCAATTCGGCTTTGCGCGGCTGTCGGATCGTTACACCACCGGCTCCTCCATCATGCCGCAGAAGCGGAACCCCGACGCCGCCGAGCTCGTCCGCGCCAAGCTGGGCCGCATCGCCGGCGCCTTCCAGGCCCTGCTCATGGTGATGAAGGGGCTGCCGCTCGCCTATGCCAAGGACATGCAGGAGGACAAGGAGCCGGTCTTCGATGCGCTCGATGCGCTCAAGCTCGGGCTCGCCGCCATGACCGGCATGGTGCAGGATCTTGAGCCCGACGCTGCCGCCATGGCTGAAGCCGCAGCAAAGGGCTTTTCCACCGCCACCGACCTCGCCGACTGGCTGGTGCGCGAGTTGGGCCTGCCGTTCCGAGAGGCCCACCACGCGACCGGCCGCATCGTGGCGCTTGCCGAATCAAAGGGCTGCGGCTTGGCCGATCTGTCGCTTGCCGATCTGCAATCCGTCGAGCCGCGCCTGACGAAGGGGGTCTTTTCCGTGCTCGAGGTGGAGAACTCGGTCAAAAGTCGGACAAGTTATGGTGGTACGGCCCCTTCAAGAGTGCGGGCGGAGGCCAAACGCTGGATAAAGCGTTTGGAGAAGGACGCCCCCCGCGATAGAAAGAAAGTCAAAGGGCCGGGATCAAGGCCCTGACAAACAGGGGCACGACCATGGGAAGCGCACTGCGCATCCTGACGATATTGGCATTGATCGTGGGCGTTGGCTTGAGCGGCTGCGGTCGGCGCGGCTCGCTCGATCGACCCGCACCCGCCGGTCCAGAGGTCAAGGGCGATCCCGCCACCAAGATGTCGCGCGCGCCGGACCGCCATCTTTGGATTGACCGCCTGCTCCAATAGGGCTCCTTTTCCGTCCCATGCACCACTTCGCCTACTGGCGCGGCACGCCCCATGCGGGCCCGGGCGACGCCGGCCTGCCCGCCACAAGCCTCCATCAGCCGAGCGTGCTTCACGCTGAGGACGTCGATCTTGTCGATCTGGCCCGCGCCGTCGNNACGCTGGAGCGGCACTACAAGGTGTTCGCCGGGGCCTTCGCCGACGTGCGCGCGCTGGTCTGCTACGCCTTGAAAGCGAATTCCAACCAGGCGGTGATCGCCACGCTGGCGAAGCTCGGCGCTGGCGCCGACGTGGTGTCGGAAGGCGAGCTCCGCCGGGCACGCGCCGTGCACGTCCCGCCCGAAAAGATCGTGTTCTCCGGCGTCGGCAAGACGATCCCTGAGATGGCGTTTGCGCTCGAGCAGGGCATCTTCGCCTTCAACGTGGAGTCGGAGCCGGAGCTGCGGGCCTTGAGCGAAACCGCGCAAGCCCTAGGCAAGACCGCCCGCATCGCGCTCCGCGTAAACCCCGACGTGGACGCCAAGACCCACCACAAGATCGCGACCGGCAAGGCCGAGAACAAGTTCGGCGTCCCGTTCGCGCAAGCCATCCCCCTTTACCGGCTGGCCGCCGAGCTCCCGGGCATCGAGGCAAGCGGCGTCCACATGCATATCGGCAGCCAGATCACCGACCTTATCCCCTTCCGCAACGCGTTTGCGCTGCTGGCTGAGCTCGTGGCCCAGCTGCGCATCCAGGGCTTCACCATCGACTTCGTCAATCTCGGCGGCGGCCTTGGCGTGCCCTATCGCAGCGGCGCTCCCCTGCCGCCGCTACCCTCCGATTACGCAGCGCTCGTGCGCGAGGCCGTCGGGGGCTTGGGAGCGAGGCTCCTGTTCGAGCCGGGCCGCATGATCGCCGGCAATGCCGGCATCCTCGTCTCCCGCGTGCTCTATGTGAAGCGGGGGGCGGCCAAGACCTTCACCATCATCGACGCCGCCATGAACGACCTGNNGGCCGGTCTGCGAGACGGGCGATTGCTTCGCGGTCGGCAGAGCCCTGCCGGAACTCCACGCCGGCGACCTCGTTGCCGTGATGACGGCAGGCGCCTATGGCGCGGTGCTGGCCTCGGCCTATAACAGCCGGCCTTTGGTGCCGGAGGTGCTGGTGGCGGGAAGCAATTATGCGGTGACGCGGCCAAGGCCCGGCTATGACGCGATGCTCGCCGCCGAGACGCTGCCCGATTGGCTGTGAGCGCGCGCAGGATGTCCGGCCCCTAGAGCTTTCGCGTCAGGTTGGATCGCGACAGCGCTCTAGCTCTTTTTTGACGCATAATCTTTTCGGAAAACCGGTTCCCACTTTTCCGGATCATGCTCTACGGGGCCTCCATTTCGCCTGCATCTCTCCCCAAATTACGCGCGTGAGCCCGTCTTATGCTAAAGCATTGCAGATGATGCGATCAATCTTCGGTCCGAAGCGGACCGAGCCAGGAGCTGCGGAAGACAAATCGCTCGGCCTGCGTTTCGAGCGCCGCGTGTCTTTGAGCCGGCTGGCGCTCTTGGCCGAGCGCGTATGGGAGGCCCTGCTCTGGCCCTTCCTCGTCATTTGCACCTTTCTCGTCGTGTCGCTGCTCGACCTGTGGAGCATCACCCCGCCGCTTCTCCATCGTGTGCTGCTCGGCGCATTCGGGGTGGCACTGCTTGCATCGTTGCTGCCGCTGCTCCGCCTCCCCTGGCCGTCGCGGCCCGAAGCGCTCCGGCGGCTGGAGCAGACCGCCAACATCAAGCACCGGCCCGCCTCCTCCTATGAGGACAAGCTCGGCACCACGCCGCAAGCCGAGACCGCCCTGTTGTGGGCGGCCCATCGGGGCAGGCTCGCCCGCCTCGTGGCCAAGCTCAAGCCCTCCTGGCCGGAGCCCCGCACCGACCGCAAGGACCCTTACGCGATCCGCTCAGGCCTGCTCATCCTGCTGGTGGTCGCCGTGCTTGCGTCCCGTGGCGATGGCTGGGAGCGCCTCACCGCGGCCTTCTCGCCCGCGCCCCGCGTCGCCACCGCGCTGCTCAGGCTGGACGCCTGGGTCACCCCCCCGGTCTATACGGGCGTGGCCCCGATCGTGCTTGCTGATGGCAGCGAGCCGGTGGGAGCGGGGGCGGAGAGTTTCCGCGCCCTTTCCGTGCCGGAGCGGAGCCAGCTGATCGTGCGCGCCCATTCGCCGCAAGGCGAGAGCGTGAACCTGATCGCCGGCAAGGACGATGGATCTCAGCCTGAGACGGTCAGCCCCAAGACCACCGCCGCGCAAGGTCTCGTGGAGTTCAACGTCGCCTTGACCGCGCCGGGGACGGCGGAGGTGAAGGTCGGCGGCAACACGGTGGCCAAATGGCGCTTCGACCTGATCGCGGACGCGGGCCCCCATATCAGCTTGATGGGCGATCCCACGGCGACGCCCCGCGGCGCGCTTCGCCTCGTCTACCGCGCCGATGACGATCATGGGGTGGCGAGCGCCGAGGCGAAGTTCGAGCTGGCGGAAGGCGAGGCTGGGGGTCTCGTTGCACCGCCCGCAAACGGGGCACCGGTAAGCGGGNNCGGGACCGGCGCCGAGCCGGATCCCTTGCAGCAGCCTCCGGTGATGCCTCTGCAATTGCCGCACGCCAATGCCAAGCAGGTCGACGGACGCGCCACCCAGGACCTCACTGCCCATCCTTGGGCGGGCTTGCGCGTACGCATGACGCTGGCCGCCCACGATCAGGCGGGGCAGACGGGCACGAGCCAGCCTTATGAGTTCGTGCTGCCCGAACGCAAATTCACCAAGCCGCTGGCCAAGGCGGTGATCGAGCAGCGCAAGAAACTCGTCCGCGATGCCGGCGCCGTCGACAGCGTCGCCCGCGCGCTCGACGCGCTCACCCTAGGCGCCGACAAGGTGATCGACGACAGCTTCGTGTATCTGGCTCTGCGCAACGCCTATTGGCGGCTGCAGAACGACCGCTCGCGGGAGGCGATCGGAAGCGTCGTCGGCCAGCTCTGGGACATCGCGCTTAAGATCGAGGACGGCGACCTGCCCCAGGCCGAGCGGGACGTCAAAGCGGCGCAGGACGCGCTGATGCAAGGGCTGAAGGACAATGCCTCGCCCAAGGAGATCGAGCGGCTGGTCGCCGAGCTGCGCACCGCCCTGTCGAAGTACCTGCAGTCCTTGGCCCAGCAGGCGCAAGAGAAAGGCAACATGCCCGAGCAGGGCGACAATCAGAGCAAGAACAGCGATCAGCTCGTGTCGCAGCAGGACCTCGACAAGATGCTCAACAACATCGAGAAGCTGGCCAAGTCGGGATCCAAGGACCTCGCCCAGCGCATGCTGAGCGAGCTCAAGGACATTCTCGACCGCATGCAGACCGGCAACTTCGCCGACAACGCCAAGCAGCAGCGCGCCAGCCGCATGATGAAGGATCTGAGCGACCTCATCGCCAAGCAGCAGAAGCTGCAAGACGACACCTATAGCGCCAAGCGCGAGCAAGGCGGCCAGAGCGAGCAGTTCAATGTGAGCCCGCCCGGCCAGCCCATGGAATGGGGCCCTGGCATCTTCATGGCGCCGTTCGGCAACCCTGACGACCAAGCCGGCCAAGACCAGGAGGGCGGCCAAGGGCCTTCCGGTCAGAGCGGCAAGGGTCAACAGCGCCAGGCC
The DNA here is from genome assembly GCA_003135455.1 of Hyphomicrobiales bacterium. Taxonomy (GTDB): domain Bacteria; phylum Pseudomonadota; class Alphaproteobacteria; order Rhizobiales; family Methyloligellaceae; genus Methyloceanibacter. The sequence continues at coordinate 11,523 of PLBV01000071.1, read as the reverse complement.
CAGAAAGGGCAGAAGGGCCAGCGGCCGGGCCAGTATGGCGAGCTCGGCAATCGCCAGGGCGACCTGCACGACAAACTGCAAAGCCTGATCGACCGGCTCCGCATCGAGGGCGCCAACCCCCCCGACCAGTTCCCGAGCGCCGGCGAAGCCATGGGCGATGCCAAGGGCGCCATCGACCAGCAGAATCTCGATCGCGCCTCCCAGCAGCAAGGCCTCGCGCTCGACCGCCTACGCAAGGGCGCTCAGTCCATGGCCGAGCAGATGCAGGAGAATGGCGATAGCCAACCAGGCAAGGGCCAAAGCAACAATAACGGCAAGGACCCGCTCGGCCGTCCCGACCGCACCAACCGGCCCGATCTCGGCCTCTCGGTGAAGGTGCCCGACGAGATCGACATCCAGCGGGCGCGCGAGGTGCTGGACGAGCTCCGCCGCCGTCTCGGCGACCCGGCGCGGCCGACGCTGGAGCTCGACTATCTCGAGCGCCTGATCAAGCCATACTAGGTGTCAGACGTCTGATTATAGCTTTGGCTTTGGATTGGGCTCTGTCCCCTGATTGCCTGACACCTCACCGATGAACGGCAGCTCGCGGTAGCGGTGGCCGAGATCCATGCCATAGCCGACGACGAAGACCGGCGGACAGGCAAAGCCCGCGAAGTCGGGCACAATCGGCACCGCGCGGCTGACCTGCTTATCGATCAGCACGCAGGTCAGCACTTTGCGTGCGCCCCGCTCTAACAGCCGCGCCTTGGCGAAGGCGAGCGTGCGGCCGGAATCGAGGATATCGTCGACCAGCACGACGTCGCGACCAGCCACCTCGCTACCCACGTCGCGCAGCACCTGCACCTCTCCTTGCGATGCGGTTCCCGCCCCGTAGCTTGCCAGAAAGATGAAATCGATCTCAGGCTGAAGCCCAACCTCGTGCAGCGCGCGGACAAGATCGGCGGCGAAGATGAAGCTGCCCTTGAGCACCGCGACGATCAGCGGATCGTTAAGGCCTGCCTCGGCGATGGCGCGGGCGAGCGCATCCGTCCGCCTGGCGATGGTTTCGGCACTGAACAGCGGTTTGATCGCGACGGGCGCAAGGGCCGCCGCGACGGGCGGGAGGGCCGCGGCCATGGCCGCCTCACTTCGCCTTGCTGGCGAAGCGGACCTTGAGACTGCTTACGTTGTCGGGCGGCGAGGGGATCTCGGCCTCGAATGAGAAGTGCTGGCCGCCGGCAAGCCCTGGCACGCCCAAATTCGCCGTCCATTCCGAGATCTCGTTGCCGGCCGCGTCGCGGAGCGCGATCACCACGGTGGGCGCCGCCATGGGGCTCGCGGTGACGTTGACGACGTTGCCCGCGACCTTGAGCACCGTCTCGCCGCCAGTATTGCTCCATTCGTAGTGGATGCCCTCGAAGGCTAGGCCCCGCGCGCTCACCGGCATGCCCAGCATGCCATAGAGGCGGGCGGCACCCGGCAGCACCGACACCACGCCCAGCGGTGCGAGCACGAAGACCCCACCCAACAGGACGACCACGAGCGCGAGCAGGGTCCAGCCTACAGCCACGGCGGGCCGCGGGCGGTGCTTCTGGCCGCCAATGACGATGTTGGACGCCTCTGGCGCGGTCGCCGCATCGTTCAGGGCACCGAATTGCAAATCGCCGAAGACCGGCATCTGCTTCGGGGCGACGATTGCGGGGAGACCCGGCTCGGGCCCGTTCGGAGCGGCGGCCGGCACGTCGCCGCCAAAGCCGTCGAAATCGGCCTCGAAATCATCGCCGCCATCGAGCTCGGCATCGACTGGCGGGGGCGCGGTCGGTGGGGGCGCTGGCGCCCTGTCGCCATGATTGGCCTCCTCCTCCGGCGCCTGGGGCGCCCGGGCGATGCCGGCGAAGGCGCGCATGGCCGGGTTGACGGCACCGGGTGCTGGCCGGGCCTCCTGTGACATTTGCGGGGAGGGTGGGGCGGGAGGTGGTTGCGGGGCGCTGGTCATCTGCGGGACCCGCGGTGCTTCTGGGGCTTCCGCGGCGCGGTCGGTGCCAAGCGTGACCGAAATCGCCTGCCAGATATGGCCGCACTTGCTGCAGCGGACCTTGCGACCCTCGGACGGCAATGCGGCCGCGATCTCATATCGCGTGTCGCAAGCCGGGCAGATAATGAGTGTCATGACGAAACCGAAAATGGGGGGCGCCCCGGTCGTCGCGGGTGGCCCCCACGCGATTGCCCAATTCCATTGATACCGGACAGTGACTTCAGCATAAAGACCCGATCGTGGGCAATGCTAAGAGGCTCGGGGAAAACGGGTGATTCGCTTTGACAATGTCGGGCTCCGCTACGGCACCGGCCCGGAGATCTTGCGCGACGTCACCTTTCACGTGCTCCCGGGGTCCTTCCATTTCCTGACCGGACCCTCGGGCGCCGGCAAGACGTCGTTGCTTCGCTTGCTGTTCATGTCGCTCAGGCCCACCCGCGGGCTGATCTTCGTCTTCGGCGAGAACGTCTCCGAGCTCTCCTCCGGCGGCCGGGCCGAGCTCAGGCGCCGGATCGGCATCGTATTCCAGGATTTCCGGCTGCTCGACCACCTCACCACCTGGGAGAATGTGGCGCTCCCCTTGCGCGTCATGGGGCGGAAGGAGGCCGATTACCGCGAGGACGTCACCGATCTCCTGCGCTGGGTGGGGCTCGGCGACCGCATCGACGCCTACCCGGAGGTGCTGTCCGGCGGCGAGAAGCAGCGGGCGGCCATCGCCCGCGCCGTGATCGGCAAGCCCGAGCTGTTGCTCGCCGACGAGCCCACGGGCAATGTCGACCCCGTCATCGCCGACCGCCTGCTGCGCCTGTTCGTGGAGCTGAACCGGCTCGGCACCTCGGTCATCATCGCCACCCACGACTATGCCCTCATGGACCAGCTCGACGCGCCGCGTCTTGCCCTCTATGACGGCCATCTACAGATCCGCTGAGGCCCGTGACCCTTCTCGACACCATCCGCGACTACCCCTGGAAGGCCCTGCTGGCGGGAGTCATGCCCGCCCGCTTCCAGGCGTACTTCCAGTCAACGACGGCGCAGATCGTGCCGCGGGCCTCCATCGCCGGCAACGCGCTGACCGTGGTGATCGCCATCATGTCCTTCCTCGCCTGCCTCACCGCCGGCGCCGTGTACATGATCAATCAGTCGGCCAATGCCTGGGTGAACGACATTACCAGCGAGGTCACCATCGAGCTCGACCCGGTCAACACGGCCGATATCGAGAAGAAGATGACGCTGGTCTCCCTGTTCCTCGCCAAGCAGAACGGGATCACCCATGTGAAGCCGCTCACCGCCGAGGATTCGGCAAAGCTGCTCGAACCGTGGCTGGGCAAGAGCGACGCGCTGTCGGCCTTGCCCATCCCCCGCCTGATCGCAGTCGAGATCGATCGCTCCAACATGCCGGACATCGACGTGATCAAAGAGGCGCTGTCGCAGAACTTCGAAGGCGTGACGCTCGACGATCATCGCCGCTGGCAGGCCGAGATCAGGACGCTGACGCGTTCGGCGGCCCTTGGCGGCCTCACCGTGCTCGCGCTCGTCGCGGCAGCCACCGTGGCGGTGATCGTGTCGGCCACCCGCAGCGCCATGGCGTCCAACCGCGAGATCATAGAAGTGCTGCATTTCGTCGGCGCCAATGAGCGCTTCATCTCCCGCGAGTTCGAGCGGCATTTCGTAGGCCTTGGCGTGCGCGCGAGCCTGGTCGGGGCGATCGCCGCGGCAATCGTCTTTCTCCTACTGCCACTCGTCACGCATCTGATCGGGGGCGAGAGCATCACCGCCACCGAGATGAGCCACCTGGTGGGCACGGGGGAGCTCGATTTGCCGGGCTATTTCCTTTGCGTGCTCGTGGTTGTCGTCGTGGGCTGCCTGTGCATGGTGACCTCGCGCCTTGGCGTCATCCGGGTGCTGAAATCCTACGCCTGAGCCGCTTTCAAGGGGTCGCTCAGGGGACCTCGAAGCAGATATCGCGGGACCGGGCTTTTGGCCTATTCTTGCGCGGGCCGTGTAAGCGTTGGAGCCAACCGTGATCGACGAAGACGCAGAAGAAGACTCGCCGGGCCGGCTGCATCTCTTCATCATTGGGGTCCGGCTCATCTTCGATGCGCTGCTGCTCGTGGCCGTGGTTGTCTTCATCGGCTTCATCGTCTTTGCCACCGGACTTGAGCGTGATCAGCGCGAGCCCGAGCGCGCCGCCGACGGCATCACCGTCTTGACCGGCAGGGCGTCCCGCATCGACGAGGCGATGAAGCTGCTCGCCCATGGCAAGGCCAAGCGGGTTCTCATAACCGGCGTCTATCGCACCACGACGAAAGAAGAGCTGAAGGATCTGGCGAGCCAAGGCGACCAGCTCTTCGACCGCTATGTCGATATCGACCGCGAGGCCCGCAACACCATCGACAACGCCACCGAGACGAGCGAGTGGGCGGCGCAGCACCACTATAGTTCGGTGATCGTGGTCACCTCGAACTATCACATGCCCCGGGCGCTGGCCGAGCTCGGCCGCGTCATGCCCGGGGTGACGCTCGTCCCCTACGCCGTGGTCGACAACAATGTGCATGTGGACCGCTGGTGGGCCTATCCCCGCACGACCAGGCTCCTGCTCTCCGAATATCTGAAATATCTGCCGGCGCTTGGACGCCTCGGCGCCACGCAGCTCGTGCGCAGGATCATTTCCGGTCCGAACACCATCGCTGCCGAGGACGCGGCGGAGCCCTAGAGCATGGTCTTAGAAAAGTGGGAACCGGTTTTCGCCAAAAGATCATGCTCCAACAAAAGGTGAGAAGCGCTGTCGCTGTTCAACTTGAAGCGATAGTGCTCTAAGGACGCGGCATGGCGCGCTCGTTTCTGTTCAATGCCCTCTTCTATGTGACGACGACCCTGTTCGTGGTGCTCGGCAGCCCGTTGCTGTTCGGCCCGCGGCGCTGGGCCATGGCCGCGCTTGCGCTGCATGCACGCACCGAGCTTTGGCTGCTTAAGCACATCGTGGGGCTGAAGGTCGAAGTGCGGGGGCAAGAGAAGCTGCCCGGCGGCGCCTGCCTCGTCGCCTCCAAGCATCAATCGGCCTGGGAGACCTTCGCGCTGATCCCGCTCTTCCGCGATCCCGCGCTCCTGATGAAGCGGGAGCTGTTCTTCATCCCGTTCCACGGTTGGTTCTCGAAGAAGTTCGGCATGATCCCGGTGGATCGCGACAAGGGCGCCATAGCCCTTCGCCGCATGCTCCGCGAGGCCAAGATGCGCGCCGATGCCGGGCGCGAGATCATCATCTTTCCCGAAGGCACCAGGCGGCCGCCGGGTGCGGCCCCCGACTACAAAACCGGCGTGTTCCTACTTTACGAGGCGCTTGGCGTCCCTTGCCTCCCCGTGGCGCTGAACTCAGGCCTGTTCTGGTCGCGCCGCAGCCTGAGGCTGCACCCCGGCACGATCGTGGTCGAGTTCCAGGATCCCATCCCGCCCGGCCTGTCGAAGCGCGAGTTCCTGCCCCGCCTGCAGGACGCCATCGAAAGCGCCACCAATCGTCTGCTCGCCGAGGCGAGAGGCAAGGAACCGAATCCCGCGCTCGCCGTTAACTCCTAGTTAACCCTTAAGAACTTGACGGCAAGCTGCCGCACGTTCTACCTTTGTTCCACGATTCGTCGCTGCGTTGACTTGAATTCGTCATCAGTCAACCCATTTGACAAGTCAATTTACGGGAATTGAGAGCGGACCCAAGAGATGTGGATGCGCGAGGCAGAAGCGAACGAGACGGCCCCTTGGGGGCCAGCAGACGAGCCGGCGCTCGTTTGCGCTGAGGCCCGCTTCGCCCAGGCCTTCCACTATTGGCGTGGCGCCTCCGGCCGCCGCTACCTGCACAGCATCTATACGCTGATCGGCTGCCCGGCCCTGCCGCGCGCCAACTATATCCTCGTCCGCCGCCACGATGACGATACCCGCACACCGCTGGCCTTTGGGCAAACCAAGGATGAGGCGTCCTCGCTGAACCTCGCCCATCTCCGCCATGAGGGCGCCAAGCGCGGCGCGAACGAGGTGCATATCCACCTCCTGGCCGAGACGCCTCAGGAGCGCGCCGCGGTGCAATCCGACCTGACCGGCGCCCATCCCCATCGCCTTATCGCCAACGCCGCTTAGGCTGCGGCCCTTCTCCGTTCGATTGCACCTTGTTGCGATGGTGCGCGCTCTGCGCGCAAGCTGATCCGTCGTCAGTGGCTGAGCCTCTGAAGCTCGAAGCCTGCTAGCTCTCCTGCGCAAGCCGCGCGGCGAGCGCGACAAGCGAAGCGTCGTGCACGCCCGCCTCCTCCAGATGGCGCACGGTGTTCAGCACATAGTCCACATTGGCCCCTGACTCTCCGCGTCCACCGCGCACCATGGTGAGCTGCTCTTCGAGCGAGAGGTCGCCGGCATATTGGGCGTGGGCACGGTCGACAAGATAACAGAGCGCTCTCGTCCCACGGCCCGACCCGTCGAGCAGGCGTACCTGCCGCACCGCTTCGCGATAGACGACGGTCACCTGCTCCCGCTCGCGCAGATAGGCGGTCGTTGCCTCCTCGGCGCCGGAGGGCACGCGAAACGCCGCCCCGCGACAGGCCCCTCCCCGATCCAGCCCTAGCACCAGCCCCGGCTGCTCGCGCGTGCCGCGGTGGAAGATGGAATAGACGCAGAGCGCGCGGTGGGCGCCCTTGAGCAGTGCCGGCGCCCTCTCCTCGAAGTCGAAACCCGGCCGCCACATCAGCGAGCCATAGCCGAATACCCAGAGATCAGCCATTGACTGCTCTGCACTTATTCTTCGTGACCGTGCGGGCGGCCGAAATCGGCCTCAGGCGTGTCCTGCCCCGCCTCGATGATGCCGCGGCGGATGGCGCGGGTGCGGGTGAAGAGTTCGAGCAGCGCCTCACCGTCGTCCCAGCGGATCATCCGCTGTAGCGCGGCGAGATCCTCGGTGAAGCGGCCGAGCACCTCCAGCACCGCCTGTTTGTTGTTGAGGAACACGTCGCGCCACATCACCGGATCGGACGAGGCGATGCGGGTGAAGTCGCGGAAGCCGCCGGCCGAGAACTTGATCACCTCCGAGCTCGTCACCTGCTCCAGGTCCGAGGCGGTGCCCACGATGTTGTAGGCGATCAGATGCGGAATATGGCTGGTGATGGCGAGCACGATGTCGTGGTGCTCCGGCGTCATGATCTCCACCGCCGAGCCGAGCCCGCGCCAGAGCGCCGTCACCTTGGCGACAGCTTCGTCGGTGCTGCGCTCGCAAGGGGTGAGGATGCACCACCTGCCGTCGAACAGCTCGGCAAAGCCCGCATCGGGGCCGGAATGCTCGGTGCCGGCGATGGGGTGACCGGGCACGAAACTCGCATGCGCCGGAAGTACGGCGAGCACTTGCCGGATCACCGCGGCCTTGACCGAGCCCACCTCGGTGACGATGGCGCCCTCTTTCAAATGCGTCGCGATCGCCTCGACCGCCTTAGCCGTTGCCCCCACAGGGACCGCGACCACGATAAGATCGGCGCCGGCCGCCGCCGCTTCAGGCGTCGCCGCGACGTCGTCGCAAAAGCCGAGCTCGGAGGAACGCGCGCGCACCTCTTCGGAGACATCGTAGCCAACGAGCCGGCGCGCGAGCCCACGGCTCTTCACGCCGCGGGCGACGGAGGAGCCGATCAGCCCAAGACCGATGACCGCGATGGTGTCGAACAGGGGCTCTGTCATGGAGCGGAAGCGCCGTGCCCGCCCATGAAATCGGAAAGGGCCGCAAGCACCGCGCGGTTGTCCGCCTCGGTGCCGACCGTCATGCGCAAGGACTGAGGGAAGCCGTATTCCGTCACGCGCCGCAGGATGATGCGCCGCCCATGCAGGAAACGGTCGGCCTCGTCCGCCGACTTGCCGTTCCGCTTGGGGAAGTGCACGAGCAGGAAGTTCGCCGCACTTGGCGTCACGCTTAAGCCCACCTCCACAAGCGCCTCGGCCAGGCGCCGACGCCAGACCTCATTATGCTCCGCCGCCCGCTGCACGTTGGCCTGATCCTCAAGCGCCGCAACGCCGGCGGCTATTGCCGGCCCTGACACATTGAACGGCCCGCGGATGCGGTTCAGCGCATCGGCCACCGGCGCCGGGCAATAGGCCCAGCCGAGCCTGAGCGACGCCAAGCCATAGATCTTGGAGAAGGTCCGCGTCATCACCGTGTTCGCCGTAGTGGCGACGAGCTCGATGCCCGCCTCATAGTCGTTGGCCCGCGCATATTCGGCATAGGCCGCGTCAAGCACGAGCAGCACGTCCGCAGGCAGGCAGGCCCGCAACCGCTTGACCTCGTCGAAGCTGAGATAGGTGCCGGTCGGATTGTTGGGGTTGGCCAGATAGACCATGCGCGTGGCAGGCGTGACCCTGGCCAGAATCGCATTTACATCGGCGGTCAAGTCACGCTCCGGTGCCACGACGGGCGTGGCGCCGCGCGCCAGGATCGCGATCCGGTAGACCAGGAACCCGTGCTCGCTATAGATCGCCTCATCGCCCGGGCCGAGATAGGCCTGCGCCAGCAGGTTCAGAAGCTCATCGGAGCCCGCGCCGCAGACGATCCGCTCGGGGTCCAGCCCATAGGTCTTGCCGATCGCCTCGCGCAAGCCCCTAGCCGAGCCGTCGGGATAACGGAACAGCGAGTGAGAGGCAGCGCGATAGGCCTCGACCGCGTATGGGCTAGGCCCAAACGGCGTCTCGTTCGACGACAGCTTGATGACCGGCGCGTCGCCCTCAAGCGCGCTTCTGCCCGGGACATAGGGCGCGATGTCGAGAATGCCTGGACGGGGGCGCGGCCCACATTTGGCCGTCATAGCTGTCTCCTGCTGCGAGCCCGCGCGAGGGCCGATGAGCAGCTTGGCGGGAGGAGCCTCTCATAGGACCTTTCCTAACGGCAAGGCAAAGAAAAGATTGACTTTCGACGCTAAGCTCCTAGCTAACCTCGGACTTGGTATTGGACAGTTCTGGCCCAAGGGAGTGGTGGACGAGCCATGAGCGAGACCCCTGCGGCGCAAACCTTCTCCCATCTTTCCGTGCGCCTCGCGCAAGTCGCCAATCCCCAAAGCGCCATCGTGCATTTCGGCTCCGACGCGCCGCTTCCGCTCGATTGCGGCGTGGCGCTCGCGCCCTTCTCCATCGCCTATCAGACTTACGGCAGCTTGAATGCCGACAAGTCGAACCTGGTGCTCGTCTGCCATGCGCTGACCGGCGACCAGCACGTCGCCAACATCCACCCGGTCACCGGCAAGCCCGGCTGGTGGGAGACCATGGTCGGCCCCGGCAAGCCGATCGATACGGACCGCTATTTCGTGCTCTGCCCAAACGTCATCGGCGGCTGCATGGGATCGACCGGCCCGAGCTCCATCAACCCGGCGACCGGCCACGCCTATGGGCCCGACTTCCCCGTCATCACCATCGCCGACATGGTGCGGGCGCAGGCGCGCCTGCTCGACCATCTCGGCATTCCCGACGTGCTCTGCGTTCTCGGCGGCTCCATGGGCGGCATGCAGGTGCTGGAATGGGCCGCGACCTATAAGGACCGCGTGTTCTCCGCCGTGCCGATCGCCTGTGCCGCGCGCCACTCCTCGCAGAACATCGCCTTTCACGAGGTCGGCCGCCAGGCGGTGATGGCCGATCCCGACTGGTGTCAGGGCCGCTATCTGGAAGAGGCCAAGAATCCGCGCAAAGGGTTGGCCGTGGCGCGCATGGCCGCGCACATCACCTATCTGTCCGACGAGGCGCTGCACAGCAAGTTCGGCCGCAATCTGCAAGACCGGGACAAGGTGACCTTCGGCTTCGATGCGGACTTTCAGGTGGAGAGCTATCTCCGCCATCAGGGCTTGAGCTTCGTCGACCGCTTCGACGCCAACTCCTATCTCTACATCACCCGCGCCATGGACTATTTCGACCTGGCGGCCGACCATGGCGGCGTGCTCGCCAAAGCCTTTGCCGGCACGCGCACGCGTTTCTGCCTCGTCTCCTTCACCAGCGACTGGCTGTTCCCGACCGAAGAGAGCCGCGAGATCGTGCACGCGCTGAACGCGGTCGCCGCCAATGTCAGCTTCGTCGAGATCAAGACCGCCAAGGGCCACGACGCCTTCCTGCTGCACGAGCCCGAGCTGTTCGACACCATCGGCGGCTTCCTGAGAGCCGGCGCCCTGAAACGCGGCATCGCGGCGCCGCCCGGGAGCAAGTCGTGGCCATGAACATCACCCTGTCCCCGCAATCCGTCCGCCATACCGATACGGCGCGCGTCGACCTGCTGTTCATCGCCGAGATGGTCGCGCCGGGCGCCCGCGTGCTCGACATCGGCTGCGGCGACGGCACCCTGTTGCGCATCTTGAGCCAGCAGCGGGGCGTCGACGGCAGGGGCATCGAGCTCAGCCAAGCCGGCGTGAACTCCTGCGTGGCGCAAGGCCTCTCCGTGATCCAGGGCGACGCCGACACCGACCTCGTCTATTACCCCGACCTCGCCTTCGACTATGCCATCCTCAGCCAGACCATCCAGGCGACCTACTCCCCTCGTGACGTGTTGAAGCAGCTCTTGCGCATCGGCCGGCGCGTGGTCGTGTCTTTCCCCAATTTCGGGCATTGGCGCGTGCGCACGCAGCTCCTGTTCGGCGGCAAGATGCCAAGGACCGACAACCTGCCCGACAGCTGGTACGACACGCCCAACATCCATCTCTGCACCATCAAGGATTTCGTGGCGCTCTGCCGCGACATGGGGGTGAAGATCGAGCGCACCGTGGCGCTCAACGCCTATGGCAGCAAGTTGGGCGTCGCCATGCCGGTCTTCATGCAGAACCTGTTCGGCGAGCAGGCGGTGTTCCTGCTGTCGCGTTAGAGCAAATTGGGATCACTGCTTAATCCGACCTCTCGACTGTCATGCCCGCGCAGGCGGGCATCCAGTAATCCGTGATATCGATTGGACTCGCAAGCGCTTCGGAGTACTGGATCGTCCGCTTTNNCCCCCGCCGGCACCGGCATGATCCGCCGGCGAAACTTGCGGCTCTCCCGCACCGGCACCGCGCCATAGACCTGCTTACTCGCCTCGACCATGATCACGCCCGAGAAGGCCGGCCACAGCACGAGCCCGAGCCGCTCCCAGAACACCGGCCATCGCAGCAAGACGCGCCAGTGGAAGGGCGGCATGTAGAGCGCGTGCTGCCAGTCCTCGGGCGAGAACATCGCTTCTTTGAGCAGCTGCATCAGTTGCGACCGGCTGAACGGCCGGCCATAGCCGAAGGGCGTGGTGTCGACGCGCGCCCACAGGCCCCTCCGGTGCGGCACAATGATGAGCAGGCGGCCGTCCGGCGCCAACACCCGCCACAGCTCACGCAACAGCGCGCGCGTATTCTCCGACCATTCCAGCATATGCACGATGAGGATGCGGTCGGCCTGCTCGTCGGAGAGCGGCAGCTCGGTCTCATCCACCAGCACGCTCAACCCCTGGCCTTTCTCGGGCCATGGGATCACGCCCTGGTCGGCAGGCATCAGCGCGCCAAGCGCCG
>PLBV01000094.1 GCA_003135455.1 Hyphomicrobiales bacterium | reverse complement strand
CCGAGCGCCCAGTTCGGCCTGCAATTCGGCAGGCCCGGCGCCGCCAACGATTCCGCCCGCCAGCACATGGCCGCAGCTCTGCCGGACCTCATGGGTGAGGTCGAGGAGGCGGGATCGCCCCGGACCGTGCCCGAGCCCGCAGCCCAAGACAGCGGAACGCCGGCGGTCGAGGTCGGCCTCGTGCGGCCGCCGGGAGAGGTCGTGCAGCTCGACCGCTTCCGCAAGAAATAAGCCTCGGGCCGCACCAAAGCGGGCGTCTAGTGCGCTGTCGCGTCAGGCTGAATCGCGACANNACAGCGCTTCTCACTTTTTGTTTGAGCTCAATCCTTCCCCGTCCTTGCCCGAATCTTTGGCAGGTGCCCCGTCATCTCATTTTCTTAAGTTCGACCGGAGTCATGCTTTGGACAGGGCATGATTTATGGCTAAAGTTCTCGTGGGCGAGGGGCTTGGCCTGACTTCGGGGGGCAAATGAACGAGGCGAGCAGCGCATTGCGCGTNNTTGCTCTTGCTCCGGTGGACGATTTCCTGGCCGAGCTGCATCAGCGCATCGGGGAGACATCCGGCGGCAAGGTCGCCGACTATATCCCCGAGCTCGGCAAGGCCGATCCTTCGCTGTTCGGCATTGCGCTCGCCACCGTCGATGGCGAGGTCTATGCCACCGGCGACGCCGACCACGTCTTCACCATCCAGTCGGTATCGAAGCCCTTCATGTATGGCTATGCGCTGCAGCATTTCGGGCGCGATTCCGTGCTCCGCCATGTGGGCGTCGAGCCCACCGGCGAAGCGTTCAATTCCATCGTGCTCGACGAGGTGGCCAACCGGCCCTTCAATCCCATGGTCAATGCCGGCGCCATCGCGGTCGCCGAGCTGATGCAGGGTGATACGTTGGATGAACGCGTCGACACCATGGTCGAGCTCTTCTCCCGGCTTGCCGGCCGGCGGCTCGCCATCGACGAAGCGGTGTTCGGATCGGAGCAGGCCACCGGCCACCGCAACCGCGCCATCGCCTATATGATGCTCAATTCCGGCATGATCACGCGCGATCCAGCCGAGGTCCTCGATCTCTATTTCCGTCAATGCTCGATCCTGGTCAGCTGCCGGGACCTCGCACTCATGGCCGCCACGCTCGCCAATGACGGGACCAATCCGCGGACCGGCGAGACCGCGTTCGACGCGAGCACCGTACGCGACGTGCTGTCGGTGATGAACAGCTGTGGCATGTACAACTATGCCGGCCAGTGGTCCTACGAGGTCGGCATGCCGGCCAAGAGCGGCGTCTCCGGCTGCATCATGGCCGTGATTCCCGGACAGATCGGCATCGGCGTCTACTCCCCGCCGCTCGACGCACAGGGCAACAGCGTGCGGGGCATCAAGGTCTGTCAGGAGATCTCCAACGAGTTCGAGCTGCACGCCTTCAACAACCGCACCAATGTTCGCAGCGTCATCCGCCGCTTCTATCGCGGCGACCTCGTCCGCTCCAACCGCGTGCGCACCACGGAGGAGCGCACCGTGCTCGCCGCCGAAGGAGCCAAGATCGCCGTGCTCGAAGCGCAAGGCGCGCTGTTTTTCGGCTCAACCGAGCAACTGCTCAGGCGCATCATCGACCTTGCCACGCAAGCCCGCTACGTCATCGTCGATTTCAAGCGCGTGCACCTTGCCGATATAGCGGCGCGCAAGCTGGTCATGCGGCTCGCCCGCTCGATGCGTGACGGCTTAAGCGAGCTGCTATTCGCCAATATCGCCAATGATGGGCCGCTCGGCCCGCTGTCGCGCGAGCTTGCCGAGCACGAGGAAGAACGGCTGGTGCGCGTCTTTCGCGACGTCGATGCGGCGCTCGAATGGTGCGAGGATCAGTTGCTCGCGCGGTCGCTCAAAGGGGTCGCCGAGCCCAAATTCGCGCTCGGCCAGCTCGACGTGTTCAAGGGCTTGAGCGCAGAGGAGTGCAAGCTCGTGGAGACCATTGTCCGCCCGTTGATGTTCGACAAGGGCGAGGTCATCATCCGCGAGGGCGACCAGGCGAAGCTGTTCTTCGTGCTGGCACGCGGCAGCGTCAGCGTGCAAATCAGGGTCCCCACCCCGACCGGAGAGCGCAAGCGCCGCGTGGCGTCCTTGGGCCCGGGGCTCACCTTCGGCGAGATGGCGCTGCTCGACGGCGGCAACCGCTCGGCCGACGTGATCGCCGATGAGCAGGTGATCTGCTACGGGCTCGCCGTCGAGCAGCTGCAGGAGCTCGCGGCCGAACATCCCAACATCATGATCACCATTCTCGGCAATCTGACGCGCGACTTCTCCGAGCGGCTCCGCCACGCCAACGAAGAGATCAGGACGCTCGAATAGGTTCGCTTAAACCGGCTCGACTGGGGCGGGCTGAGGCTTGGTGCGCGGCTCTTTGGACGGATCAAGCGGCACATTCAGCTCCACATAGAGGCCGGTCGGGCGGAAATCGACTTTCGTCTCGCCCCCGAGGTTGTGGCGAATGCCCTTGTCGATGAGCTGCATGCCGAAGCCGTTGTTGCGTTTGGCCGGCGCGATGATGGCGCCCCGCTCCTCCCAGGTGAGCAGGAGCCGGCCGCCGCGCGCCATCTTCCAGCTCACGCCGAGCTGGCCGGTGCTCTGCGACAGCGCCCCATATTTCACGGCGTTGGTGGCAAGCTCGTGCAGCGTCATGGCGAGGATGGAGGTGCATTGCGACGGCAAGAGCACGTCCGGACCCTTGATGCTGATATTCGGGCCGTCGGCGCGCTGATAGGGATCGAGCTCGCGCTCCACCATGGCCTTGAGGCTCGCGCCCGACCATTGCGATTCGAGCAGCAGGTCGTGAGCGCGATGCAGGGCCTGGAGGCGCTCGGCCAAGGTCTGCGCCATGGCCTGGGCGGGCTTGCTGGTGGCCTGGCGGAGGCTCGCCTGCACCAGCGACTGCACGATGGCGAGGGAGTTCTTGACCCGGTGGTTGAGCTCGCCCACCAGCATGGTCTGACGCTGCGCGGCCCGGCGCCGCTCGGTGACGTCGCGGAAGATGAGCACGGAACCGGCAAGCGAGCCATCGAAGCCCAGGATCGGCGCGCCGCTATCCTCCACGGGCAGTTCCCGATCGTCTCGGGTCACCAGCAGCGCGCCGGATTCGAGCCGGGTCACATGGCGCTCGCGCAGCGCCTTGAGGGCCGGATCGTCGAGCGGCTTGCGCGTGGTTTCATCGATGACGCGAAACACCTCCCAGATCGGCCGGCCGCGCGCTTCGGCCAGCGTCCAACCGGTCAATTGCTCGGCGACCTTGTTGAGCAGCAGCACGCTGCCCGACGGATCGGTGGCGATCACCCCGTCGCCGATGCTGCCAAGGGTGGTGCTCAGCCATTCGCGCTGACCGCGCAGCTCCATCAGCGCCTCGTTGCGGTCGCGGTCGGCGCGCCGGACGGCGCCGATCGTGGTCCAGGCGAATGCCGCCAGCACCACAATGCTCGCCACGGCGAAAATGGCGAGCGTGGCGGCGTTATCGTAATAGGCCGCAAGCTCGGCCTGATGGGCGAGCCAGCCGATAACAAGCGGCAGCACGATGATGCCGGGCAGAAGCCGCCGCAGCATCTCCCCCGCCGGCGATGGCTCTATGATGGCGGCGGCAACGCCGTATTCGGGCGAGGCGGCGAGCAGACCCACGGCGAGCAGCAGCGCGCTCGCCGCGCCATAGACCGACATGGCGGTGAACGGAAACGGGTAATAAAGGTTGGATACCCCGTAAGCGTGGCCGGTCAGCACGATCAGCACCTGCGCCAGCATGGCGATGGCCAGGAACTGGCTGAAGCCCGAGAGCGCCTTGCCCTGCTTGGCATAAAGCAGCGCGAGCCCGAACAGGATGAGCGTGCCGGCGGTGCCCGGCGCCATGCGCATGGAGGGCGGCGGCTGCGAGGCGTCGACAGCGACGGGGCCGTTGCGCAACAACACCTGATCCATGCCGAAATCGATGCCGAACAGCTGTTGGATCAAGGTCACAAGCCCAAGCAGCACCAGGGCCGAGCCGATCAGCCTCGCCACCGGGCGGAGCCTGCGGAAGGTGAGGCAGAAGAGCCCGAGGCCCGCGCCAAGCATGCCGGCCGCGGCGTTCGGCTTCACGGCGGTGAGATCGGGAACGCGCTCGGCGAGCCCAGTGAGGTCGAATTGCCAGCCCGCGAGCACCAGCGCGCCAATGGCAGCGCCCAACAGCGCGAACACACGCGCGAGCAGAACCGCGATGCGTGCGGACCGCGGCGCCGGCAATGCCAACTTCGCTGTAACGTCAGCCACTAGCCTTCCTCACCCAATGTCGCGGGAATGAAGCCCACGGCCCTCGGGCGCTCCTCGGCAGAAGGCCTATAACGGAGGCAATGAGCGCGTTCTCCCGCCCTTAAGCGATGTTATAGCCTAGCCACGGTCGAGCCGATAGATCATCCGGCGGACGGCAAACGCAAGACTGTGGTCGCACCTGACCGAATTGCCGCCGAAAGGGAGACGTAAGCATGCCTGCATCGAGCAGCCCTCTCAACCCCCCCACCTCAACCCGCATGGAAAGCGATTCCTTCGGGCCGATCGAGGTGGCCGGCGACCGGTACTGGGGCGCCCAAACCGAGCGGTCGCGCCGGAATTTCCGCATCGGCGACGAGAGCATGCCGAAGCCGCTGATCCGGGCGCTGGCCATGGTGAAAAAGGCCGCAGCGCTGACCAATCTGGAGCTCGGCCTCATCGATGCGCGGCTTGCCAACGCGATCGCGGCGGCGGCAGACGAAGTGATCGAAGGCAAGCTCGACACGCATTTCCCCCTGGTCGTCTGGCAAACCGGCTCGGGCACTCAAAGCAACATGAACGTGAATGAGGTGATCGCCAACCGGGCAAGCGAAATGCTTGGCGGCAGGCTCGGTGCGAAGCACCCTATCCACCCCAACGATCACGTCAATCTCGGCCAATCCTCCAACGACACCTTTCCCACCGCGATGCATATCGCGGCGGCAACCGAGATCGCCTACCGCATGAACCCGGCGCTCGCCCGACTCTATCAGGCGCTTAAGGACAAGGCGGAGGCGTTCCAGGACATCATCAAGATCGGCCGCACGCATCTACAGGACGCCACTCCCCTAACTTTGGGGCAGGAATTCGGCGGCTATGCAGCGCAGATCGATCATGGCATCGCGCGCGCCAAGCAGACGCTCTACGGGCTCTACGCGCTCGCCCAAGGGGGAACCGCCGTCGGCACCGGGCTCAACACCAGCCCGCGCTTTGCCGAGGCCTTCGCCGCCAAGATCGCGGAGATGACCAAGCTCCCTTTTGTCAGCGCCCCGAACAAGTTCGAAGCGCTCGCCACCCATGACGCTTGCGTGTTCACCCATGGCGCGCTCAATACGGTGGCGGTATCGATGTTCAAGATCGCCAACGACATCAGGCTGTTGGGCTCGGGCCCGCGGTCGGGCTTCGGCGAGCTGATGCTGCCCGAGAACGAGCCCGGCTCCTCCATCATGCCCGGCAAGGTGAACCCGACCCAATGCGAGGCGGTGACCATGGTGGCCGCGCAGGTGATGGGCAACCAGACGACCATCAGCTTCGCCGGCAGCCAGGGGCATTTCGAGCTCAACGTGTTCAAGCCGCTCGTCGCCTACGCCATGCTGCAATCGATCCGCCTGCTCACCGACGTTTCTGAAAGCTTCACCGACCATTGCATCGTGGGGCTTGAGGCCAACCGCGAGCGCATCAAGGACCATCTGCAGCGCTCGCTCATGCTGGTCACGGCGCTTGCGCCCCATATCGGCTATGACAAAGCGAGCGAGATCGCCAAGGCAGCGCACAAGCGCGGCACCACTTTGCGGGAGGAGGCGGTGCGCTCGGGCCATGTGACGCCTGAGGAGTTCGACCGGCTGGTACGGCCCGAGGACATGATCGGGCCTAGAGCATGATCTTAGAAAAGTGGAAACCGGCTTTCCGAAAAGATCATGCTCAAAAACCGAGAAGCGCTATCGCGATTCTATTTCACGCGGTAGCGCTCTAGCCCCCGCCGAGGATACCGACACCCTTCTTCCAATCGTCGGGTGCCGAGGGGGCGCGGCGCGGATGAGCGGGCGGCTTTCCCACTGCCGGGGCAACGGTCTCAGCGCCGGTCGAGGCGGCGGGCGTCGTCTGATCCTGCGAGCCTGAAGCTGCGGCGGCAGGCGGTTCCGCTTGCGGATCCTTGGCCTGGCTCGGCGCCGGCACGCTCGGCTCTTGCCGGTCGGCCGCCGGCGGAGCGAGGGGAGCGCTCTGATCGCCTTTGTCCTGCTCCAAATCGGCCGCCCGCGGCTTTGGTTTTTGCTGCGGCGGGGGTGGTGCGGGCGGCGGCGCGGCGGTGGGTGGCGCGGGCTCCGGCTCCGCTTCGCTGCGCTTGGCGTCGGCAGGCTGATCGGCTGGCGGCTTGGCATCGACCGCAGGCCCATTGCGGCCGCTCACATCGAGGGTTTCCAGGCGCTCGACGTCCTCCTGCATGCGCCGCATGGTGAGATAGCTTTCGATCGCCTCGGCGTCGATGACGGCTGCGATGGCGCCGGCATTGCTGAGCGGCCCTGCCAGCACCAGACTGATCGAAGGCATGGTGTCGTCGCCGCCCGGCAGCTTCATCACCCACTCGCTGTCGAGCCTGAGGCTCGCAAGCTCCAAATAGCCATTGATGGTGATCTCGGCGCCTGGGCCGGTCAGCGTCGTGGGCTGCACCCGCAGCGTCCCGTTCTTCACCTCGAAGGGCAGCGTTGCGGCGGCATATTTGTAGGTGCCATGGGTGAGCCTGTCGCGCAGTGAGCGGGCAAGGGCTGCGATCTGGTCCTTGTCAGCCTTGATCTTCTTGCTCTTGGCGGCCTCACTCGCCATGCGCTTCAGCGGCTCGGCATTGAGCGACTGCAAAGACCCGGGGGCAAGGGCGAGCGTCCCCTCCCCGCTCAAGCCGGCAACCAGACCGGGCGGGCTCAAGCCCTCTCCCGACACATCGAAATTCAGAGTGAACGGGCCCTTGGCAAGCACGGGTCCGACGACGCTTTTCGACAGCTCCTCGAGCTTGCCAAGGGCGAGCTCGGCGCGAAGATTCAGCGCAGCACCGGCGCCACGCGGGCTCAAGCTCCCGGACGCCGTCAAGGTGCCCCCGAACAGGCGCCCTTTGAGGTCGGTGATGGCAAGCCCGTTCTTGTCGAGGCGGGCGGCAAGGCTCGCATCGGCAACCTGCAAGGGCGCGCCCAGGGCAAGCGTCTTGGCGCTGAGGGTGATCTCGCCTTCGGCCTTGCCGAGCGAGCCGAGGGCAAAGCCGCGCAAGGGCCAAACCTCCGAGCTGCTCTGGCCGATGGCACCCAGCAGCTCCTCGGTCGCGGGCGTCCGCTCCCAGGCAATAAGCGAGCCGAGCAGCGCCGGCAAGGACACCCAGTCGGCGCTGGCGGTAATGGCAAATTTCGTCTTGTCGCCGCTCCCATCGAAACGCGCGCTGCCCTGTACCGCCTGGCCGCCGATCTCGCCGGCGATGCCCTTGAGCTCGACGATTTGCGCGGCCTTGGTCACATCGGCGTGGAGATTGAGGGGGACGGAGGTGGCGCTCGGCGGCGCCTGGAGCCCGACAAGCGAAAGCGCGAGCCCCGCATTCCGGCTGGTCGCCTGAGCCTTGCCGCTCAGCGTCACGCCGTCATCGCGGAGCGCGCCTTGCCCGTCGAAGGCGAGCGTCATGGAGGGGGTCGCAAGCTCGGCCCGGCCGGTTACGCCGGTCGCCGGCACGCCATGGGCTTTCAGCGTGAGCTTGCCCTGCTCGCCGCCGGCAGGGGTGAGCCGGTCTTGCGGCAGGTCGGGAACGAGCAGACCGAGCACCGCCTGCGGGTGGTCGCCGGTCACGCTGGCGTCGATGTCGATCTCGCTTTGCGCGAGCTTGGACGGCTCGCCTGCCCCGTGGGCGGTGAGTGCCACGTCGGAGCTTGCCGCCCTGCCGGCAAGCTCGAGCGCGGCACGGGTCGCATTGCCCTCGCGGGAGGCGGTGAGGCCCACATGGATGTCCAGGGGTGCAAGGCTCGCAAGGTTCTTCGAGCGAGCCATGCTCGGAGACAGACCCAGAAGCTCGCTCACGACGCGGAGGCTCTCGGGGGTTTGCGCCTGAAGCGCGAAGTCCACCTTGCCGGCAGGCGCTTCGCCGAGATGCTCGATGCGGCCCTTGCCGTTGAGCGCGATGGCGCCCACGGCGGCAAAGTCGAGCGCCTCGATATCGAGCGTATCGCCGGCAAGGGCGAACTTGGCATCGAGCTTGCCGGCAGGAATGTCCGGCAGCATGAGCTGGCCTACGCGCAACACCACATGCACCGCGTCGTCGCGCAGCGCCGCGAGCAGGTTGGGGGACGCGCCAGCGCCAGTCTCCGGCTTCGCCGAGGTTGGCAGGAAGGAGCTCCAGGCGACGTCGCCACCCAGCACCTCGCGCAGGTCAAGACGGTCGCTGTCGAGGTTGAGGTCGATCACGCGCTTCTCGCCGCCATGATAGCGGAGCGCGCCGGAGAACTTGGTGTCGCTGAGCTCCCCCGTCGCCTGATCGAGCGCCAGATCGCCGCCGCCGATGGTAGCGTCCGCGGCGAGCGCGAACTTGCCGATCGAGGCCTGTGCCGACATCTCGCGGTCGCCAGCGGCCCAGCGGGTCAGCGTCCTGAGCTTGGAGCCTTCGAGCTTGATAGGCCCGGTGAAGACCGGTCCGGCGTTGCTGGCGGCGAGATCGCCCGAGGCCTCGAGATGGTTCTCTCCCGGCAGCTCGGCCTTAAGCCGGCCGATGGTCACGCGGCCATCCTTGGCGGCGAGCGCAAGGTCGAGATTGCCGACAAGGTCGCCGCCAAGGCTCGCCTGGTCGATGGCGACCGCGAGCGTCCCTTCGCCTATCGTTGCCGCCTCCGCCAGCAGGCGGTCGGCAAGCGCGCGCAAGGCAGCGGAAGGCGAGGCGTCCTGTTGCTGGCCAGCCGCCGCAAGCAGCGCGTCCACATCGACCCAGCGGGCGGCGAGCTCGGCTTCGGCCTTGGGCGTCGCCCCGAAATCCAGCGCGAGCTTGCCTTTCAGCATTTGCGGCCGGCCCTTGGCGTGGATGGTGATGTCGAAGGAAGGCAGCTCGGCATGGTCGGGGGTGGCCGCCACCGTGCCCTTCAGCTCGAAGGTCGAGCCGGAATCCTCGGCCTTCGGCGTCTCCTCCGCGGCGAGCACCTGCGCGGCGGTGCCAGGATCGGCGGCAGGCGCCTCGCTCGTGGCCTGCGGCGCGGTCGCGGCTGGCGGCGCGGTCGGGGTAGCGCCTGCGACGCGGACAATGATCCCGCCTTCGTAAGCCGGCTTCTCGCCAAGCCCGGTCACGTCGCCATCGAGCAGATAGACGATGTGCCGGTCGAGATCGCGCAGCGCGGATTTCAGCCGGAAGCGGCCGGAAGCATCGCGCGCGCTGGTGGAGAAACGAAGCTCCTGGGAACGGCCGTCATAGGTGTAGGTGGTGGACACCTTGTAGGGCCCCGTAAGCGAGGCGGCACTCGCCTCCCCGTTCACGCCCTCGACCACGAGCGCAGGCTCGGCCCCCTTGGTGAGTTCGATCCTGCCGCCGGTGACGTTGACCTGATCCAGCGTCACGTCCTTGGACACGAAGGGCAGCGCCTCGACGGGCCTGCCCACATCGCTCCAATTGCCGGTTCCGTCCGCCTTCAGCTTGAGCCGCAGGATGGGGTCGGTGATGGTGAGCTGGCGCGCCTCGATGGCGCCGGTCATCAGCGCGCCGATATTGAGGAGCGCCTCGAGAGACCGGGCCTCGAGCAGAGGCTCGTCCAGGCTTCCCTGCTCGTTGGCGACCTTGACGTCATCGAATCTGAGCTCGGGTGCCGGCAAGAGGACCATATGCACCTGGCCGCCCACCTTCACCTGGCGCCCCAAGAGCTTGGTCGCTTGCTCCTCGAAGACCGGGCGGCAATCGTTCCAATCGACGACGAGCGGCGCGGCGAAAAGCGCGCCGAGCACAAGAATCAGCAATGCCGTCAAAGTGAGCAGGAACGAGTTCACGGGAATCTCAAGCCTTAAGCTCGGGCGCGAGCATTCGCGAAGGCATGGGCAGAGCCAGAGGACATCTCAGTCCTGTCGCCCCTAGGCTTTGGTCATCATAGCGCGAATATCTTGCCCGGATTGAGGATATTCAACGGGTCCAGCGCCTTTTTTATGGCAGCCATCACCTCCACGCTCGTCCCATGCTCGGCGGCGAGATAGTTCATCTTGCCCTGGCCGATGCCGTGCTCGCCGGTCGAGGTGCCGTCGAAAGCCAGCGCACGGGCGACGAGGCGGTCGAGGAAGCCTTGCACCTTCCGCCGCTCCTCGGGGTTGGCGAGGTCGACAAGCGGCATGACGTGGAAGTTGCCGTCGCCCACATGGCCCACGATCGGGGCGAGCAGGCCCGTCCGGTCAATGTCTTGGCGCGTTTGGGTGACGCAAGCCGCCAGGGCCGAGATGGGCACGCAGACATCGGTGGTGATGATCCCCGCACCCGGTCTGAGCCCCCGCGCCGCCCAATAGGCGTCATGGCGCGCCTGCCACAGCCGGTTGCGCTCCTCCTGGCGTCCGGCGGAGACGAGCGGGCCGCCGCCTTCGGCTGCCGCGATCGCGGCAAAGGCTTCGACCTGCTCGGCGGTTGCGGCCTGGGTGCCGTGGAACTCGAGGAACAGCGTGGGGGTCTCGGCGAGGGTCAGGTGCGAATAGGCGTTGCAGGCGCGCATCTGCACCTCGTCCAACAGCTCGATGCGGGCGAGCGGCAGGCCCAGCTGCAGCGCCGCGATGGTGGCGTTGCAGGCGCCCTCGATGGTGGCGAAGGGGCAGATTGCGGCGACGATGGTCTCCGGGATGCCGGAGAGCTTCAGCGTGAGTTCAGTGATGACGCCAAGGGTGCCCTCCGAGCCGATCAGGAGCCGGGTAAGGTCGTAGCCGCTCGCCGATTTCCGTGCGCGGCCGCCCGTCTTCACCACGCTGCCGTCGGCCAGCACCGCGGTCAGCCCGAGCACAGTGTCGCGCATGGTGCCGTAGCGCACGGCGTTGGTGCCCGAGGCGCGCGTGGCCGCCATGCCGCCAAGGCTCGCGTCGGCGCCGGGATCGACCGGGAAGAAAAGACCCATATCCCGCAAATGCTCGTTCAGCGCTTTGCGCGTGACGCCAGGCTCGACCATGCAGTCGAGGTCTTCCGGATGCACCGCGACGATGCGGTTCATGCGCGAGAGGTCGAGCGAGAGGCCGCCGAAGGGCGCATTGACATGGCCCTCGAGCGAGGTGCCGGTGCCGAAAGGGATGAGCGGCACACGCGCCTCGGCGCAGAGCTTCACCACCTCGACCACCTCCGCCGTCGTCTCGGCGAAGAGCACGGCGTCGGGTGGCTCATTCCTGATCCAGGTCAGCGTGTGGGCGTGCTGCTCGCGAAGCGCGGCGCTGGTGGACAAGCGGCTGCCGAAGCGGGAGCCAAGCGTGGCGAACAGCGCGTCCTTGCGGTCGCGCGCCTCGGGCACCTGGTCCATCGCCATGACAGTGGTCATGGCCTGGAGTTTACCACGGGCTTGGTTAGCGAAAGCTCCGGCTTTTGATGGTGGGCACGCCCCGTTGGCGCTGGTCAGGAGCCGACTGCGGCGAGCACCGCCACATAGTGGCAGCTCGCGGCAACCAGCACGAAGCCGTGCCAGATGGCGTTCTGATAGGGCAGGCGCTTCCAGAGATGGAACACCACGCCGATGGTGTAGAGCACACCGCCGAGCGCGAGCAGGAGCAGGACCCGCTCCGGCACCGCCGAGACCAGCGGATGCCAGGCGGCGACCACCGCCCAGCCTTGCACGAGGTAAAGCGCGGTGGAGAGGCCCTCCAAATAGCGCGGGGCGAACAGCTTGATGGCGATGCCGATTACCGCCATGGTCCACACGACGCCGAGCAGCCAAAGCCCTGAGGCCGCCTCCATCTTCATCAGCGCAAACGGCGTGTAAGTGCCTGCGATCATGAGGAAGATAGCGGCATGGTCGAGACGGCGCAGGACGCCCTTCAGCTTCGGCGCCACCACCAAATGATAGCTCGCGGAGAAGCCGAAGGTCATGACCAGCGCCACGCCATAGATGACGAGGCTCACGATCCAGAGCATCACTTGCGACTTCATCCCGATGACGAGGAGCGCGCCGAGCGCGATCAGGCTCGCCGCGACGCCGACGGCGTGGACGCAGCCATCCGCCACGCGCTCACGCGATGTGTATCGCGGCAACAGAACCTCACCCACCGTCATCTCGTCTTTCACCCATTGCAGCAGACAAGCTTGAAGGACAGCTTACCAAAGCATGTGGCGAGGGTGAGGCGCACGCGCACGCGCGCCGACGGCGCGTCCAACACACCATGGTCATCGCCGGGCCAAATCCGGCGATCCAATAATCACGCCCGCAATTGGCAGTTCCAGCGATGGCTACTGGTTGCCCGCTTTCGGGCCTGACACGATCCGGGAACGAGCTAGTTGCCGCAGACGGCCGAGCCCGACGTGCACACATAAGGAACGACCACGCCGGTAAAGCAGGTCGTGTAGGTGCGCGCCGTGACGAAAGACCCGTAGATGACGTCCTTGGGCACCACCGGACGGACGGCCTTCCAGAACGGGTCCGGCTTCACTCGGCGAGCGCTCATGGTGACGTATTTCCAGCCCTTCGACCGTTTCAGCTCGTTGGCGCTTTCCACCGCCAGCGCCTGTGAGCTCTTCAGAGCCTCGCTCTTGGTATCGGCGCTGTGAGTGGCTGAAATCACCTGGCAACCAGCAGACGCGGGTCCATGGCCCAGAAGCGCAAACCCTGCAGCGGCAAGCACAACGACAGTCATCTTCGAAGCTCGAAGCATATCCCCATCCCTCAAAATGAATTGAACCCCGCGACTGGCCCTTTCTGCCAGCGCCGACGAAGCCGCGCAACCGCCTTGTCGGATTGTCCCCTGTGGCCTTTTGCCCACGAGAACGCCCACGGCCCACCGCCTGCCGACCAAGACAGCCCCTTGCCCTTTTTCGCTCAAGCCCGATGTATAGTTCTCAACAATGGCAAAGATTCGCGGATCAGCTTTAGAGGCGCCGGACCCCTCCCCCGACGAGGCGCCGCTTTCCACCTCGCAGCGCGCCATGCGCACGCATGCCATTCCCTATCTCGAAGCGCTGAACCCCGAGCAGCGCGAGGCGGTGGAGACGCTGGATGGCCCGCTTCTCGTGCTCGCCGGCGCCGGCACCGGCAAGACGCGCGTGCTCACCACCCGCATCGCCCATATCTTGCGGCTCGGCCGGGCGTGGCCGTCGCAGATCCTCGCCGTCACCTTCACCAACAAGGCGGCGCGGGAGATGAAGGGCCGCGTGGGCCAGCTGATCGGGGGCGTGGTCGAGGGCATGCCCTGGCTCGGTACCTTCCATGCCATCGGCGTGAAGATCCTCCGCCGCCACGCCGAGCTCGTGGACCTGAAGCCCTCCTTCACCGTGCTCGACACCGACGATCAGATCAGGCTCATCAAGCAGCTGCTCGCGGCGGAGAATATCGACGAGAAGCGCTGGCCGGCGCGGCTCTTGGCCGGCATGATCGATGGCTGGAAGAACCGGGGCATCATGCCCGCACGCGTGCCCGATGGCGAATCGTTCGCCTTCGCCAATGGCAAGGCGCGCGACCTTTACGCGGCCTATCAGCGGCGCCTGAAGGAGCTGAACGCCGCCGATTTCGGCGACCTGCTCTTGGAGAACTTACGCCTGTTCCAGGAGCACCCGGACGTGCTGGCGCAGTACCAGCAGCGCTTCGCCTTCATGCTGGTGGACGAATATCAGGACACCAACGTCGCGCAATATCTGTGGCTCAGGCTGCTCGCCCAAGGCAGCCGCAACATCTGCTGCGTCGGCGACGACGATCAGTCGATCTATGGCTGGCGGGGCGCCGAGGTGGACAACATCCTGCGCTTCGAGACCGACTTTCCTGGCGCCAAGGTCATAAGGCTCGAACGCAATTACCGCTCGACCGGACATATTCTCGGCGCCGCATCGGGGCTGATCGCCCACAATCAGGGCCGGCTCGGCAAGACGCTGCGCACCGACGGGGCCAATGGCGACAAGGTCGAGGTGCAGGGCTGCTGGGACGACGAGGAAGAGGCGCGCATCATCGGCGAGGATATCGAGCAGGCGCAGCGGCAAGGCCAGCGTCTGAGCGAGGTCGCCATCTTAGTGCGGGCTTCCTTCCAGATGCGCGCCTTCGAGGACCGCTTCATCACCCTCGGGCTCCCCTACCGCGTGGTCGGCGGCCCGCGTTTCTACGAGCGCCAGGAGATCAGGGACGCCACCGCCTATTTCGACGTGACGCTGAACCCTGCCAACGACCTCAAATTCGAGCGCATCGTCAATACGCCGCGGCGGGGCTTGGGCGAATCGACCTTGAAGTCCCTGCATCAGCTCGCTCGCGCGCGCCAAGTGCCGCTGTTCCAGGCGGCGCGACTGATCGTGGAGACCGAGGAGCTGAAGCCGCGCGCGCGAAAATCGCTCGCTGATCTCATCGCATCCTTCGACCGCTGGCGGTCGCTGATCGAGACCATGCGCCACACGGAGATCGCCGAGCTGATCCTGGATGAGTCGGGCTATACCGCCATGTGGCAGACGGAGAAATCGCCGCAAGCCGCGAGCAAGCTCGAGAACCTGAAAGAGCTCATCCGCTTCATGGAGGAGTTCGACACGTTGGCCGGCTTCCTCGAGCATGTGAGCCTGGTCATGGACGCCAATACCGAGGAGGGCACCGACCGCGTCAACCTGATGACCCTGCACAGCGCCAAGGGGCTCGAATTCGATCACGTGTTCCTGCCCGGTTGGGACGAAGGGCTGCTTCCCCATCAGCGCAGCCTCGATGAGTCCGGCCGCTCGGGGTTGGAAGAGGAGCGGCGGCTCGCCCATGTCGGGCTGACGCGGGCGAGGCTCAAGGCCAAGATCACCTTCGCCCAGAACCGCCGCACCCATGGCATGTGGCAGCAGGCCCTCCCCTCGCGATTCATCGACGAGCTGCCGGTGGACCATGTGGAGGTGGCGGAGGATCGGGGCTTCCATGGCAGCTACGGGGCAAGCCGCTTCGACACGGCGGAGACCCTGTTCGCCAGCGGCTTCTACGAGACGCCGGGCTGGCGGCGCGCGCAACGGAACCGCCCGCCGGGGGGCGCGTCGTCAGGTCCGCGGGCGCGGGAGCCCATCACCATCGACGGCACCCTGGTTGCGGCCTCGACCGCCCCGGGCGCGGGGCTCATCATCGGGATGCGGGTGTTCCATCAGAAGTTCGGCTATGGCCGCATCGCCCATGTCGACGGCAACAAGCTCACCGTGGATTTCGACAAGGCGGGGCGCAAGAAGGTGGTGGACAGCTTCGTGGAGCGGAGCTGACCTGATTGTGCGCTCCGAAAAACGGGTATTTTCGGATGTATCCCCTTGACATACGTAAGAAGCCTCCTATATTAGAACGTATTGGAGGGCGCGATGGCCAAGGCATTCACAATTCAGAACTTTTTCAGCCGCTTCCCGACTGACGCAGCATGTCTCGACCACCTTATGAAGGTGCGCTTTGGCGAGATGCAGACTTGCCCCAAATGCGGCAAGCATGGGCGCTTCGCGCGGCTCGCCAAGGTGCCTGCGTATAGCTGCCCGTGGTGCGGCCACCACATTCATCCGATGGTCGGGACGCCCTTTGCGAAATCGAGTACGCCGCTGCAAAAGTGGTTCTACGCCATGTACATGTTCACCACGACGCGGAATGGCGCGGCGGCTAAGGAGCTGCAACGCCAGCTTGGCGTGACGTACAAGACGGCCTGGCGCATTGGCTATGAGCTTCGCAAGTACATGGGCTTTGTGGACGGCGACCGAACGCTTGGCGGTATGGGCCTCTGCTTCGGCAAGCAGTCGGCCTGGACGGGCCCGAAGGCCAAGACCGAGGCGCAATAGAGCGCTATCGGTTGAAATAGAATCGCGACAGCGCTCTAGCTCTTTGTTTGAGCATGATCTTATCCGAAAACCGGTTCCCACTTTTCGGGATCATGCTCTAGGATCTTTCGGTCGCCCAATGCCGGT
>PLBV01000065.1:626-5942 GCA_003135455.1 Hyphomicrobiales bacterium | reverse complement strand
ACCGAGCCCAGATATTTGCGCACGAGCTCCGGATGCTCCCGCACCGCCTCGGACATGGAGCAGAAGATCACGCCTGCCTTGCCCAGCTCCGCCTTGAAGGTGGTGACCACGGAAACGGAGTCGAACACGGCATCGACCGCGACGCGCCGATCCGTGCGCGGTGCCTCCTCGCCATTTGCATCCTTGACGCTAGCGTCCTTAACGCCGGCCAGCAGCTTCTGCTCCTTCAGCGGAATGCCGAGGCGCTCATAGGTCCGCAGCAGCTCCGGATCGACGTCGGCCAGGCTCGTGGGGCCTTCGGTGCTCTTGGGTGCCGAGTAGTAATAGAGCTCTTGGTAATCGATCTTGGGGTGACGCACATTGGCCCATGTCGGCTCGGTCATGGTGAGCCAGCGGCGATAGGCCTCCAGCCGCCAGTTGAGCAGCCAGTCGGGCTCGCCCTTCTTGGCCGAGATGAAGCGCACCACGTCCTCGCTCAGACCCTTCGGCGCCTTGACCGACTCGATCTCAGTGGTGAAGCCGTATTTGTACTTATCGACGTCGATCTCGCGAACGCGGGCGACGGTCTCTTGCACTGCCGGCATGGCTCTACCTCAAACTCCTTATCCATCGCAGCCGCATCAGGCGGCCTTGTCCTTGGTGGCCGCGTCAGGCGGCCTTGTCCTTGGTGGCCGCGTCAGGCGGCCTTGCGGCTTTCTCTCAGCCGCTTGATCAATGTGCCCCAGGCGTCGAGAAAGCGCTCGATATCGGCAGGCGTGCTGCCAATTCCGAGGCTCACCCGGATGGCCCCTTGGGCGACCTCAGGTGCTACGCCCATGGCGCGGAGCACGTGCGACGCCTCGACCTTGCCCGACGAGCAGGCGCTGCCGGAGCTGACCGCGACGCCGGCCAGGTCGAGCCCGATGACGAGGGTCTCGGCCTTGGTGCCCGGGACCGCCATGCAGCTCGTATTGGGCAGGCGCGGCAGACGGCCTGAAAACACGATCGCCTCGGGCGCTATCGCCAATGCCCGGGTCTCCAGCTCGTCGCGGAGCTTGGCAATGTCGCGGGCCTTGCCCAACTCCGCGGCGGCGATCTCCGCGGCCACGCCGAAGCCCACGATACCAGAGACATGCTCGGTGCCGGCGCGGCGACGCCGCTCCTGGCCGCCGCCCCTGATCAGCGGCTCGACCTGAACGCGTTCCCGGAGCACCAGCGCTCCCACCCCCTTGGGTCCGCCGAGCTTGTGGGCCGACAGGCTCACCAGATCGGCACCGAGCGCACCCATATCGAGGGGCACCTTGCCCGCCGCTTGCACCGCGTCGGTATGGAGGACGCCACCGACAGCATGGACGCTCTCGGCCGCGGCAGTAACCGGCTGCAGAGCACCGGTCTCGTTATTGGCCACCATCAGCGAGACAAACGGTCTCGCTCCCTGACCCACAAAATGGTGTCGCGCCAGCTCGCTTGCAAGGAAATCCAGGTCGATGACACCGTCCTCGGTGACGGGGATGCGGGTCACGTCAGACGCGGAAAACCTGCCGCCGGTCAGCACCGAAGGATGCTCGATGGCGCTCATATAGCACCGCCATGCACCTGCCACCGGCGCCAGCGCCAGCGCGTTCGCCTCGGTGCCACAGCTCGTGAAGATCACGTCGTCGGGGCGCGCGCCCAACAAAGCCGCGACCTTGGCGCGTGCGGCCTCGATCGCTGCGCGGGCTTGCCTGCCCTCGGCATGGACTGACGAGGGATTGCCATGGATGGCGAACGCGCCAAGCATGGCGTCGCGCACCTC
The DNA here is from genome assembly GCA_003135455.1 of Hyphomicrobiales bacterium. GTDB lineage: Bacteria > Pseudomonadota > Alphaproteobacteria > Rhizobiales > Methyloligellaceae > Methyloceanibacter. Next base: position 4,168 of record PLBV01000065.1, on the reverse strand, counting down.
GGGCCTGAGCGGCGCGGTGGCGTTGTAGTCGAGATAGGATCGCTCGCTCATGCGGTTACCAGGACCCGGCGGCGTTTGGCCGCCCGTTAGCGCTTGCACGAGCCCCCGTCGCGCATGCTATGAAGCGCGACCCGAAGATGGGATGGTCCAAACGCGGCGGCGTGCCTCAGGTACGCTTGTTTGGAACAATTCTAATCTCATATTTGTATAGGATTCCCGAGCAGCAGAGTCAAGTTTTGCAGCGGCGGCCCGCATTCGATTCTCGTCCCGCCCGCCAAAATTAAGTCTGCGGTATCGGCATTCTGCAGCATCGGCATAACGTCGTTTCGAGGTCAGTGGTTCATGCCTGAGGTGAATATCAGCGGCCCGGCGGGGCGCATCGAGGCCCGCTATCACCATAACAAGACACTGAATGCGCCGATCGCGCTGATCCTGCATCCCCACCCGCAATTTGGCGGGACGATGAATAACCAGGTTGTCTACCACCTCTATTACGCCTTTCAGCGCCGCGGTTTCTCCGTCTTGCGCTTCAACTTCCGCGGGGTGGGGCGGAGCGAGGGGCTGTTCGACAATGGGCCGGGCGAGCTTGCCGATGCTGCCACGGCGCTCGACTGGATGCAGGGTTATAATGCCGACGCCCGATCCTGCTGGATCTGCGGCGTGTCCTTCGGCGCCTGGATCGCCATGCAGCTCTTGATGCGGCGGCCGGAGGTCGAAGGCTTCATCTCGGTGGCACCACCGGCAAGCCTCTATGATTTCACCTTCCTCGCCCCCTGCCCGTCTTCCGGGCTGATGGTCAATGGCGCCAGGGACCGCGTGGTGCCGACCGAAGCGGTGCGCGGCCTCGTCGATCGCCTCAAGACGCAGAAGGGCATCGTCGTCGATCACGCCATCGTGCCCGAAGCCAACCATTTCTTCGAGGGCCGCATGGACGGGCTGATGGAGGTGGTGGACGCCTATCTCGACAAGCGGCTGGGCAAGCGCAAGAAGAGAGTGTCCGCCGCTTGACGCATTCCCCCGCTCCCCTCTGCGGATATGCCCAGATTGAACGCGGGTTCGTTTTGACCCAAAGCGGGTGTCCGGGTTTGGTTTCTGGCGCACGGACCCAGCGTACGCTTTCAATCGAAGTCATACGTTACCAATAACCTCGCTGGCCGCAGACATTCTGGTGCGACAGCTAAATGATGCCATGCTGCTCGGCTCCGAACGACTCCTCACCTCTCCGCGTCTGAACGGGCTACGCGTGGGCGTGTTGGCCAATCCAGCCTCGATTGACCATAGCTATACGCACGTGGTCGACCGGCTCAGCCAATCGACCAACCACACTCTGGCCGCCATTTTCGGGCCCCAGCATGGCTACCAGTCGAACCTCCAGGACAACATGATCGAGACTCCGCACGCCAAGGACGGGCGCCGCAACGTGCCGATCTTTTCCCTCTACAGCGAGACGCGGGAGCCCACCCGCGACATGCTGGACCTTATCGACGTCCTGGTCATCGATCTGCAGGATGTCGGCGCGCGTATCTATACCTTCATCTACACGATGGCCAACTGCCTGCGCGCCGCGGCGCGGGCCGGGCTGCCCGTCATCGTGTGCGACCGTCCAAATCCGATTGGCGGGGCACGCGTCGAAGGACCCATGCTCGAGGCCGGATACGAGTCGTTCGTAGGTCAGTTCCGCATGCCCATGCGCCATGGGATGACGGTCGCGGAGCTCGCGCGCTTGTTCAACGAGCATCACGGGATCGGCGCCGATCTCGAAATCGTTCCCATGCAAGGCTGGTCGCGCGAGATGTATTTCGACGCGACCGATCTGCCCTGGGTCATGCCGTCGCCCAACATGCCCACCCTCGACACGGCCATCGTCTATCCAGGCACCGTGCTCCTCGAAGGCACCTTACTGTCGGAAGGCCGCGGCACGACGCGGCCCTTCGAGCTCATCGGGGCGCCCTGGCTCGACGGCGAGCTGTTGGCGGCGCGCATGAACCGCGTAGGGCTGCCGGGCGTGCATTTTCGCGCGGTGAGTTTCGAGCCCACCTTCCAGAAACACGCGCGCATCGCTTGCGGCGGCTGCCAGATCCACGTGACGGCCTGCGAGGATTTCGAGCCCGTGAAGGTCGGCGATACCGTTACGGCCACCGGACGCGTCGCCGATGTGTACGAGAAGACGGGATCCAGCGGAACCCTTCTTTTCATCATCTTCGAGACCGACTACGTCAACCAGGACGGCCGCACCGTCGCCAGGCTGCGCGGGACCGCGATCCGGCGATGAGGCTAGTGGTGGACCAGGTGCTGCCCGAGCTGGTCAAGCATCCGACGACGCGGCAGCTCGTGCAGTACGCCGGCGCGCAGGGCGACTTCTACGAGATCCACTACGACCAGGCCTACGCGCAGAGCGTCGGGCTGCCGGGGGTAATCCTCCATGGGCTGCTCAAAGCCGCGTTCCTGGGCCAGCTTGTGACGGATTGGCTGGGCGATCGCGGCACGCTCAAGACTTTCGAAGTGAGCTACCGGGGCCTCGACCAGCCTGGACGGCCGTACCGCTGCCGCGGCCGGATCACCAAGGCCGACGGGGATCAGGTCGAGCTGGAGGTCTGGGGTGAGGACTCCGCCGGCAACCGCACGACCGCGGGCACGGCGACAGTCGAGATGAAGGGCTGAGCGCGAACCCAGGCGAGCCCGCGCATGACGAGGAGCACCGAAGCGTCGATCACGCAGTAGCCGCCGGCGATCACCGACGGGGGATTGCCCGACGGGATGTGGGTCCACGGAGCGATCGGAAGCCACGCCCAGTTGCCGAATGAGGTACCGAAGATCTCGAGCTCGCCGGTCGCGATGAAGATCGCGGAGAACAGGGCCCACCTCGGCGATCGCAGTACGAAGTAAGCGAAAACCGGCAGGCACAGCGCCCCCTGGACGTCCACCCGCCCGGTGATCACCGGCAGCACAGTCAACCCGGCCAGTGCCCAGGTGGTCGCACCGGCGAGCACGACGTGCGCCACACGCTTTCCATAGCGGAGCACGACCGGCGTGCGGGCCGCCAGCAAGCCGAAGAGGTAGACCATGCCGTGGCCGGGCGGCACGAACAGCGGAACGTTGTGGAGGCGATACCGGTACACGCCCCAGATCAGCGAGCCGAAGATCTCAAAGCCGGTCGCGACGATGACGCAGGTCCAGACCTGCAGCCGCTGCTCCTTCGGCGCCTTCAGCGCAGACAAATAGAGCACGGCGAACGTGAGCAGCCCAAGCATCCACTGCTGCCACAGCGCGGTGATCCGGCTGTCGGCGAGAAGCAGGATCGGCGTGTAGGTGAGCAGGTAGGCGTGCAGCCAGTAAGGCTTGAGTCGAGCGAGCACTTCGCCGAATGTTACTGGGGTCCCCGCGAAGAAGCCCCGNNCAAACTCAGAGGCAATGCCGTGAGTTTGCGGGGACCCCTCTCACGCCGCAGGCTCTGAGTTCGTGGGGTTTTTTAGCGGGGCCGGTTCAAAGGCCGGCCCCGCCAGGGATTCGCTACTTGATCGTTCCGCGCTCGTCGATGAGGC
>PLBV01000065.1:0-608 GCA_003135455.1 Hyphomicrobiales bacterium | reverse complement strand
TGGGTGATCGGGAAGTGGTCGCTCGAGGTCGTCTTGACCACGACCCCGGGGAGCAGGAACGGATTGTTCGACTCATTGAGGCCGGAAGTCGCGATGTTGACGACGTTGGCTCGCGTCATGTTGGAGCCGGCCTGCTTAAGAACGTCCACCATCGTGTATGCGACGGCGACGCCGTAGATGTTGAACCCGTCGTTGACGTTGCAGGTCGTGCAGTTGGCGATGACCGTCTTGTAGAGCTGCATGCCCGAGTCGCTGGCCCACTGCGGGTCGGTTGGGTCCTTGATGTAGCCGACGCTGGTCACGTTCTTCAGCGCCGCGCCGTTCTTTGCCGCGATGCCCATGTAGACCTCAGGGTTGGAGACAGAGTTGAGGTAGATCGCCGGCGCCCAGCCCAGTTTGGTCACAGTGACCAGGGCGGGAATCGTGAAGCCAGGCGTCGTGAAGAGGAACAGTGTGTCAGCCCCGCTGGCCTTCAACTTGACAAGCTGTGCCGCCGTGCTGGTCGCGGTCACGTCATAGCTCTCTGAGTCGACGATCATCGACGCGTTGGAGCCCAGGCCGTCCTTCAGGCCCTTCAGGTAGTCCTGGCCGTAGTCGTCGTTCTGGTA
>PLBV01000114.1 GCA_003135455.1 Hyphomicrobiales bacterium | reverse complement strand
GTCGAGGTGCTCAACACCGACGCGGAGGGCCGGCTCGTGCTCGCCGACGCCATCAGCCTCGCCGATGAGGAGGCGCCCGACTACCTCATCACCATCGCCACGCTGACCGGCGCGGCACGGGTGGCGCTCGGGCCCGACCTGCCGCCGCTCTATACCGACGACGAGGCTCTAGCGGCCGGGCTCTTGGCGAGCGGCCGCGCCACGGGTGACCCGCTCTGGCGCATGCCCCTTTGGCGCCCCTACGACAAGCTGCTCAAAAGCAACATCGCCGATTTGAACCACATCGCCGAGGGCGCCTTTGCCGGCTCGGTGATCGCGGCGCTGTTCCTCAAGCGCTTCGTGAAGCAGGCCAAAAGCTTCGCCCATCTCGACATCTTTGGCTGGGTGCCGCGCGAGCAGCCGGGTCGCCCGCAAGGAGGCGAGCCGCAAGGCGCTCGCGCGCTTTTCTCGTTCTTCAAGACTGAGCTCGCGCCGTGATCGATGGCGTGCTGCCCGACCCACGCCGGCATGTCTATCGCGCTGACCTCGCCGCCGCCTCGCTGCGCGGCCGTGTCACCGCTCCGCGCTACGTCATAGGCGAGGAACGCCAGCTCACTTTGCCGGTGCGGCCGTTGTGCAAGGAGCCGCGCTTCGACGCAGGCCTGGATAGCGAAGCGCTGTTCGGCGAGACGGTGACGGTCTATGACGAGAGCGAAGGCTGGGCCTGGGTTCAGCTCGCCCGCGACGCCCATGTGGGCTACATGCCGAGCGAGGGACTGGCGAGCCAGATCCTGGGTCCCAGCCATCGCGTCACGGCGCTGCGCACCTACGTCCATCCGGAGCCGGATATCAAGTCTCCGCCCCGCGCCATTCTCAGCCTCAATTCGTTGGTCACGGCGACCGCCGCGCAGGGGCGGTTCCTGGCGCTCGCCGATGGCGGCTTCGTGTTCGCCGGGCACGCCGCGCCCATGGGCGAGATCGCACAGGATTATGTCGCCGTTGCCGAAGCATTTGTCGGCACGCCCTATCTCTGGGGCGGCAGGACGAGCTTCGGCGTGGACTGCTCAGGATTGGTGCAACTCGCGCTGGAGGCCGCGGGGTTAAGCTGCCCGCGCGACAGCGACATGCAGGCGACCGAGCTCGGTCGCCTGGTCGAGGAGGGCCAGGGGGCTTTGCAGCGGGGCGATCTCGTGTTCTGGCCCGACCATGTCGGCATCATGCTCGATGCGACGCGCCTGCTGCACGCCAATGCCCATCACATGGCGACCGCCGTCGAGCCGCTCGCCATGGCCGCCGAGCGTATCGCAAAGACGGGCAGCCCCGTCCTCTGCGTCCGGCGACTGCAGGACTTAAGCGTCAGATAACGTGGAAGAGATATAGCAAAATAATGATCGGTATCGGAGTGCCGATCGCCCACAAGAGAACTCCGCGCATCGTCCCGGTCCTCCATTCCACCTTCTGTTAGTTGGTGCGGGACTTAGAACGTTTAGACCGGGGGCGAGTTCCCGGGAAGACGGAGGGTTACGTCGAGAGCACCGCGCCGCGCGCCGCCTGCAGCTCGAAGGCTGCCGCGAGCAGCGCCTTGGTGTAGTCGGTCTTGGGCGCCGAGAACACCGTTTCCGCCGGGCCTTGCTCGACCACCTTGCCGTGGTGGAGCACGATGATCGAGTTGGCGAGCGCGCGCACCACCTTCAGATCATGGCTGATGAACAGGTAAGTGAGCTTGTGGCGGCGTTGCAGGTCGCGCAGGAGATCGACGATCTGCGCCTGCACCGACATATCGAGCGCGGATGTCGGCTCGTCGAGGATGAGGAATTTGGGCTCCAGCACGAGCGCGCGGGCGATGGCGATGCGTTGGCGCTGCCCGCCCGAGAACTCATGCGGGTAGCGGTCCTGCATGGCCGGATCGAGGCCCACTTCCTCTAGCGCGCGGGCGACGCGCGCCCGCCGTTCGGCTTGGCCGAGACGCGGCTTCTGGATGGAGAGGCCCTCCACGACGATCTCGCCCACTGAAAGCCGCGGGCTGAGCGAGCCGTAAGGGTCCTGGAACACGATCTGCATGTCTCGGCGGAGCGGCCGCATGCGTTTCGAATCGTACCCATCGATGCGGTTGCCGAGATAGACGATGGGGCCCTCGCTCGACACGAGCCTGAGCAGCGCCAGCCCGAGCGTGGTCTTGCCGGAGCCCGACTCGCCCACGACGCCGAGCGTCTGCCCCTCCTTAACGGCGAGATCGATCCCGTCCACCGCCTTGATGTAGCCGACGATGCGCCGGAGGAAGCCGCGGCGGATCGGGAACCACACACGCAAATCCTTGGCCTCGAGCACGGTGGGCGCGCCGGCATCCAACGGTGGCGGCGAACCCTTCGGCTCCGAGGCGAGCAGGTGCCTGGTGTAAGGATGCTGCGGCGCGGTGAAGATGGCTTGCGTGCTGCCTGTCTCGACGATCTGCCCTTGAGTCATGACGCAGACGCGGTCGGCCATCTTGCGCACGATGCCGAGGTCGTGGGTGATGAGCAGCATGGCCATATTGAACTCGGCCTTGAGCTTGAGCAGGAGTTCGAGGATCTGCGCCTGGATGGTGACGTCCAGCGCCGTGGTCGGCTCATCGGCGATGAGCAGGTCGGGCTCGTTGGCAAGCGCCATGGCGATCATCACCCTTTGCCGCTGGCCGCCCGAAAGCTGATGCGGATAGGAGCCGAGCCGCCCTTCGGGGTCCTCGATGCCCACTCTGTGCAGCAGGTCGAGCACGCGCGCTCGCGCTGCCCGGTCGGAGAGACCGCGATGGATCTTCAACACCTCGCCCACCTGGCTCTCGATGGTGTGCAGCGGGTTGAGCGAGGTCATCGGCTCCTGGAAGATCATCGAGATCTGGTTGCCGCGGATGTGACGGAGCGCGTCCGGCTTGAGCGCCATCAGGTCCTCGCCCTTGAACCGGATGGAGCCGCAAGGATGCGAGGCGGCGGGGTAGGGGAGGAGCCGGAGGATCGACAGCGCCGTCACTGTCTTGCCTGAGCCCGACTCGCCCACCAACGCCACCGTCTCGGCGTTGTTGATCTCGAAGGAAACGTGCTTGACCGCCTGGGTGACCTTGCCGCCGGCGCGGAAATCGACGGAGAGATCCTCGACAGAGATGAGGGGAGTGGTCATCGCGATGCAGCCTCGATCAATTGTTGCACAACATCGAGCTCGGGCCGTATCACGTCTACGATGGCTGGTCCCCTAACCGTTCCATAACGTTCGTGGGTGAGTTCGTATCGATCGGCTAGCCGCTGGTCATCGGTCAGAAAATGGCTGCATTGCATTCCTAGCGCGGAGGAAACATGGATGGCGTCGGGTGTCTTCAGACTGTTGTATTTCGATCTCAACATAGCGGCGTACCAAAGCACTGGCCGAATAACCGGTCGCACTTCTAGCTGGTCGTTCGAAATCGTGCAGGCGTCGTATCGATCAATAAGACGGTCATTTTTCTCCCGGTAGGGGGCAACAAGCAGCTCTGTCAATGTCAGCTCGTTCGTGGCGAGAAATGGCCGCCCGCCCGATTGTGCCGTGAACAAAACAGCCAACGCCTTGGAAAGGTCATCGCTGTCCTCCATGAGGTGATAAAGATATTGGCGTCAACATAAAGACGGCTGACGGCCCTCATCAGTCGTCCCATTCATCGCGCAAAGCGCGGATGCGGGCGACCGCCTCTTCAATCGTGACCCCTTGAGCACCCTGCTGAGCCTGCTCGATCAGCTGCCGCAGCTGTTCTCGGCTCAGTGGTTCTTTCCTTCCCGCTTCTTCCTGAATGGTCACCGTGACCAAGGCCGAAGCATCGATGCCCTCGCGCAATTCGACCGGCAATTTGGACGCCGGATAGTGCTCCTTGACGATCTTGTTCATGGGCCCACTCTACCACATCAGGTCTTCGGCCGCTCGGCAGCCGCATCGGCGCATTCGCCACGCTCGATCTCGATGGTCGCGTGATCGAGGCCGAATTGGACCTTCAGCCGCTCCTTGATGCCCTTGACCAGCAGGTCGGAGTCGCGCGCCTCCCCGATGCAGGCATGCAGCGTCACCATGCGCCGCTCCTGGGTGATCGACCACACATGCACATGGTGCACGCCTTCGACGCCCTGAACATTGGCGACCACGTCCGGGCCGATATTGCGCGCATCGAGCTCGGCCGGCGCGCCTTCGAGCAGGATATGCCCGGCCTCGGCCGCCACCTGCCAGCCGCTCCTGACGATGATCGCGGCAACCACGATGGAGAGAAGCGGGTCGATGGGCGTCCAGCCGGTGGCGAGGATCACCGCGCCTGCGATCAGCGCCGCCACCGAGCCGAGGAGATCGCCCAACACATGCACCGCCGCGCCACGCACATTGAGATTGTCGCGGTCGGCGCCCTTAAGCAGCACGAAGGCCCCGACATTGACCAGGAGCCCGAGCGTGGCGATCACCACCATGATGCCGCCTGCAATCGGCGTAAGGTTCGAGAGCCGCTCATAGGCTTCGTAGACGATCCAGGCGGCGATGGCGAACAGCGCTAGCCCATTGGTGAAGGCGATCAGCACCTGAAAGCGGTCGAAGCCATAGGTGCGCCTCCAATCCGCCGGCCGGCGCGCCAGCCTAAAGCCGAACCAGGCAAGCGACAGCGATGCAAAATCGGTGAGCATATGGCCGGCGTCGGCGAGCAGCGCCAGCGAGCCGGAGGCGATGCCGCCCGCCACCTCGGCAAACATGAAAAGGCCGGTGAGCAGCGCCGCTGCGCCCATCCGCCATTCATTGCCGGCGGCACTGTGACTATGCTGATGGTCGTGCGATCCGTGCATTCGCTACTTTCTCTTTGTCATTGCCCGGCTTGACCGGGCAATCCAGTACGCCGCAGCACAACGATCACAGCACGAGGCTCGACGTTTACTAGATTCCCGCTTTCGCGGGAATGACGCCTCAGATTCTGTCGGATGCGTCGCCATATTGCGCGCCTCAGGTCAGCGTCTTGCGCGGGTCGAGCGCATCGCGCACCGCCTCGCCGATGAAGATCAGCAGGCTCAGCATGATGGCGATGACGAAGAAGGCGGTGAGCCCGAGCCATGGCGCCTGCAGATTGTCCTTGCCTTGGGCGAGCAGCTCGCCGAGCGACGGCGATCCGGGCGGCAAGCCGAAGCCGAGGAAGTCGAGCGCGGTCAGCGTCATCACCGANNGAAGGTCAGCGTCGCCACCATGGCGTTGGGGAGGAGGTGCTTGAAGATGATGCGCGTATTGTTGAGGCCGAGCGCCCGCGCCGCGGTGACGTATTCGAAGTTCCGCGCGCGCAAGAACTCGGCGCGCACCACGCCCACCAGCGCCACCCAGGAGAAGGCGAGCAGGATGCCGAGCAGGATCCAGAAATTGGGCTCGATCACCGCCGCCACGATGATCAAGAGATAGAGCTGCGGCACGGAGGTCCACACCTCGATGAAACGCTGGAACAGAAGGTCGGTCCAGCCGCCGAAGAAACCCTGCACCGCGCCCGCCGCGACTCCCACGACCGACGAGCACAGCGTGAGCACCAGTCCGAACAGCACCGAGATGCGGAAGCCGTAGATGGCGCGGGCGATGACGTCGCGGCCGGCATCGTCGGTGCCGAGCCAGTTCCATTCCAGCTCATGGTTGCAAGGGTGGAAGCCTTGCTCCACAGCGAGCGCGCAGTCCTTCTTGCCGAGCAGCCAAGTGGGCTTCACCGGGAAGGCCATCGGCGGGGTCTTGTTGGGCGTGTCGTAGGAGAAGCGGATGGGCGGCCAGAGGATCCAGCCATGGGCTTTGGCGATCATCTCCTTGACGGCGGGATCGCGATACACCGCCTCCGTCTCGAAGATGCCGCCGAACGCCGTCTCGGGATAGCTCCTGAAGATCGGCATGTAATAGTGCCCGTCATATTTCACGAGCAGCGGCTTGTCGTTGGCGATGAACTCGGCGAACATGCTGATGACGAACAGGATCAGGAAGATCCACAAGGACCAGAAGCCGCGCTTGTGGGCCTTGAAGGTCTCCCAGCGGCGCCGATTGAGCGGCGAGAGCGAGCGCCATGGCCGCGCTGGCCCCTCGGCAACGACCTCCTCGATGATTGTGACGTCGGTCGGTGCGTCCACGGCTTCAGACCTCGCGCGTCTCGAAGTCGATGCGCGGATCGACCCAGGTATAGGTGAGGTCGGAGATGAGATTGATGACGAGACCCATCAGCGAGAAGATGTAGACGGTGGCGAAGACCACCGGATAGTCGCGGTTCATGATCGATTCGAAGCCGAGCAGCCCGAGCCCCTCCAGGCTGAAGATCGTCTCGATCAGGAGCGAGCCCGCGAAGAACGCTCCGATGAAGGCGCCCGGAAACCCTGCGATGATGATCAGCATGGCATTGCGGAACACGTGTCCATAAAGCACCTGGTGCTCGGTCAGGCCCTTGGCCCGCGCCGTCATCACATATTGCTTGCGGATCTCCTCCAGGAACGAGTTCTTGGTGAGGAAGGCGGTCGTGGCGAAGGCCGACAGCGCCATCGCGATCATCGGCAGCACGAGGTGCCAGAAATAATCGAGGATCTTGCCGTACCAGGGGAGCGTGGCCCAGTTCTCCGAGGTGAGCCCGCGCAACGGAAAGATCTGAAAGAACGATCCCCCGGCGAAAAGCACGATCAGGAATACTGCGACCAGGAAGCCGGGAATGGCATAGCCGATGACGATCACCGTGCTCGTCCATACGTCGAAGCGCGACCCGTCTCGCACTGCCTTACGGATGCCCAGCGGGATCGAGATGGCGTAGGAGAGCAGCGTCATCCATAAGCCCAGCGAGATCGAGACCGGCATCTTTTCGAGGATCAGCTTCAACACGCTCGTGTCGCGGAAATAGCTCTCGCCGAAATCGAAGCGGATATATTTCCACATCATCATCAGGAATCGCTCCGGCGCCGGCTTGTCGAAGCCGAACTGCTTCTCGAGGCTCTTGATGAATTCCGGGTCCAGCCCCTGCGCGCCCCGATATTTCGAGGGCGCCGACATGTCTCCCGGCACCCCTTGCGCCCGACCGCCCACGCCCATATCGCCGCCGCCGCCGCTGATCCGCGCCGTCGCCGACACGTCCGTGCCGGCGAGCTGGGCGATCAGGCGCTCGACCGGGCCGCCCGGCGCGAATTGGACGATGATGAAGGTCATCAGCATGATGCCGACTATGGTTGGTATGATCAGCAGCACCCGGCGGAGGATATAGGCGGTCATCGTCTTTTGGCCCGTCTCCTGACGATCAGCACGAGCGCTACCATAGCCCCTAGCCCAATCACCAACGCGGCGAGCAAGAATGGCCGGTGCTGCGCGGGCTCATCCCCAGCCTCGCCCGAGGGCTCCGGGCTCGCCGCAACTTTGGTGGTCAGTTTCGCAGCTTTGGCGTCGTCATACCACCAGGTGTCCAGCACGCCGCGGTCGAAGCGCGGCTTGGTCTCCGGCCGCGAGAACTTGTCCCAATAGGCGATGGTGTTGGAGGCCTTGTACCAATGCGGCACCCAATAATGGCCGGCCCGGAGCACGCGGTCGAGCGCGCGTGCCGCGGTGGTGAGCTCGTCGCGGCTCTTGGCGGCGATCACCCGCTCCACCAGCGCGTCGACGGCGGGATCGCTGATGCCGGCGAGGTTGAGCGAGCCTTCCATTTGAGCGGCGGCGGAGCCGAAATACGAGCGGAGTTCGACGCCCGGCGTGTCGCGCATGCTGTAGCGCTCGGTGGTGATGTCGAAGTCGAAGCTCTTCAGACGTCGCTGATATTGCGCCGGGTCCACCATGCGCATGGTGGCGTCGATGCCGAGCAGCTTCAGGTTCTCGAGGTAGGGCGAGGTCAGCCGCTCGAAGGCCGGCTCGAAATTGAGGATCTCCAGCTCGAGCGGCTCGCCTTGTGCATTCACCCGGACGCCATTCTTTATCGTCCATCCGGCCGCATCGAGAAGCTTGCCCGCTTCGAGCAGCACTGTGCGGTCCTGGCCCGAGCCGTCGGTCTTGTGCGGCAGATAAGCGGGTCCGAGCGCCTCGGCCGAGACCGGCACGCCGAGATTGGTGAGAAGCGCCCGCTCGGCCTCCGACGGCTCGCCCGCAGCCTTCATCGGCGAGTTCTCGAAGTAGCTCATCGTGCGGGTGTAGAGGCCGTAGAAGAGGTTGCGGTTAGTCCACTCGAAATCGAAGGCAAGGTCGAGCGCCTGCCGCACGCGCGGATCTTTCAGCGTGTCGCGCCGCGTGTTGAGGAAGAAGCCTTGCGTGCCCGACGGCGTCTCGTCGGCGAGCACGTCCTTCTTCACCTTGCCCGCGCGGATCGCCGGGAAGTCGTATTCCATCGCCCAGACCTTGGAGGTGAACTCCTCGCGGAAATCGTAGGCTCCCGCCTTGAAGGCCTCCATGCTCGCGGTGCGGTCGCGGAAATATTCGAAGCGGATGGTGTCGAAGTTGAAGCGCCCGCGATTGACGGCCAGGTCCTTGGCCCAATAGTCGGGATTGCGGCGATAGGTGATGTTGCGCCCTTGCGCGATCTTATCGACGATGTAAGGCCCAGAGCCCAGCGGTGGCTCGAGCGAGGTCTCCTCGAAGGGCTTGGTGGAATAATAGGCCTTGGAGAGGACGGGTAGCCCCGCCACGGTGAGCGGCAGGTCGCGCACTAGAGTGCCCTTGAAGGTGTAGCGCACGGTGCTTGGGTCGAGCGCCTCGGCCTTCACCACATCCTCCAGCATTTGGCCGAAGAGGGGATGGCCCTTGGTCTTCAGCGCGTCGAAGGAGAAGACGACGTCCTCGGCGGTGAGCGGGTTGCCGTCGGAGAAGCGCGCCTGCGGCCGGAGATAGAAGGTCACCGACATGCCGTCATCGGCGACCTCGGCGCTCTCGGCCACCAGGCCATAGACGGCGTCGGGCTCGTCTGCCGCGCGGGTCATCAGCGAATCGAATAGGAGCTCGAGCCCCTGCGCCGCGTCGCCTTTGAGGATGTAGTTGTTGAGGCTGTCGAAGGTGGTGACCCCGCCCCAGCCGACCAGCGAGAAGGTGCCGCCCTTCGGCGCATCGGGGTTGGCATAGGCGAAATGGGTGAAGTCCGCAGGGTATGCGAGATCGCCAAAGGCCGAGAGCCCGTGCCGCCGCTGGGAAGCCGAGGCCTGTGCCACCATGGCGGGGAGCGCAAGCATCATGAGCGCCAGGGCGGCAAAGGTTCGCAAATGCGGCCGCAGGCGCCTCATCAGGACTTTCATCAGGACTTGGGCGCTCCCGGCAGCTTCAGGGCCTTGGCCTTGTCGTACCACCAGACCTGCAGGAAGCCGGGCGTCAGTCCCGGTAGCGTCTCTGGCTGGCCGTAGCGGTCCCAATAGGCGATGCGCACCTTGGGCGCGAACCATTGCGGCACCACGTAGTCGTTCCACAGCAGCACCCGGTCGAGCGCGCGCGAAGCCGCCACCAGCTCCGCCCGGTCGTGAGCGAAGATCACATGGTCGACGAGCTTGTCGATGGCCGGGTCCTTGACGCCGATGAGGTTGCGGCTGCCTTCCCGGCCTGCCGCTTCCGAGCCCCAGAAATCGCGCTGCTCGTTGCCGGGGGAATTGGACTGGGGGAAGTCGCCGACCACGATGTCGTAATCGAAGACGTTCAAGCGCCGCGTATATTGGGCGGAGTCCACCATGCGGATGGTGCCCTTGATGCCGAGCTGCTCGAGGTTGCGCAAATAGGGCTGCACGACGCGCTCGAACAGCGGCGAGACGAGCAGGAACTCCGCGGTGAGCGGCCGCCCCGTCTTGGTGTCGGTGAGCACGCCGCCCTTCACCTCATAGCCCGCGTCCTTCAAGAGCAACGCGGCCTTGCGCAGATTGGCGCGCATGTCCTCGGGCTTGGCGTTCACCGGGTTCTCGTGGACTTGGGTGAATATCTCCGGGGGCACCTCACCCTTGACCTCGTTCAGGATCTCAAGCTCCCGGCCCTCCGGCAGCGTCTGCGGCGCCGCGAGGTCCGAATTCTGGAAATAGCTGCTGACCCGGGCATATTGGCCATAGAACAGGTTCTTGTTCGCCCATTCGAAATCGAAGGCGAGGTTGAAGGCCTGGCGCACGCGGCGGTCGACGAATTGCGCACGCCGCAGGTTGAGCACGAAGCACTGCATGGGTTGCGTGCTTTTGAGGTCGACCTCCTGGCGTTTGACAGCGCCGTCGCGCACCGCCGCGAAGTCGTAAGCCGTGGCCCAGTTCTTGGCGCTCGTCTCCTGGTGATAGTCGAGATTGCCGGCCTTGAAGCTCTCAAACGCGATGGTTTCGTCGCGGTAATAGTCGAAGCGGACCTCGTCGTAATTCCACTGGCCCTTGCTGACGGGGAGGTCCTTGCCCCAATAGTCGGGCACCCGCTCATAAGAGATGGAGCGGCCTGGCGTCACCTGCTTGATGCGGTAGGCGCCGGAGCCAAGCGGCGGCTCGAGCGTGGTCTTCATGGGATCGCGCGGGTTGCCGGCCGCGTCCTTCCCCGTCCAGTAATGCTTGGGCAGGATGGTGAGCTGGCCCATGATCATGGGCAGCTCACGATTGCCCTTCACGTCGAAGCTGAAGGTGACCTCGTTGGTCCCGGTGGCTTCCGCCTTGGCGACATTCTTGTAATAGAGCGCCATGCGCGGATTGGCGGCCTTGTTGACCTCGAGGCTATAGATGACGTCCTCGGGCGTGATGGGCGTGCCGTCATGCCAGCGCGCTCCCTCGCGGAGCTTGAAGGTGACCGAGGAAAAGTCGGCAGGGTAAGAGGCCCATTCGGCGATCAGGCCATAGGAGGTCGAGGGCTCCTCCAGGCTGTCGGCCATGAGGGTCTCATAGATGAGCCCGAGCCCGGCGGCCGGCTCGCCCTTGTAAAGGACGGGATTGAGGCTGTCGAAAGAGCCGATATCGGCCATGCGCACGACCCCGCCCTTCGGCGCATCGGGGTTCACATAGTCGAAATGGGCGAAGTCGGCCGGGTATTTGGGCACCCCGATCAGCGACGCCGCGTGGTGGTGCTCACCCTCCTGGCCCACGGCGGAAAGGCCCATAAAGCTTGCGAGGCATATGGCAAGGGCGACGCGGCGAAGGATCATGGCGGGGGATGCTGCTTCGGAGCGCCTTGGAGGGTTGCTGCGAGCGAATTTAAGGCCTCTAGCCTCGCGGGCGGCCTCGGCCTGAAGGCCCGGTGGGCCTGGAGGCCCGGAAAGACCGAGCGTCTTAACATGGGCCCCCGGCGTACCAAATGAATTATCAGTCATCTGCCAACGCATTGGCACCGATTTCCGTTGCCAATGCGTGGTTTTCCAAGCCAAGGGGCCGACCCTGCGGGCGAACCCGAGCGGTTATCCGTCCCCACCCCGCAAGGAAAGGGGGAGGAGCCGTCCAGACGACACGCTGCGACCGAGACGCTTATTGCTGCGGCGTCTCCTGGGGCGCGGGTGAGCTCGGCTGCTCGCCGGGCGTGGCCGGGGCGGGCGCACTCTCGGCAGGCTTCTTCTCCTCAGCTGCGGGGGCCGGAGGCGTTTCGGCTGACGGCGCGGGCTCCTCGGCCTTTGGCGCGGCCGGCGTGGCGTTGCCTTCCGGGCTAGCGGCGGGCGCTGCGACGGGAGCCGCGCCTCCACCGGCCGGGGCTTCCGGCAAGGGTGGCGGATTGTCGTTCTTGGTGCGCAGGAATATCAGCACGTCGGCGCGCTGCTTGGCATCGGGAAGGCCGGGGAACAGCGCCATCTTGGTCCCTGGCACGTAGACAGCCGGGTTGGTGATCATGGCGTCGATGGATACGTAGTCCCATTTGCCGCCCTTTGCCTTGAGCGCCGGCGAATAGTCGAAGCCCTCATGGGAGGCGACGTCGCGCCCGAGCACGCCATAGAGGTTGGGGCCGATGACGTTCGGGCCGCCTTTATCCAAATTGTGGCAGAGCTGGCATTTCTTCGCGACCTCGGCGCCGCGCCCGGCATCGGCCTTGGCCAGCAGGACGGTGAGATCGACGCCAGCGGGCTTGGCCTCGCCGGCGGGCTTGCCCTGGTCGCCCGGCTTTGCCGACTGCTTGGTCCCCTCGACCACATAGCCCGGCTTTTCCGGCTCGCGCTCCTCGAACGCGATATTGACGATGGTCTTTGTGGCAAAGAACAGCAGCAGTGCACCAAGCACGGCCATGGCGATTTGATTGAGGCGGTGAGCATTCATGATCGGTGTTCCCCCGGGACGAAGGCCGCTTTTGGCGAGCTCTTGCGACAGAGTTTGAGACTATAAGACGTAGGCGCGCCTGTTGTAACGGAGCCATTTGGCCCTGCCAAGATGTCGCGAGGGCCTCACCTCCGTGCTAACTGACGCGCCCATGACCTCCAACCTCATCGTCATCCCGGCCAGGCTGAAGGCCACGCGGCTCCCCGACAAGCCTTTGGCGGTGATCGGCGGCGAGCCCATGATCGTCCATGTCTGGCGCCGCGCCATGGAAGCCGATTGCGGCAAGGTGGTCGTCGCCACCGACGCGGAGGCCGTGCGCGATGCGATCCTGACGGCCGGCGGCGAAGCGCTGATGACCGACCCCGGCCATGCGAGCGGCTCGGACCGCATCTTCGAGGCCGTGAGCCGGCTCGATCCCGGTGGCCAGCTAGCGACCATCGTCAATCTGCAAGGCGACCTGCCGACGCTCGATCCGCGCCTCGTCCGCGCCTGTCTGGAGGCGCTCCACGAGCAGGAGGCCGATATCGGCACCATCGCGGCGGAGATAACCCGGCAGGAGGAGCGCACCGACCCCAATGTGGTCAAGGTGGTGGGGACACCGCTGGCGGGGACACCCATCTTGCGCGCGCTTTATTTCACCCGCGCCACCGCGCCTTATGGCGAGGGACCGCTCTACCACCATATCGGCATCTACGCCTACACCCGCGCGGCTCTTGCACGCTTCGTGTCGCTGCCGCCGTCGGGGCTGGAGGCCCGCGAGAAGCTCGAGCAGCTCCGCGCGCTCGAGGCGGGGATGCGCATCCACGTCGCCCTCGTTGACACCATCCCGCTCGGTGTCGATACTCCGGCCGACCTTGCGCGCGCGCGCTCGCTTCTCGGCGCATCGACGTGATGCTTCCCCTTATTCCAAGGCAACCCCTTCCATGACCGCGGCAAAGCGTCAGAAGATCGCGTTTCAGGGCGAGCCCGGCGCCAACTCCCATCTCGCCGCGCGCGACGCTTACCCCGAGATGGAGCCGTTGCCTTGCCCGACCTTCGAGGACGCGCTCGCGGCCACCAAAGGCGGGCAGGCCAAGCTCGCCATGATCCCCATCGAGAATTCGGTCGCGGGCCGGGTCGCCGATATCCACCATCTCCTGCCGGAGTCGGGCCTCTATATCGTCGCCGAGCATTTCGAGCGCATACGCCACCAGCTCTTGACGCTACCCGGTGTGGCGCTCAAAGAGCTGAAGACGGTGCACAGCCACACCATGGCGCTCGGCCAATGCCGCAAGGCGATCCGCGCGCTGAAGCTCAAGCCGGTGGCCGAGGCCGATACGGCCGGCGCGGCGCGGCATTTGAGCGAAACCAAGGATCGCTCTTGCGCCGTGATCGCCTCGGCGCTCGCAGCCGAGGTCTATGGCCTCGCCATCGCCAAGCCCGACATCGAGGACGCCGCCCACAACACCACGCGCTTCGTCGTGCTCGCCGCCGAGGCGGACCATGCCAAGCCCGGCAATGGTCCCGTCATCACCACCTTCGTCTTCCGCGTGCGCAACGTGCCGGCCGCTCTCTACAAGGCGCTAGGCGGCTTCGCCACCAATGGCGTGAACATCACCAAGCTCGAATCCTATCAGCTGGAGGGGAGCTTCAACGCCACCATGTTCTACGCCGATATCGAGGGGCACCCGGACGAGCGGCCGGTGCAGCTTGCCATGGAAGAGCTCGTCTTCTTCACGAGCGAGGTCACCGTGCTCGGCACCTACAGAGCGAGCCCCTTCCGCGCCGAGCTGAAGGCAAGTTGATGCGCCTAGGCGATCGAGCCTAGTCGTTGCAGACCTTTTCCTGGTGGCAGACGTTTTGGGGACCCTGGCAAGGCTTCGGTTTCGGCGTATTCGTCTGTGGGCAGGGTGGCGTCACCGTATGGCACTTGGTCTCGAAGTGACATTTCTCCAGGCCGGGCTTGAATGCCTGGGCTGCGATGTCGCAGCGGCGAGTGCCACAACCCCAAGCACCAGGCTGGATGCGATGACGATCTTGGACATTGGTTCCTTCCTTGCGCCAGTTAGATTAGCTCGCGGTGACCTGGTTGCGGAATTCGATCGGTCTCTCCAGCCGGTGCAATGGCTCCTTCGTCTCGCCGGTGCCACGGATGGTTACGGTACCGTAGTCCAAAATACGCCCGAGCACCGACTGGTCGACATCGACGCTCTCGATCTTGTCCATGTGCACCTCCTCCGAATGGCGCTGGATGAACCCTTGGGCATAGATGACCCGCAGATTGGTGACGGCGATTTCCGTCGTCCAGCGGATGAACCAGGCGTACAGCGCGAAGACCAACGCCAGGGCAAAGCAGATCGCCGCGGCGATCCAGCCGAACGGACCGAAGGCGGCGGCCACGGCCCCGACGATGGCGAATAGGATTGCCGGCCAATACACGATCCAATGGACGGTCCCCTGATAGCGGATGGTCTCTCCCGGTTGCAGGACGTGCTTGATGTAGCTCAACGCTGCTCCCCCCGATTCCCACGATCTGCGGCGATCTTAGACCAGGCCGGCCCCGATCTGTTGGCCATTTTGGCCACAGGGCTCCCCCCGCGACCAGTGAAATCGCCAGAGTCGCTTGCCACACCGGGAGCCATCCCCGATATACTCTCCAAGGGAGGTTGGCGGACAGGCGCGTCCCTCGCCAACCGGGTCAGGTCCGGAAGGAAGCAGCCCTAACGAGTTGGGCACGGGTTGCTCGTCCAGCCTCCCACCTTCCTTTTTCGGTGCTCCGCGAGCGTGACCCTAAGGTCGGAGCTTAGAGCTTTCGCGTGAAAGTCCGTCATCCATGGCCGAGACCGAAAATCAGCAGGCGCCGAAGCGCTCCGTAGGTGGTGGCACGACGCCTCCGCCGCCCGCGGGCGGCCATGCGGCCTTGGCGCGCAAATACCGGCCCAAGGTCTTNNGCGCGGCTGATCGCGCGCGCGCTCAACTATGTGAGCCTCTCGGGCGATAGCGGGCCGTCGCTGGACATGGGCGAGGAGGGCGAGAACTGCCGCGCCATCCTGGAGAGCCGGCATCTCGACGTGGTGGAGATGGACGCGGCCTCCCATACCGGCATCGACGACATCCGCGACCTGATCGACAGCGCCCACTACAAGCCCAACACCGCCCGCTACAAGGTCTACATCATCGACGAGGTGCATATGCTGTCGAAGCAGGCCTTCAACGGTCTGCTCAAGACGCTGGAAGAGCCGCCCGAGCATGTGAAGTTCATCTTCGCTACCACCGAGATGCGCAAAGTGCCGGTGACGGTGCTGTCGCGCTGTCAGCGCTTCGATCTGAAGCGCATCGAGGTGGACGTGCTCACCCTGCATCTTGCCTCTGTCGTGGCGCAGGAAGGCGCCGAGGCGGAGCGCGCGGCTCTGATGCTGATCGCCCGGGCGGCGGAAGGCTCGGTGCGCGACGCACTCTCCATCCTCGACCGCGCCATCGCCTTCGGTGCCGGCAAGATCGAGGCTGATGCGGTGCGCGGGCTGCTCGGTCTTGCCGACAGCGGGCGCGTCTTCGATCTCTTGGAGACCGTGCTTCGAGGCGACGCCGGCGGAGCGCTTAAGCTTCTCGCCGCGCTCAACCGCGATGGCGCCGAGCCCGCGCAAGTGATGGCCGACCTGGCCGAGGCGGTGCACGCCGTCACCCTCATCAAGGCCGGTGGCGCGGAAGCCGCCGATCCTTCCGCCAGCGAGGCCGACCGGGCGCGCGCCGCCGAGCTTGCAGGGCGGCTCTCCATGCCGGCTTTGGCGCGGGCCTGGCAGATGCTGTTCAAGGGTCACGAAGAGGCCCGCGCGAGCCCGCGGCCGCTCGCCGCCGCCGACATGGTGCTGGTGCGACTTGCTTATGCTGCCGATTTGCCGCCGCCCGGCGACCTGATGCGCCGTTTGGCCGAGCCCGCGCCCGCCAAGGCCGCGCCCGGCGGGGCGGCAGAACCGCGTCCCCGTCGGCCAGCGGAGGCGGAGGCGCATCTTGCCGAAGTGACGCCACCGGACGCGGCGTCGGCGCCCGCCGTGCCGTCGCCGCCGGCTCTGGAGCTCAAGAGCTTCGCGGACGTTGTGGCACTGGCCGAGCAGAAGCGCGACCTGAAGCTGAAGCACGCGCTGCTCGATCAGGTGCGGCTCGTGCATTTCAAGCCAGGCAGCATCGAGATCAATCCATTGCCGTCAGCGCCGCGCGAGCTTGGGCAGGAGCTGATGCGCAAGCTGAAGGCGTGGACCGGGCGCGTATGGATCGTGGCGGTCAGCGACGAGGAGGGGGAGAGGCCGCTCGGCGTCCAGCGACGGGAGCTTCAGGCGCGCGAGATCGAGAGCATTCGCGAGCATCCCAAGGTCAAGGAGGTGCTGCAGCATTTCCCCGATGCCCGCATCGCGGCGGTCCGCTCGACGGCAAAGCCGGTCGAGGACGAGGCCGACATCGATGAGGAGAGCGGCGAACGGTTCAAGGAGGACGGGACCAATTCATGAAAAACTTCGCCAGTATGATGAAGCAGGCGCAGGAGCTGCAGGGCCGCATGGCCGAGATGCAGGCCGAGATGGAGCGCGCCGAGATCGAGGGCCGCTCCGGCGGCGGCATGGTGGCGGTGACGCTCAACGGCAAGGGCGAGATCGTCGGCGTGAAGATCGACGAGAGCCTGCTCAATCCTGACGAGGCGGAGATCCTGGAGGATCTGATCGTGGCGGCCCATAACGACGCCAAGGCCAAGGTCGATAACCTCTTGAAGGATAAGATGCAGAGCCTGACCGGCGGCCTGCCGCTCCCTCCCGGCCTGAAGCTGTTTTAAGGTTCAGATGGCACGCGCCGCTGCAAGCGCCGAGATCGAGCGCCTGATCCAGCTCCTGGCGAGACTGCCGGGGCTCGGCCCCCGCTCGGCCAGGCGCGCGGCGCTGCATCTCGTCAAGAAGAAGGAGCAGCTCTTAGGGCCCCTCGCTCTAGCGCTCACCGAGGCGCGCGACAACATCGTCACCTGCGAGATTTGCGGCAATATCGACACGGTCTCGCCATGCACGCTCTGCCGCGACCAAACGCGCGACCGCTCGCTCATCTGCGTCGTCGAGGAGGTGGGCGACCTCTGGGCGCTCGACCGCGCGTCGGTGCTGAGCGGCCAATACCACGTGCTCGGCGGCACGCTGTCGCCGCTCGACGGCGTTGGCCCCGAGGACCTGTCGATCGCCAAGCTCATCGGCCGCGCGCGCGAGCCGCAGGTGAAGGAGGTGCTGCTCGCGCTGAACGCCACCGTCGAGGGCCAGTCGACGGCGCACTATCTCATGGACCAGCTCGCAGGTTGCAACGTCATCGTCTCGCGGCTTGCCCATGGCGTGCCCATCGGCGGGGAGCTCGATTATCTCGACGAGGGCACGCTCGCCGCCGCCGTCAAGGCCCGCAAGGTGATGTGAATGCTCCCTCCCCCCTTGTGGGGAGGGTAGGGAGGGGGTCGCAATAGACTTGCGATCATACCGGCGCAAGCCGGCATCCACGTGNNCACGGGCGCAGCCTTTCGCCGGAATGACGAACGGCCTCCTCCTTCATGCGCGCCGCGAGCCTGCCATGCTTGGGCCATCTCGGACCCACCGAGGTGCCATGAACGTTCCTTAAACCTCCGAGCCTTATGTCTAGGCTTGGATTGGCCCTTGGTTTTGCTGGTCTGTGGGCCGGACCCTTTTTGAGGAGGCTAGGATGAAAAGGACTACGAAGTTTCTCGTGGCTGCCGGAGCGCTTGTGCTGGCTGCTTGTGTTCCGGGCGTCGCGTCCGCGGGCCATGGCGGCGGCTGGGGGCATGGGGGCGGTTGGGGCCATGGCGGCGGCTGGGGCCGTGGCTATGGTTGGGGCTATGGCCGTGGTTATGGTCGTGGGTACGGCGGCTGGGGTGGCTATGGCTATGTCGGGCCTGGCTACGGCCGCGGCTGCTGGTACCCCGGTTATGGCTATGTCCCCTGCCGCTACGGCTATTAGCCTCTGAGCTGTAGGAATCTGTCGCCGTCGTCCTTCGAGGCGCGTCATGGTGCGCGCCTCAGGATGACGGCGTATTTTCTTCCACCCGCTCGCGCTTCTCGATCCCCGTGAAATCGCCGCGCTCTTTCAGCAGCCACAGGATCGCGAGCCCCGGCAGCGCGGCGAGCGCGCACAGCGCGAAGAAGATTACCCAGCCGGTGCTCGCCGCGACGAAACCCGTGAGCGAGGCAAGCGTCGTCCGGCCGAAGGAGGCGAGCGCGGTCAGTAGCGCGAACTGGGTCGCGGTGTGGGCCGGGCTCGTGCACAGCGCCGAGAGATAGGCGATGAACACCACGGTGCCGATGGCGCTGGTGAAGTTCTCGGTGGAGATGGCGACCGCGAGTGCTGCGTGATTCGCCCCGATCGAGGCGAGCCATGAGAAGGTGAAGTTCGCCAATGCCTGCAGGATGCCGGCGACGAGAAGCGCGCGTGACAGCGGCAGCGTTCGCGCCAGCAGCCCGCCCGCGACACCGCCTAGAAGCGAGGCGATCAGCCCGACGCCCTTGACGATCGCGGCATAGCTCGCCTTGTCGAAGCCTATGGAAAGCACGAACGGCCCGGTCATGACGCCCGCAAAGGTGTCGGTGAGCTTGTAGAGAACGACGAAGAGCAGGATCAGAAGCGCGTCCCTCTTCGCCAGGAAATCGGCGAAGGCGTCATAGGCCGTGCGGAAGAAGCGGGTGAGCGGATTGCCGCGTCCCTCGCTGAGCGCTTGAGTTTCCGCCTGCCGCTCCGTCTCGCGCGGCTCCTCGGCGAGCAGCGCCGCCGCCATGCCGACCACCACCAGCGCCGCCATGGCCGCGTATCCGTAAGTCCAGACGAGGCTCCGGTCGACGCCCGCATATTCGAGATAGGCGACGAGCGCGACGGTCCCCGCCGTCGATACCAGCATGCCGAGCCGGTAGGCGGCGACGAAATAGGCCATGCCGGCGGCCTGGGCATCGGTCGGCAGATATTCGACGCGGAAGGCGTCGATGACGATGTCTTGCGTGGCGGACGCCGTCGCCACCAGCACGGCGGCCAGCGCGACCATGAGCGGCGCCGCAAGCGGGTCCTGGAAGCCGAGCAGCACGATCGCCGCCATGAGCAGGAGTTGCGACAGCACGAGCCAGCCGCGCCGGTGGCCGAGCGCCTTGCCCAGCACCGGCGCGTCGAAGGCATCGACGATCGGCGCCCAGAGGAACTTGATCGTGTAGGGCACGCCGACCAGCGCAAAGAGGCCGATGGTGCCGAGATCGACCCCAACATCCTTCATCCACAGGAGAAGCGTGGAGCCGGAGAGCGCGAGCGGCAGCCCCGAGGAGAAGCCGAGCACCAGGATGATGAGGACGCGCCGGTCCAAGAACACGCGCGCGGCGCGGACGAAGCGCTCGCCGAGCGGCGCCCGCTGCTCCCGTTGACGTCCCCCCGCTGCCGTCATGGGCACCTAATAGCAACCTCAACCTCATTCGTCATGCCCGGCTTCATGCCGGGCATCCACGAGTCCCGTCTTTTCGTTGTCATCGCCGGGCTTGACCCNNCCCGCTTTCGCGGGAATGACGACGGAGCGGCGCTCACACGCCGTTCCCGAGCGCAACAAGGGAGAGCAACATGGTTCAAGTTGTCGGCGTCGACCATCTGGTGCTCAGCGTCGGCGACTTCGAGACATCGAAGGCCTTCTACGTGCCGCTGATGAAGTTTATCGCCTTCGACGTGGAGGCCGAATATGAGGGCATGATGGGCTGGGCCAACGGCAAGACCCTGTTCTGGATCAGCCAAGCCGACGAGGAAGGCAGAAAGCACACATACCGCAAGGGCGATATCGGCTTCCACCACTATGCCTTTCGCCTCCGCAGCCGCGCTGACGTCGATGCGCTGCAAGCGTTCCTCGAAGAGCAGGGCGCGACCATCGTCGATCCGGCGGGGGAGTATTACGACGACTATTACGCGGTGTTCTTCCTCGACCCCGACGGCATGAAGCTCGAAGGCATGCGATATGGCGNNACGCTCGAGGATCTGGTGAAGGAAATGCTGCGGCCATTGCTCAAGTCCTGGCTCGATGACAATCTGCCCGGCATGGTGGAGCGCATCGTGCGCGCCGAGATCGAGCGCGTCTCGCGCGGCGGCCGGCAGTAAACGCGCTAGACGACCCTGAGGTGGCCGCGCTTGCGCGGCCCTCGAAGGGCGACGGCCCCGGACCGTTCATCCTTTGAGGCTCGCCTTCGGCGAGCACCTAGAGGATGGCGGCTATTCGCTCATGGGCCGAGGTCTTAGAGCGCTATCGCGTGAGAAAGAATCGCGACAGCGCTCTAGCTTTTTGTTTGAGCATTTTCGGAAAACCGGCTTCCACTTTTCCGGATCATGCTCTAGCGCTTGCCCCATTCGGGGTTGGTGCGGCGCAGAACCTGGAAAATCAGCGCCGTGGACCAGCCGATCAGCAAAATGCCGTTCAGCGCCGTCATGGGGCCAAGAATGCGCCACCCCTCGACTGGGATCACGTCGCCATAGCCGAGCGTCGTGTAGTTGCCGAAGGCGAAGTAGACGAGGTCGGTGCCCGGCGGGGCCGCACCCACGATCTCGTAGGTTAAGGCCCACAGCATGACCTCCACCAGATGGCCAGCGACGAGCAGCGCGCCGGTGGCGACGATGACGATCACGCGTTGCAGATAGAGCGGCAGCTGCGTGTCGCGCACCGAAAGGCCCAGAACGGCATGGGAGGCGGCGGTGATGAGCAGCGCATGGATGACGAGATTGACCAGACTGGTCGCGCCGCCGACCACGATCTCCGTCAGCATCGGAAGCCTACTCCCCGGCGAGCAGATCGGGCTGGCGGGTGACTGTGGGGCGGCGCTGTTCCTCCACCCTCCGGGGTGAAGCGGCAGCAGGCGGCGCGACACGATCACCCCCGATCGCCGCCTGTGCCTCTCCCTCGAAATCGAGCGTCTCGATCTTGCGCCCTCGGCCCGCGATGCGCTCCGAGGAGGTGAGGATCTTCTCGATATCGCCATTGGCCTGGCCGAAATGCCGCTGCAGGTCGAGCACCCGCTCGCGCAACCGTCCCATGTCGTCCATCAGCATCGCCACCTCGCGCTGGATGAGGTGGGCCTGCTCGCGCATCTTCACGTCCTTCAGGATCGCCTGCATGGTCTGCACCGCGAGCATCAGCATGTTGGGCGCGCAAATCACGATGCGGGCGCGATGCGCCTTCTGCACGAGGTCGGAGAAATGCTCGGCGAGATCGGCATAGATCGACTCGGACGGCACGAACAGGATGGCGGTGTCCTGCGTCTCGCCGCTGATGAAATAGCGCTCGGCCATGGCGTCGACATGGCGGCCGACATCGACGCGCACGCGGCGCGCCGCCTCCTTCTTCTCATCCTCGCGGCGGGCAATGCGGAAGGCCTCGAAGCCTTCCAGCGGGAACTTGGCGTCGATCACCACCCCCGCCGCCGCGTTCGGCATATGCAGCAGGCAGTCCGGCCGCTTGCCGTTGGAGAGCGTCGGCTGGAAGCTGTAGGCGCCCTTGGGCAGCCCGTCCTTGACGATGTTCTCCATGCGCATCTGGCCGAAGGCGCCGCGCGCCTGCTTGTTGGCGAGGATCTCCTGCAAGGAGACCATGTTGGTGGAGAGCTCGGTCAGGTTCTTCTGCGCGGTGTCGATGACGGCAAGCCGCTCATGGAGCTTGGAGAGGCTGTCGGTGGTCTTGCGCGTGGTCTCGGTCATATCGGTGCCGAGCCGCTGGCTCACCCGGTCGAGCCGCTCATTGACGGCGCGGGCGAGGTCGCCATGGCGCGACACGCTCGACTCGGCGAAGGCCTGCAGCCGCACCTTAAGCTCGGCGAGTTGCGCGTCCTGCGCCGAAGCCTCGCGCCGCCGCCGGCTCATATTGAGCGCGCTGACGATGACGAGCGCAAGCAATGCCACGACGGCGAGGCCGGCGAGCGCCAGCAGCATGAGCATGGGATCGAGGTCTAGGCTGCCGACCCGCAAAATGTCCACCATGGGCCGAAGCTATAACGCGATTCGGGCGACGGCCAGACCAAAACAGGAACATTTGCAATGTCCCTCCCTTTGCAGGGGGAGGGTGGCACGCCAACCGCGAGCCGGGTGGGGGTCAATGGCCGCAAAAGTGTTCAACCCGACCCCCACCCTGGCGCTGTCCCTTACAGTGGGAGGGAGATCGCCCGCGTTGCCATGATTGACCCCACCCCGCCCTTTCCCTATCTGAAGCCCTCCCATGGCCATCCTTCCCATCATCACCGTGCCCGATCCGGTTCTGCGCAAGGTCGCGGCCCCGATCGAGCGCGTCGACGACGCGCTCCGCCGGCTGATGAATGACATGCTGTTGACCATGTACGACGCGCCGGGCATCGGCCTCGCCGCGCCGCAAGTGGGCATCTCGCGCCGGCTCATCGTCATGGACCCTTCCCGCGACGAGGATCCGAAAGAGCCGCTGATCATGGTCAACCCAAGGATCATCGTACGCGGGGACGAGTTGCGCCTGCATGAGGAGGGCTGCCTGTCGATCCCCGACGTCACCGCCGAGGTCGAGCGGCCGGCGCGCACTAAGGTGAGCTTCCTCGACCGCGAGGGCAAGCCCGCCGAGACCGAGCTCGAGGGCATTTGGTCGACCATCGTGCAGCACGAGATCGATCATTTGAACGGCGTGCTGTTCATCGACTATCTGTCGCGGCTGAAGCGCGACATGATCGTGAAGAAGCTGACCAAGACGCGCCGCGCCGACCAGGCGCTTTAAGCGGAGCATTGCTGGCAATGACATTAACCCCCTCCCGACACCCCCCCTGCCGCAGGCGGTAGTGGGGCGCCCGATGCTGCGCATCATCTTCATGGGAACGCCGGATTTCGCCGTGCCGACGCTTGCTGCGCTCCTCGCCGCGGGCCACGACGTCGCTGCGGTCTATAGCCAGCCGCCGCGCGCGGCCGGTCGGGGCATGGCAACCCGGAAATCTCAGGTGCACGTCTTCGCCGAGACCGCGGGGCTTCCAGTTCTCACGCCGGAGCGATTGAAGGGGGCGTCCGAGCAAGATCGCTTCCGCGCGCTTGGCGCCGACGCCGCTGTGGTCGTGGCCTATGGGCTGATCTTGCCGCGCGCGCTCCTCGACGCAACGCGCCACGGCGCTTTCAATCTGCACGCCTCCCTCCTGCCGCGCTGGCGGGGTGCGGCTCCGATCCAACGCGCCGTGATGGCGGGCGACGTCGAGACCGGCGTCGCGGTGATGCGCATGGAGGAAGGGCTCGATATCGGCCCCGTCTGCCTGGCCGAGCAGGTGTCGATCGGCGCGTGCGAGACGGCGGGCGAGCTGCATGACCGGCTCGCTTCTCTCGGCGCCGGCCTAATGGTGCGCGCCCTTGCCGAATTGGCAGAGGGCAGCCTCCACTGCCATGCGCAAAGCGACACCGGCGTCACTTGCGCCGACAAGATCAAACCCGAGGAGGCGCGCATCGACTGGTCGCAGCCCGCGCGCGAGGTGCACAATCGCATCCGCGGTCTGTCGCCTCACCCGGGCGCCTGGTTCGAGGTCGAGCGCAATGGGAAGCGCGAACGCATCAAGGTGCTCCGCGCCACCCTTGCCGAGGCTTCAGGCGCCCCGGGCACCCTGCTCGACGATCGGTTCACCGTCGCCTGCGGGGTGGGCTCAATACGCCTCCTTGAAGTGCAGCGTGCCGGCAAGCGACCCATGAGCGCCGAAGAGTTCTTGCGGGGCTCAAGTCTCGGCGCTGCCGGTGTCATCCGCTAAGCTCGTCCCAAATGCCCCGCTACAAGCTCACCCTCGAATATGACGGCACGCCCTTCGTGGGCTGGCAGATGCAGGAGAATGGCCCCTCGGTGCAGGGGCGCCTCGCGCAAGCCATCAAGGCCTTCTCCGGCGACGATGCGATCCCCCGCGGTGCCGGGCGCACCGATGCTGGCGTGCATGCCCTTGGCCAGGTTGCTCATGTGGACCTCGTCAAGGACTGGCCTCCCGCCACCGTGCGCAACGCGCTGAACGCGGTAGTGCGGCCCGATCCCATCAGCGTGCTCGCCTGCGACCTCGTGGGCGAGGATTTCGACGCGCGCTTCTCGGCCAAAGCACGCCATTATCTCTACCGCATCGTCGATCGAAGGGCGCCGCTTGCGCTCGACCGCGAGCGCGCTTGGGGCGTCTTCCGCATCCTCGATGCCGACGCGATGGAGGATGCGGCTGAGGCGCTGATCGGCCATCACGACTTCACCACCTTCCGCTCCACCGAGTGCCAGGCCGCGTCGCCGGTGAAGACGCTTGACCGGCTCGACGTCGAGCGCGACGGCGAGGCGCGCGAGCTCCTGCGCACGATCGTGGTGAAGTTCGACGGCGGCCCCGTTGGGCTATCGACGCTCGCAGTCTCACTCGGCGAGGAGCCGGACACGATCGAGGATGTGTACGAGCCGTATCTCCTTCAGCTCGGATTCATCCAGCGCACACCGCGCGGCCGCACGATCACGAAGCTCGGACGCGAGCATCTCGGCACACCTGAGGAGACAAAGCTGTTCTAGGATCGCTCTTGTGGCGACGGTCGGCTCGGTAGAGCGGCGGATCGAACGAGTGGAAGGGTTTCCGGTCGTGATCAAGCATCTCGACGGACGCAACGTGCGCGACGACCGGATGCGCATGCCGCACTATCCGTTCGACCGGGCGATGAAGAACGGCAGCAACGTCACGGCGTGGAAGTCGCGCCGCTTCTACGCGATCTATCCGGGTTTCGAGGTCGACGTCATCGGCCGCGACCATTTCCCGAAGCACGGCGGGACGCGCCTCGGCAGCGTCCGCGACGAGTTCCTCGACTGATGGCGCGCGAGGCCTCCTGCAGCTGCGGGCAGCTCCGCGCCACCGTCGAGGGCGATCCGATCCGCGTCTCCGTCTGCCACTGCCTCGCGTGCCAGCGCCGCACCGGCAGCGTGTTCGCGGCGCTGGCCGGTTTCGCCGCGCCTTACAGGGTCGCCGGCGCCGCGACCGAGTACGTCCGCACTGGCGATGCCGGCGCAAAGTTCAGGTTCCGCTTCTGCCCGGTCTGCGGAACCAACCTCTTCCACACCGAGGAAGGCTTCGAACACGCCGGCGTCTCCGTCGCCGTGGGCGCCTTCGCCGACCCCAGCTTCCCGCCCCCCGCAATTTCCGTCTACGACTGCCGCCGCCACCCCTGGGTCCAGCTCCCAGTGGGGACAAGGATCCACGACAAGGATCCGGGCTGACTAGGTCAAAGCGTCCATCGCCGCCAGCGAGTCCATGTAGTCGCGCCAGCCCACGATCTTCCGGTCCTCGATGGTGACGACCGAGACGAAGCGGTTTTCGTAGGGCTTGCCGGTGCGAACGGCGGCGCCCTGGACTTCGTACTCGAGAGTGACGACGCCCGCGGTCTGGGAGAGGTTCACCACCAGTGCGCCCGCACCGTGCAACCTCATGCCATTCCCGTAGCCCGAATACAGCTCCATGAGCGCCTCACGGCCCACGACCTTCGTCGGGTATCCCGGAAAGCGATAGCGGAACTCGAACACGGCGTTGTCTGCGATCGTGTCGAAGTAGTGGTCGCCGTCGACCAGGCCGGCCAGGCCCCGCATGACGATGTCGAAGAATGGATCGAGGGCCGAAAACGCCGCGTAGGCGGGGTCACGCATCGCCGTGGTCCTGTGCTGGGCCACGACCATAGCCGCTCGCGCTGTCAACTGAGGTCAGCAGGCTCGGCGGCGCCGTTTTGGCGCACCTCCATCGCGCAGCTTTCGCCGATGCTGGGGCGGGAGACGGCGATGCGGGCGAGGCCGGGGAAGCGGGCCTTGAGGCGGCCGGCGAAGTAGACGCAGAGGGCTTCGAGCGTGGGGCTCTCCAGGCCGGGGACGTCGTTGAGCATGCCGTGATCGAGGCCGGCGGCGATCTCGCTCAGCGCCGCGTCGAGGGCGCCGAGATCGTCCACCCAGCCGACCGGCGGCCTGGCCGGACCGCGCACCGTCGCCTCGACGCGGAACGAGTGGCCGTGCAGGCGGGTGTAGGGGCTGCCCTCCGGGCCGCCGGCGGGCAAGCGGCTCGAACTGGGCCATCGGATGGGCCACCCCGCCCGACCACCGCGCGATCGCATCCCAGCGGACCGGCGCGCCATCGCGAGTCAGGGCTGGGTGCAGGATCCGGGCGTAGGCCTCGAACCCGCGCGGGACCAATGCACCCACGCCCGATCCGAACGGTCCAACGCCCGCTGCAACCCAGTCGCTCGGAGTGACATCGGTAACCAGTCGAAGCACGGGCATCAAGCCGAGTCTATGCGCCGGACTCCCTGCCTCGTCAGCCGAAGTAGAACGGCGGCTNNGCGATCCGGTCTGGATCACAGCCGCATCTCGAGAGTGATCTCGTGTCGAGCCGCGGCCAGATGAGCAGCGCCCGCCGCGACAGATCGCAGACTCGAAGGGACCGGGGCTGAGTGGATCGCGCCAGGGTGGTCATCACGCCCAGCGTAGGCTGCCCAACGGCCTCAGAACAGGCCGAGGATGCTTGCGAGAAGGCTAAGAATGCTTTCTCATTGACGCTCGGCGGTCGTGGGCCGCTCGACGATGATCAGGCNNGAACGGGGTAGGGCATGACGCCCGGTTCGACGTCGACGCCACGGGCCAGCAGGCCCGCATGATCGGCGTGAGCATCGCTGGTCGTCAGGCGCAGGCGCGTGTCGACTCCGGCGGGCTGTCCGTCGCCAGCGCGCATGAGCGCGATGGAGGTCGAGGCGCCGCTCGGGGCGACCTCCACCCAGCGCTCGCCCTGGCCGAACGCGACGTCCATTCCCTTCTCGAACCCCAGCACGCCGACGTAGAAGTCGAG
>PLBV01000131.1 GCA_003135455.1 Hyphomicrobiales bacterium | reverse complement strand
AGATCGGCATCCCGATCGTAATAGACGCGCATAACGACAAATCCCCTGCCCTAGGTTTGGCTAATGCTTGCTTCAGTGGCGCGTTTGTGACGCCCGGGGGGGCGATTGGCAAGGGGTCTGGCCCAAGAGGCGGGAGCCAACTCGGAAACCCTCACCCCAACCGTCATGCCCGCGCTTGTCGNNGCCCGGCCATGACGAGAAGCGATATTAGCGCAGCGGCATTACACTGAGCGGTCCGACTCGGACTTCTTTTTTAGCAGATCGTCCAGGGTAATCTCGCCGCGCGAATACTCATCCTCCGGGAGAATCTCGGCACCAACGTCCGGGCCCCAGTCGACCAATGGCGGCTCATTCTCCGGCTTCATCTGCGCAACCAACTCTTCTAAGGAGTAGCGCCGTATGGGGGATGCCTTTTGCAGCTCGACCGCGTCGTTTTTCACGCTGATCTCGACGACCTGCCCTTTGCTGAGGCCGGAGTCCGCGACGAGTTCGCTCGGCAGTCGTATGCCGAGACCATCGCCCCATTTTTCGATTTTGACTTTCATTGCCAAGCTTCGCTTNNTCCGCCGTAGCGCATCGGTCCTTCGCTTCGAGTGCCTTTCATCAGGTATCCCCTCGACCCGAAAGCCCGCTTGAGAGCGCATCCGAGAAAGCCGAGAAAGTTTCGGGGCTAAAGAATGCTTCAACCAAAGCAAGTGACTTTTGAATCTGATTTTTCGTCTCTGTCCTGAAGTGGGTCGTCGGTGTTACTCCGCCCGATACGGGCTTATTTGCTTGGAGGTCAATGTCCCACGCATCAACTTCATACATGGCCAGCGCTAATACCGCTTCATCAAATGCAGCCTGCTTTATTTCAATCCGCTTTTGAGGCTTCCAGATGACGTACTGCTGCAAGAAGGCGAGAACGAGCGGCGATTTGATTCCTCCAACGATACCGGCGCCGATCGCATAAACAAGGCTTGCCATTACGATCACATCCGCTCGGGGCCGCGGGAGATGGCGGCGAGGCCGGTGCGGGAGACCTCGACCAGGCCAAGCGGCTGCATCAAGAGGATAAACTGCTCGATCTTGGACTGCTTGCCGGTGATCTCGAAGACGAAGTGCTCGGTCGAGGCGTCGATGACTTGGGCGCGGAAGGCCTCGGCGAGCCGCAGCGCCTCGACCCGCTTCTCGCCTTTCCCTGCGACCTTCACCATGGCGAGCTCGCGCTCGATGGGATTGCCCATGACCGTGAGATCGGTGACCGAATGGATCGGCACGAGCCGCTCCAGCTGGTGCTTGATCTGCTCGATCACCATGGGGGGACCCGAGGTGACGATGGTGATGCGCGAAAGATGCGCCTCGTGCTCGGTCTCCGACACGGTGAGCGAGTCGATATTGTAGCCGCGCCCGGCGAAGAGCCCGATGACGCGGGCGAGCACGCCCGGCTCGTTGTCGACGAGCACGCTCATGGTGTGGGTCTCGCTTTTCTCCTCGCGCTTGTCGAGCGAATAGGCTGATCCGGGCTGCTTGCTCATGGTTTGCGTCCAGGCTTGGGTGCGGGAGCCGCATCCTGACCCAAAACCGCCTCGCTTCTTGCGTGTTTTGCCCCGGCGAAATCGATCAGCCGCAACGCCGCAGCGATGAGCAGGATCGAGACCGGCAAGACGAGCATGGTGAGATCGAACTTGCCTTCGGCCTCGACCACCGTGCGGGCGAAGATGACGATCAGCACGACGATGACGACCTCGGTCAGCGTCTCCTTCAGCTGTCCCACGCCTGCCACCTTCATCCAGGCCGGCAGCCTTTGGCCATAGCCTTCCGGCAGGGTGAAGACGAAGCCGATGGCCACGCCATAGGCGAAGATCACCAGCACGATCCCGAACAGAAACGAGTCCACCGCCTCGAGCACGGGCACGGTGAGCTGCTTGCCGCCGACACTGCCCGGCTCCAACAGCCGATGCCAGGCCTCATAGAGATAGAGGCTGCCCTGGAAGAACATGACCAGGGAGCCCATGACGGCGCCAAGGGAGCCGATGAGCATGATGGCCCTGAGGCCCAGAAGAAAATTGAGCAGAGTCCGCATGGGAGCCGAGCCGGTACCGGTCACACCATCACCTTGCCTTCCTCGGTGATGGCGTTCTCCAGATCCTCCTCGGTCAGGTCGTCGCCCATCAGCATGTGATTATGGGCCTCGCCGCTCGGGATCATCGGGAAGCAGTTGGCGGTCTTGTCGACGCGGCAATCGAAGATCACCGGCCTATCGATGGCGATCATCTCGCGGATGGCGTCGTCGAGCTCCGAGGGCTTCTCCGCCCTGATGCCGACGCCTTGATAGGCTTCCGCCAGCTTGACGAAGTCGGGCAGCGCGGCGGTGTAGGAATGGGAGTAGCGGCCGCCATGCAGAAGCTCCTGCCACTGGCGCACCATGCCCATATATTCGTTGTTGAGAATGAAGATCTTGATCGGCAGGTCATACTGGGCCGCCGTCGACATCTCCTGCATGGTCATCAGCACCGAGGCTTCGCCGGCGATGTCGANNTCGATGGCGTATTGCGGCATGATCACGTCGTCGCGCTTCTTGTAATAGAGGCATTTCCGCGCGCGCCAGTGGTCGATCTCCGCCCACCACGCCTTGAGCGCCGGCTTGTCGATCTTGGGCTTCTTCGCCTGCCAGGCCTCGAGCATCTGGCCGAGCACATGGGCGCAGTCGCCGACGATGGGCAGGTCGACCTTGACGTTCTTGTTGANNATGCAGATCATCACGTCGCAATCATGCATGGCGTTGTTGGCTTCGTAGGTGCCATGCATGCCGAGCATGCCGAGCCACCGCTTGTCGGCAGCAGGAAAAGCGCCCAGCCCCATCAGGGTGGAGGTGATCGGGAAGCCCGTGAGGTGCACCAGCTCACGCAAACGTTGGCTCGCCAAGGGGCCCGAATTGATCACCCCGCCGCCCGTATAGAAGAGCGGGCGCTTGGCGCCGGCCATCAGCTCGATGGCCATGGCGACCGCTTTGGGGTCGCCTTCGATCTGAGGTCGATAGCTCTTATGCTGGGAGTTGGTGCGCCCGGCATAGTCGCCCTTGGCGAACTGGATGTCCTTCGGGATGTCGACGACGACCGGCCCGGGCCTGCCCGATCGCGCCACATAGAAGGCCTCATGCAGAACGCGGCTCAAGGCATTCACGTCCTTGACGAGATAATTGTGCTTGGTGCAGGGCCGCGTGATGCCGACGGTGTCGCATTCCTGGAATGCGTCATTGCCGATCAGATGGGTCGGCACCTGACCGGTGATGCAGACGATGGGGATGGAATCCATCCACGCATCGGTGAGGCCCGTGACCGCATTGGTGGCGCCAGGGCCAGAGGTGACCAGGACGCAGCCGACTTTGCCGGTCGAGCGCGCATAGCCTTCGGCAGCATGCACCGCGCCCTGCTCATGACGGACCAGGATGTGCTTGATCCTGTCCTGCTTGAACAGCTCGTCATAGATGGGCAACACGGCGCCGCCGGGGTAGCCGAAAATATGCTCCACGCCCTGATCAACGAGAGCCTGCAACACCATTTCGGCGCCTGTCATTGCGCGTGACATGTCATCCTCACAGGAGAAGAGCAGCCTCCGAGAGCTCACAGGAGAAAAGCAGCCTCCGAGAGGCCCTCCCTTCTCTCGCACAACGAGGGAACGGCTCGGAAGGGCCCTGGAAAAGTGGGGCACCCTAAGGCCTTAGATGGGAGCGGGTCAACGCCAAAGGCGAATGAATGCAAAATTCATCCGGACTTCTCTTTCCATAAGTTGCGCAAAAGCACCCTTATAGTGGCGTTTTATTACCGCCGTCTTCCCCTCCGCCGAGCTTCCCTGGTCGCGCTGTGGACCAGCGTCGGCTGGACAACGGGCGCCGTAACGCCTATGTGCTAGCGCCGCGTTGGATCGCCTCAGCCCTTGACGGCGTTATCGCCTCGACTTCTAGAGCACCTCCCACTCGCATTGGTACGCATGCCGCGGGTTCTATCCGAAACTTCTGCTGTCAACGACGCGGATGCCGAAGCGCACTCGCCCAGGACCAAGGCCGCGCTCGTGCTGGGCTGTCTCGGGGTCGTCTACGGCGATATCGGCACCAGCCCGCTCTACGCCTTCCGCGAGGCCATGCACGCGGCCGTGGGCACCACGGGCACGGTGACGCGCGAGGTCGTGCTCGGGGTGGAATCGCTCATCCTCTGGGCGCTGATCCTGATCGTGACCGTGAAATATGTGCTCATCCTGCTGCGCGCCGACAACCGCGGCGAAGGTGGCACGCTGGCGCTCATGGCGCTGGCGCGCAACTCTCTCGGCCGCCATAGCGGCATCGTCCTGCTGCTCGGCATCGTCAGCGCCGCCCTGTTCTATGGCGATGCGCTGATCACACCCGCCATCTCGGTGCTGTCCGCCGTCGAGGGAATGCAGGTGGTGGCGCCACCGCTCGCGCGCTATGTGGTTCCGGTCACCGCGGTCATCCTCGTAATCCTGTTCGTCGGGCAATCGCGCGGAACGGCAAAGGTGGCGGCGCTGTTCGGCCCTATCACCACTCTATGGTTCATCTTCATCGCCGTGGCGGGGCTGGTTCACGTCGCGGCAAATCCGAGCGTGCTCGTCGCCTTCAATCCTCTCTATGCGATCGATTTCCTCCGTATGCATGCACCGGTCGGGCTGGCGACACTCGGCGCCGTCTTTCTCGCCGTCACCGGCGCCGAAGCCCTTTATGCCGATCTCGGCCATTTCGGACGCAGGCCCATTCAAAGCGCCTGGCTGTTTCTCGTTCTGCCTGCGCTGGCCATCAACTATCTCGGACAAGGCGCACTGGTGCTGGCCGACAGCGCGGCCATCGAGAATCCCTTCTACCGGATGGTGCCGAGCTGGGCGCTGGTGCCGACCATCATTCTGGCGACGGCAGCGACAGTGATCGCGAGCCAGGCGGTGATCACCGGCACGTTCTCCCTGACGAGCCAGGCCATCCAGCTCGGGCTCCTGCCCCGGGTCGAGATCCGCCACACCTCGGCATCCCGCTTCGGCCAGATCTTCATGCCGCGGATCAATTTCCTACTGCTTGTCGGCGTGCTGCTGCTCGTCGCGCTGTTCCGCAGCTCGAGCGCGCTCGCCTCGGCCTATGGCATCGCCGTGAGCGGCACCATGGTGGTCACCGCCTGCATGGCCTTCGTGGTGATCTGGAAAGTCTGGCAGTGGTCACCTTGGGCGGCGGCGGCGCTGATCGTGCCGTTCCTGGTGGTGGACTCGACCTTCCTCTCCGCCAATCTGCTCAAGATCGCCGACGGAGGCTGGGCGCCGCTCCTGGTCGCCGGGCTGATGACGGTGGTGATGCTGACCTGGCGTCACGGAGCGGAGATCCTTACCGCCAAGACCCGGCGGCTGGAGACGCCGCTCGACCTTCTCATTCGATCGCTGCGCAAGAGCGCGCCTCATCGGGTACCGGGCACCGCCGTGTTCCTCACCTCGGTGCCGGACAGCGCGCCGACGGCGCTGCTGCACAGCTTGAAGCACTACAAGGTGTTGCACGAACACAACGTCATCCTCAGCATCGTCATGGAGAACATCCCGCGCGTTCCAACGCGGGAGCGCGTGGAAATGGTGGATCTCGGCGACAGCTTCCGCCGCGTGATCCTGCATTTCGGTTTCGTGGAGAGCCCGAACGTCCCCAAGGCGCTGGCGATCGCGCGAAAGCTCGGCTGGACCTTCGACATCATGTCGACCTCGTTCTTCCTGTCACGCCGGTCAGTCAGGCCCGACGCGCGGTCGGGCATGCCGCTATGGCAGGACAATTTGTTCATCTTCCTCGCCCAGAACGCCAACGACGCCTCGAGCTATTTCCAGCTGCCCACCGACCGGGTGGTGGAGATCGGCACGCAAGTCACGGTCTAGCCGCTACCAGCAGCACGCTCGCAGCCTCGACCGCCGACGCGGCGTCGGGAAACCACTCCCAATCGGCCATATAGCGGCGCAGCCACGTCATCTGCCGCTTGGCGTAGCGGCGCGTCTCGGTCTTGGCTTTGGCTGCGGCCTCTTCTAGGCTCGTCGTGCCGGCAAGGTAAGCGGCCAACTCGCGCACCCCATGGGCGCGCATGGCCGGCAAGCCGTCGTCAAGCCCGGCTTCGGCGAGCCGCCGCACCTCCTCGACCGCGCCCGCTGCCAGCATGAGGTCAAAGCGCGCGTCGATCGCCGCATAGAGAGGGTCCCGCTCGGGCGCGATGACGAGCTTCAGCGTGTCGGCCGCGGCAAGGTGCGGAGGCGCATTGGACTGGCGCCACTCGGCCAGCGACACGCCGGTTGCGTCGATCACCTCGAGCGCGCGCAAGACCCGCTGCGGGTCGGAAGGCGGAATCAGCGTCGCCATGCCCGGATCGCGCGCAGCCAGCAGCTCGTGCAGGGCCTGAGCGCCAAGCCGATCCGCCTCGTCGCGCCAATGACGGCGGAGCTCAGGAGGAATATCCGGGACGGACGCCAGCCCCTCGTTAAGCGCCTTGAAATAGAGGCCGGTGCCACCGACCAAGATCGGCAGGCGCCGCTCGCCCCGCGCTTCGTCTATGGCGGTGGCCGCGTCGGCGAGCCAGCGGCCGACGGAATAGGCGTCCGCCGCCGACACGGTGCCGTAAAGCCGGTGGGGCGCCTTGACGAGATGGGCCGCCTCCGGCCGGGCGGTGAGGATGTTGAGCTCGCCATAGACCTGCATGGAATCGGCGTTGATGATGGTGCCGCGCAGGCGCGACGCAAGATCGAGCGCCGCGCTCGACTTGCCGCTCGCCGTCGGCCCGGCGATGAGGATGGCCGATGGCCGGCCATGTTGGCGACCGGTCACGTCGTCTCTTCGGGCCCGGTGCGCTTTTTTTGACGCATGATCTTTTCGGAAAACCGGTTCCCACTTTTCCGGATCATGCTTTAGCCCATGGGGACGGCGACGAAGCGGAGCCCGCCTTTGGCGTCGGATATCAGCAACAACACTGTTTTCCGTCCCGACTTCTTGACCGCCGCGACTCGGGCCAGCACCTCTTGCGGGTCGGTCACCTTCTCCTGGGTCACCTCGACGATCACATCGCCCGCCTTCACGTCCTTCTGCGCCGCGGGGCTATCGGGATCGACCGCCGTGATCAGCACCCCTTCGACCGTCTTGCCGATGTTGAACTTGCCGCGCAGCTCGTCGGTGAGCTCGGTGATGGAGAGGCCGAGCAGGTCCTCGTGCTCGGGCTCGATCTCCTCCTGCTTCTGGCTACCTTTCTCCTGCTCCTCGACATCCTCGCCCTCGGGCAGGCGTCCCACCGTGACATTGACGTCGACCGTCTCCCCTTTTCGCAAGAGCTCGACCGGCACGGCCTTGCCGATGGGCGTGCTGGCAACGGCGCGCGGCAGGCTGCGCATGTTCTCCACCGGCTGGCCGTCGAATTTGAGGATCACGTCGCTAGGCCGGATGCCCGCTGTGGCGGCGGGGCTGTCGGGCGATACGGTGGCCACCAGAGCGCCGGTGGGCTCCTTCATGCCGAGGCTCTCGGCGATCTCGTCGGTGACGTTCTGCACATGCACGCCGAGCCAGCCGCGTCGCGTCTCGCCGAACTGCTTCAGCTGGTCGACGACCTGCACCGCGCTGTTGGACGGCACGGCGAAGCCGATGCCGATCGAGCCGCCGGAGGGTGAGATGATGGCCGTGTTCACGCCGATGACTTCGCCATCCATGTTGAACAGCGGCCCGCCCGAATTGCCGCGATTGATGGCAGCGTCGGTCTGCAGGAAGTCGTCGTAAGGCCCGGCATTGATGTCGCGCTTCTTGGCGGAGATGATGCCGACGGTAACGGTGCCGCCAAGGCCGAAGGGATTGCCGATCGCCATCACCCAGTCGCCCACGCGCATCTTGGCCGAATCGCCGAAAGACGCGGCCTTGAGCGGCTGCTTGGGCTCGACCTTGAGCAACGCCAGATCGGTCTTGGAATCGTGGCCGAGCACCTTCACCACCTTGAGCTTGGAGCCGTTGGTGAAACTGATGAAGATCTCATCGGCGCCTTCGATGACGTGATTGTTGGTGACGATGAGACCGGACGGATCGACGACGAAGCCCGAGCCGAGCGAGCTCACCTTGCGCGGCTGGCCTTCCTTGTCCTTCTCGTCGAAGAAGTCGTTGAAGAAGTCTTCGAAGGGCGAGCCTTTCGGGCCGGGCCCCACCTGGGTGTCTTCCTTGCCGCCCTTCACCGTCTGGGTGGTGGAAATGTTGACCACCGTGTCCTGCAGCCCTTCGGCAATATCGGCCACGGAGTCGGGCCCGCGAGCGAAGGAGCTAGCGGGGGCAAGCGCGAAGGTGGCTCCGAGCAGCAGCAGCGAAGCCGCCACGAGCCAGAGGCGCCGCAATGGAGCGCCAAGGCTCTGGCCGCGCCTGCGGTCGATATGCTCAGTCATCTCTTGAACCACTCTCCCGATGCTTGCGCGGATCAAAGCCGGTCTCTCAGCACCAAGTGTAGCGCAAATCCCCGGGGCTTGGCAGGGCGCCCCTCGCGGGGCCCCCCGCGCCTCAGAGCGCTATCGCGTCAGGTTGAATCGCGACAGCGCGTCTCATCTTTTTGTTTGAGCATGATCTTTTTGCGAAAACCGGTTCCCACTTTTCCGGATCATGCTCTAGCCGCGCATCAACCAAACCACGAGAACGCCGGCCGTCACCGCCGCGACGCCTGCCAGGCGCAGGGACTGCTCGGGCGCATCCGCCGTCGCTGCCAGCAGCTTGCGGCCGAGGCTCGGCGACAGCGCCCATAACGACCCTTCGATCACGAGAACGAGGCCCAAAGCAACCGCAAGATCGTTCATCCTGCCTCTGGCCTAGTCATTGCGCCTGCGCAGGGGCGGCGCCAACCCCCGGGCTGCCCTGAGCCGTGCTGCCGGGCGTTGGTGCGGCTTCCGAGCCTTGCGGGGCCTCCGGCGGCGCTGCCGGTGCCTGATCGCGCTGGCTCCCCGAGCCCTGCCCGCCAGAGCCTTGCCCACCAGAGCCTTGGGACGCGCCCTTGCCCATGGAACTGTTGAAATATTGGAAGAACTCAGAATCGGGGCTGAGCAGAAGCCGCGTGTCGCCTGCCTTCAGCGCCGCCTCATAGGCCTTCATGGATCGATAGAAGGCGAAGAAGTCGGGATCCTGATTATAGGCGTCGGCGAAGACGCGGTTCTTCTCGGCATCGCCGTCGCCGCGGGTTCTCTCCGACTCGCCGGTGGCATCGGCCTTGATCACCGTGACCTGGCGGTCGGCGGTGGCGCGGATGCGCCGCGACGCCCCCTCGCCCTCGGCGCGCCACTCGGCCGCCTCCCGTTGCCGCTCGGTCTGCATGCGCTTGTAGATGGCTTGCATGTTCGCCTCGGGCAGGTCGACGCGCTTGATGCGGACGTCGACGATCTGGACGCCGAAGGGGGTCGCTTCCTGGTTGACCTGGCTCAGAATGGTGCGCATCAGCGCCTCGCGCTTGTCGCGCACCACGGCGGCGAAGCTCGCCCCGCCAAGCACGCGCCTGAGCGAGGCCTCCAGGATGGCGCCGATGCGGGAGCCTGCGATGCGCTCGTCGCGCACGCTCTGGAAGAAGAGCAAGGGATCGATGATGCGGTAGCGGGCAAAGGCATCCACCACCAGCCGCTTCTTGTCCGAGGCAATCACTTCCTGCGAGGAGGTGTCGACGTCGAGGATGCGCTTGTCGAAGAACTCGACATTCTGGATGAAGGGCACCTTGTAATTGAGGCCCGGCTCCTTGATTACGCGCTTCGGCTTGCCGAACTCCAGCACCAGCGCCTGCTGGGTCTGCTCGACGGTGAACATCGTCAGATAAGCGACGACCGCGGCGCTGCCGAGCAGCACAAGGATCAGCGTGAGAGTGGCTCGGCTCATGGCTGGGCCTCCGGCGCCGCAGGTTTCTTGGAGAACTCGGAGAGCGGCAGATAGGGCACGACGCCCCTGCCGTTCTTGTCGTCCACGATCACCTTGTCGGTGTCGGCGAGCACATGCTCCATGGTCTCGATGAAGATGCGCTTGCGGGTGACGTCGGGGGACTTTTTGTACTGCTCATAGACCTTGAGGAAGCGGTCGGCCTCACCCTTGGCCTCGGCCACCACCTTGTCGCGATAGCCTTGCGCCGCTTGCAAGATGCGCTCGGCCTCGCCCTTGGCCTCCGGGATGATGCGGTTGGCATAGGCCTCGGCTTCATTCTGCAGCCGCTCCTGGTCGGCGCGGGCGGCCTGTACATCGCGATAGGAGTCGATCACTTGTGCCGGCGGATCGACCTTCTGCAGCTGGACCTGGGTCACCTGCACGCCGGCGCCATAGCTGTCGAGCGTCTTCTGCATCAGCGCTTGCGCCGCCGCCTCGGTCTTGGCGCGGGCCTCGGTCAGGATCGGCTCGATGTCGCTTTGGCCGACGATCTCGCGCATGGCACTCTCCGCCACGTCCTTCACCGTCGCCTCCGGGTTCTCGATGTTGAACAGGAAGTCGGGCGCGTTGCTGATCTGCCAGAAGACGACGAAGTCCACGTCGACGATATTCTCGTCGCCGGTCAGCATCAGGCTCTCCTCGGGCACCTCACGGGTGGTGCTCGACGCGTCCCGGCTGTCGGCCGAGCCCCGCATGCCGAGCTCGATGCGATTGACGCGGGTGACCTTCGGCACCTCGACCACCTCGATGGGATAGGGCCAGCGGAAGTTGATGCCGGGCGTCAGGAGGCGCACGAACTTGCCGAATCGGAGCACGACACCGAGTTCCTCGGGGTTCACCCGCACGGTGAAGCCGAAAAAGCCGATCAGCGCGATCGCGGCCACGGCGATGAGCACGACGAAGGGGCCCCCCATGCGGCCGCCGGGAATGGCCGCCCGAAGCCGGTCCTGGCTGCGGCGCAAGATCTCTTCCAGGTCAGGCTGCTGGCCCGAGCTGCCGGGGCGCTGGCCCCACGGGCCGCCGCCTCCGCCTTTCCAACCGCCGCCGCCACCGCTCTGATTGCTCCAAGGCATGATGCACTTGTTCCTGATGTCCGAAGATGGGTTCGCAAAGCGCGCAGCCCGCGAGAGGAGCGGCTGCCGCCAAGCGGCAAGACTGCCGGCAGGAAAGTGGCAGCCCTGGGGCCTTTGATCGGGAGCGTTATAGGGCAGTCACCGGCCCCGCGCAATGCGGGGGGACCGCAGCTTCAGACTCGCTCCAAGAGCACGAAGCTGAAGGGGTGATCGTCCTTGGGCCCCGGCTCGTGCCGCTCGCGGGAGACCTCACGCCATTGGCTGCGGTCGAAGGCCGGGAACCAGGTGTCGGCCTCGGGGCCCGCGTGCACCTCGGTAAGATAGAGGCGGCGCGCGGCAGGCAGGACCTCGCGGAACACGTCCTCACCGCCGATCACCATGATCTCATCCATGCCGGCGGCGGCGGCAGCCCCGCGTGCAAGCTCCAGCGCCTCAAGCAGGCTTTGTGCCACCGCGGCGCCCGGCACGCGATAGCCCGGCTCACGGCTCAAGATGATGTTGAAGCGCTGGTCGAGGACGCGGCCGAGCGAAGCGAAGGTCCGCCGCCCCATGATCACCGGCTTGCCAAGCGTGACCTTGCGGAAGAAGCGCATGTCGCTGGACAGTCGCCAGGGCAAGCCACCATCCTTGCCGATGGCCCCATTCTCGGCCATGGCGACGACGAGGGCGATGACGGGGCCCTCCCCTTCGTCGGATACGAGGCTCACACCGCCACCTCGGCATGGATCGCGGGATGGGGGTCATAGCCTACGAGTTTGAAATCCTCATAGACGAAGTCGAACAGCGAGGTGACCTCCCTATTGATCTCCATGCGCGGCAGCGCTTTCGGCTCGCGCTTCAGTTGCGCGTCGGCTTCCGCGAGATGGGTGAGATAGAGGTGAGCGTCGCCAAAGGAGTGGATGAACTCTCCGGGCTCAAGCCCCGTCACTTGCGCCACCATCAAGGTCAGCAGCGCGTAAGAGGCGATGTTGAACGGCACCCCCAAAAAGACGTCGGCGGAGCGCTGGTAGAGATGGCAGGAGAGCTTTCCCTCCGCCGCATAGAACTGGAACAGGCAGTGACAGGGCAGAAGCGCCATCTGGTCGAGTTCGCCGACATTCCAGGCGCTCACCACGTGGCGGCGCGAATCCGGATCCCGCTTCAGCCCATCCACCAGCCGCGCCATCTGGTCGATATGGCGCCCGTCCGGTGCCGGCCAAGACCGCCACTGACGCCCATAGATCGGCCCGAGCTCGCCGGCCTGATCGGC
This sequence comes from Hyphomicrobiales bacterium, assembly GCA_003135455.1. Classification (GTDB taxonomy): domain Bacteria; phylum Pseudomonadota; class Alphaproteobacteria; order Rhizobiales; family Methyloligellaceae; genus Methyloceanibacter. The sequence goes on along the minus strand of PLBV01000131.1, from coordinate 2,233 downwards.
CCACTCGTCCCAGATGGTCACGCCATGCTCGTTGAGATAACGCACATTGGTCGAGCCTTGCAGGAACCAGAGCAGCTCATGGATGATTGACTTGACGTGCAGTTTCTTGGTGGTGACGAGCGGAAAGCCAGACGCAAGATCGAAACGCAGCTGAGGGCCGAACAGGCTGAGGGTGCCGGTTCCGGTGCGGTCCATTTTGGGCGTGCCGGTTAGGCGGACGCGGGCGAGCAGGTCCAGATATTGGCGCATGGGGCGAATCCTTGGGGGGCAGTAATCCTTGGGGGCCAGTGTAGACGAAATGGCGGGGGCCAAGCCAAATCGGCGCGAAACTCCCTTGCTCCCCCCTCGCCCGTCCGCTTTGATCGCCCGCGGGGCTAGAGCATGGGGGAGACGGTGGGATGGACGGGGCTGCAACCAAGCCGTCGGACCACGATTTCGGCTGGGCCGAGCTCGGCGTCGCCGCGCTGATCGTCGTCGTCACCTTCCTCATCTATCTCGTGTCGCCGATCGTCACCTCGTCGGATGCCATGTTCGCCATGCATGTGGCGGCGAGCTTCTACAAGGGGCTGCATGGCGAAGTCTCGACCTGGCTTCCTGCCATCAAGGCGACGAGCGCCTATCAGCTCGTCGGCGGCCTCCCCTACCAGCTCGTGACCACGCCCACGGGCATCTACAGCCAGTACCCGATCGGCACGCCCTTGATGGTCGTGCCCTATGTGGCGCTCAACGACGCGCTTGGCGGCAACCTGCTCGCGAGCCTCGAGCACACGACCATATCGCCGCCTTCCTGATCAGCGCGGCCGCCGTGGCGGTCCTCTATCTTGCCATGCGGCGGCGCCAGGCGAGCGTGACGTCGGCGCTGCTGGCGACGGTGGCGCTCGCGCTCGGGACCTCCATGTGGTCGACCGCAAGCCGCGGGCTTTGGCAGCACGGCCCCCTCATCCTGTGCTTCTCGCTTGCGATCTTCTTCCTGTCGCGGCAGCCGATCCGCTTGGCCGACGCCGCGCTCGCGGGCTTTGCGCTCGGCTACGCGGTCCTCATCCGGCAGACGGCGGGTCTGGCGCTGATGACCATCACGCTCGCGCTCCTCACCCTAAATTGGCGGGCGGCGCTCGCGCTGGTGCTGGCGTCGGCCCCCCCATCCTGGTGATGTTCGCTTACAACCTCTCCGCCTTCGGCTGGATCGGAAATCCTTATGTGAGCCAGTATAGCGGGTCGGCCTCCTGGTCCTGGGTAGCGTTTGCCGGTTTGATGGTCCGCCCGCAGCGGGGCTTGCTCATCTTCAGTCCGATCCTGCTCTTTGTCGTCTATGGTTTCGGGCAGTGGGTGCGGCAACGGCACGCCTCGCCGCTCGATTGGGCCTATCTGGCTTATTGCGCCGGCCTCTGGATCTTCGTTGCCTTCTGGCCGGCATGGTACGGCGGCTATGCCTACGGTCCGCGCATGATGAGCGACACCCTCCCGTTCCTGGTGCTCTATGTGGCGGTGGCGTGGGACGCGATCGCGGCGCGCCGGCTCGCGCTGCCGGCCCTGGCCGGGGTCATTCTGCTGCTCGCGGTGTCGTGCGCCATCCATGCCCGCGGCGCCACCGATTGGGACGTTTGGCGCTGGAACCATAGGCCTGGGCTCGCCGACCGGCTTTGGGACTGGCGTGACCTGCAGATCCTGTACCGCACGGGCCGGACAGACCATCCGACACTAGAGGGCGATCGACCGGACGCCGGTTTGGGTGGAGCGCCCTAGCCTAGGCAAACAGCGCGTATCTAATGATACAATAGAGAGCGCGGACCGCATCCTTCATTCCGATCTTCTTGCCTTGCGCGTAAGTGCGCCCGTGATAGGAGATGCCGACCTCGTAGAACACGAAGTGCTGCTTGGCGAGCTTCGCCGTCACTTCGGGTTCGAAGCCGAAACGATCCTCCTCGATCGCGATCGACTGAATGGCGCTGCGGCGGAACGCCTTGCAGCCGGTCTCCATGTCCGACAGATTGAGATTGGTGAAGGCGTTCGAGCAGAGCGTAAGCAATCGATTGGCGACCGAGTGCCAGAAATAGAGCACGCGGTGGTTGTCACCGGTGAAGCGGCTGCCATAGACGACGTCGGCCTGGCCTTCGATGATCGGCTGGATGAGTTTCGAGTACTCGGCCGGATCGTACTCCAAATCGGCATCCTGGACGAGCACGACGTTGCCGCGGGCGCGAAGAAAGCCGGTTTTGAGCGCCGCGCCTTTGCC
>PLBV01000032.1 GCA_003135455.1 Hyphomicrobiales bacterium | reverse complement strand
CGGCGACGGCACCAATGACGCCCCGGCGCTCGCCCAGGCCGATGTCGGCGTGGCCATGAACACCGGCACACAGGCGGCGCGCGAAGCCGGCAACATGGTCGATCTCGACTCCAACCCTACCAAGCTCATCGAGGTCGTGGAGATCGGCAAGCAGCTCTTGATGACCCGCGGCGCGCTGACAACCTTCTCCATCGCCAACGACGTGGCGAAATATTTCGCCATCATCCCGGCCATGTTCCTCGCCTTCTATCCGCAGCTGCAGGCGCTGAACGTCATGCATCTGTCGACGCCGGAAAGCGCGATCCTGTCCGCCATCATCTTCAATGCGCTGATCATCGTCGCGCTCATCCCGCTGGCGCTGAAAGGCGTCGCCTATCGCCCAGTCGGGGCCGCGCAGCTGCTCAGGCGGAACCTCCTGATCTACGGCCTGGGCGGCATCCTCATTCCGTTCATCGGCATCAAGACGATCGACCTTCTCGTCACCGCCCTGCACCTCGCTTAAAGGAAGAGCATCATGTTGCAACAGGTCCGCCCCGCGATCGTGTTCATCGTCGCGCTCACCCTCATCACCGGCCTCGCCTACCCGCTCGCGGTGACGGGTATCGCAGAGGTGATCTTTCCCACCCAGGCGCAAGGTAGCCTCATCGAAAAGGACGGGACAGTGATCGGCTCGGCCCTCATCGGCCAGAACTTTGCCAGCGACGGCTACTTCCACGGCCGGCCCTCCGCCACCACCGGCCCCGATCCAAGCGATCCGAGCAAGAGCGTCGCCCAGCCCTACAACGCGGTCAACTCCATGGGCTCCAATCTCGGGCCCACCAACAAGGCGCTGATCGACCGCGTTGCGGGTGACGTGGCCAAGCTGAAGGCCGAGAACCCCTCGGCCCCGGTCCCGACCGACTTGGTGACCACGTCGGGCAGCGGGCTCGATCCCGATATCTCGCCCGAGGCCGCCCTGTTCCAGGTGCCGCGTGTTGCGAAGGCGCGCAATTTGCCCGAAGATCGCGTCCGCCAGCTCGTCGGCGACCATGTCGAGGGCCGCTTCCTCGGATTGCTCGGCGAGCCGCATGTGAACGTGCTTGCGCTCAATCTGGCGCTCGACACCGCAGCGGGAAAATAAACCCGCCCTTCTCCGGAGCTCGATGGCAGAGCAACGTCGCGATCAGGACCAGCGCCCATCGCCGGAGGCCTTGCTCGAAGCCGCCCGCCGCGAAGAGGGCCGCGCGGGCAAGCTGAAGATCTTCGTGGGCGCTGCCCCCGGCGTGGGCAAGACCTATGAGATGCTGCAGGAGGCACGCGCGTGCGCCAAGAGCGGTATCGATGTGGTCGTCGGCGCGGTCGAGACCCATGGGCGGAAGGAGACCGAGACGCTGGTCGAAGGTCTCGAAATCATCCCCCGCCGCCGCCTCGAGTATAAGGGGCGCGCGCTTGAGGAAATGGATCTTGACGCCCTTCTCGCGCGCCGCCCCAAGCTCGCTTTGGTTGACGAGCTCGCCCACACCAACGTTCCGGGCAGCCGCCATCCGAAGCGCTATCTCGACGTCGAGGAGCTGCTGAGCAACGGCATCGACGTCTTCACGACCCTCAACATCCAGCACATCGAGAGCCTCAACGATGTGGTGGCGCAGATCACCCATATCCGCGTGCGCGAGACAGTGCCCGACTCGATCCTTGATCGGGCCGACAATATCGAGCTGGTCGACATCACCCCCGACGACCTGATCCAGCGCCTCAAGGAAGGAAAGGTCTATGTCCCGCGAGAGGCCGAGCGGGCGCTCGAGCATTATTTCTCGCCCGGCAATTTGACGGCACTGCGCGAGCTCGCTCTTCGGCGTACGGCCGAGCAGGTCGATGAGCAGCTGCTCACCCATATGCAGGCGCACGCCATTGCCGGCCCCTGGGCCGCGGGCGAACGCATCGTGGTCTGCGTCAGCGAGGACCCGCGCGCTAGCGACCTGGTGCGCTACACCAAGCGCCTTGCCGATCGCCTGCATGCGCACTGGACGGCGCTGTGGGTGGAGGGCCCGCGCGCGCTGCAGCAGAGCGAGGCGGAGCGCGACCGCATCGCTGACACGTTGCGCCTGGCGGAGCGGCTAGGCGGCGAAGCGATCACCATCCCCGGCAGCCGCCGCATCGCCGAGGAAGTGCTGAACTTCGCGCACGCCAACAACGTCACCCATATCATCATCGGCAAGTCGAGCCGCGCGCCTTGGTTCGAGCTGCTGCATGGCTCCGTGGTGCATGAGCTGGTGCGGCACGCCGGCAATATCAGCGTGCATGTCATTGCCGGTGATGCAACCGCAGGCGAACCGATCCCGAAAAAGACGGTGGGCACGGCGCCGGCGTCGCCGACCTTCGAGATCCGCCCCTATATTGTGGCACTCGCGGCCGTCACCATAGCGCTTGGCGTCAGCAGGTCGATCCAGCCCTATTTCGGCATCGAGAACGTCGATCTCGTATTCCTGGTGGCCGTGGTGGTCATCGCGGTCCGCTATGGGCTGCTGCCATCGCTGGCGGCGAGCCTGGCCGCGTCGCTCTGCTACAATTTCTTCTTCCTGCCGCCGCTCTACACCTTCACCATCGCCGACCCGAAGAATCTTGCGGCCTTCGTGTTCTTCATTTTGGTGGCGCTTCTGATCTCCAATCTCGCCGCACGCGTGCGGGCCCAGGCGCTGACCGCTCGGGGGCGGTCGCAGACGACCGAGCAGCTCTACGCCTTCAGCCGCAAGCTCGCCGGCGGCGGCACGCTCGACGACGTGCTCTGGGCCACGGCATTCCAAGCCGCATCCATGCTGAAGGTGCGCGTCGTGCTGCTGTTGCCCGAGGAAGGCTTTATTGCGGTGAAGGCGGGCTACCCTCCGGAGGACATGCTGGACGACGCCGATCTCGCCGCCGCCACCTGGGCCTGGGAGCATGACCGGCCCGCCGGCCGCGGTTCCGACACGCTGCCGGGCGCCAAGCGCCTGTTCCTGCCGATGCGCACCGGNNGGCATCGACAGCGACAAGCCGGGGCCACTGCTCACGCCGGATCGACGCCGGCTCCTCGATGCGCTGATCGACCAGGCGGCGCTCGCCATCGAGCGCGTCCAACTGGTCGAGGATCTGGACCGAGCCAAGCTGACGGTGGAGACCGATCGTCTCCGCTCGGCGCTGCTGACCTCCATCTCCCACGATCTGAAGACCCCCCTTGCCGCCATTCTCGGCGCCGCAGGCGCGATGCGGGACCTGGCCTCCGCGCTCGACGACAAGGCCAAGGCGGACCTGCTCGGAACCATCGTCGATGAGTCGGAGCGGCTCAACCGCTTCATCGCCAATCTGCTCGACATGACCAAGCTCGAATCGGGCGCCATCAAGCCCAACACCGCGCTGCATGATCTGGGCGAGATCGTCGCCACCGCCTTGCAGCGGGCGAGCAAGATCCTAGCCCAGCATCGGGTCGAGCTCGATATGGCGGCCGATCTGCCCATGGTCGAGGTCGACGCCACCCTGTTCGAGCAGGTGCTGTTCAACCTGCTCGACAACGCGGCCAAATATGCGCAAGCCGGCACCATTGTGCGCATCCGCTGCACGCGCGATCAGGACAGGCTGCGCCTCGACATCCTGGATGAGGGAACCGGCATTCCGGCCGACGAGCTCAAGCTCATCTTCGATAAGTTCCATCGAGCCCCGAAGGGCGATCAGGTGCGGGCCGGCACCGGGCTCGGGCTCGCCNNCGCGGCTTCGTGGAGGCGATGGGCGGCACCATCATTTCGGCCAACCGGCAGGACGGCCAGGGCGCCGTGTTCACCATCACACTGCCCATCCCGCCGGCGACCGAAAGACTGAACACGGCGGCATGAGCGCTCCCCCCCTCAAGGTGCTCGTCATCGATGACGAGCCGCCGATCCGCAAGCTCTTGCGCATGGGGCTGGGCACGCAAGGGTATCAAATGCTCGATGCGCCGAACGCCAAGACGGCGCTCGAGCTGATGACGGAGAAGCCCGACCTGGTCATTCTCGACCTCG